>NZ_CP045482.1:0-360000 GCF_009729015.1 Acidianus ambivalens | reverse complement strand
TAGTTACCCAGTCCTTGTCTAACAGGAATATTGTATTTATAACATTTTTTATTAGTTCTCCTGTAACTGATTTCATTAGATCTACTTTCACTCTTTACTTTTTAAGATTTTTATTCTATGAAACATATGCCGTTTATAAGAATTTGGCGAAATAAATGCTTTAATTCAATAGTTTAACATAATTCATAGAGTATTTTATGAAATGACCATATGCAAGAAACAAGAACTAGATATTCGAGAAATTCCGGGGTTAAATAATGGGCCCACGGGGACTCGAACCCCGGACCACTGGGTCTCTCCAATTTCCAGATGTACTTCATCCCTTTCGGTCTGAAGACCCAATGTTTTTCATCTGGAGCCCAGCACTCTACCTAGCTGAGCTATGGGCCCATTATATGTCATCTAAAATGAAATTTGCAGAGGAAATAATAAAGTTTACATTGATTAAAAGTCATTTGCAACAACGTATTTTTATTAGTGTCGAGTCTACCTGTATTCCTTTTATCACATAACCCATTTTATTCGCTATCGTTTGAGCATATTTTATTACTAAGTCCTTAACTTTTTCCTCTTCTTGTTTATATTTGAAAGTTATGTTAAGCTCTTCGCAAATCCCGTCTTTTTGTGTGGTAATCGTTGCTCCTGCAGAAATTAAGTTTAATAATCCTATTCCGTCAGCTAAATTTTTAGGTTGCACTATATTTAAGTAGGAATTTGCTAGTTTTTCTATAGTATTTTCTTTAATTAAGCCGTCCCCTAAATCTTGTTTATGTACTGGAATTAAGTAAAATCCTTGGCTTTTCAAGTAATTTAGTGTTTTTATATCTTTTAATACTTCAAAGGAGGAAATTAATGGGATTAATTCTTGTAAAATATCTGAGAGAAAATTGTAAAAGCCTTTAGAATCTTTACAGTAGTCTTTTTCGGGCTCTGATGAACAAAGGCGAGAATATAATTGTTTGTACTCGCGAATTGTCTTCTCTAATAAAGGCGTTAATATATAGGGCAATAGCTGTTTGTCCTTGCTCTTTTTTGGCATTATAGAATTCTCTGCTTGATATAATTAAAACTTAACTTTTCTATTCATAAACAGAATACAATTTCCTTTGAATCCTTATCAACTAGAATTTTCACTACACATGAGGGTCTAGCTTTCATTACTGCCTCTCTTATTTTTTCAGACTCATCCATCATTTCATAAGGAAGAATGACAGTTAATGATTGTAAATTCTTGGGGAGAAAGAAGCTTAGAAATTTCTCATAATTAGTAATAAGCGATGGCGGGACTTTCTTTATTTTACCGCAGTTCTCTATTAATGTTTCCACCGTATAAACCATGCTTTTTTAAAACTTATGCTAAAGTCTTTATAAAATTAACTATAATAATACTTAGAATTTCCAAGCTGTATGCTATGAAAGTATTAATACTTTAAACATTTGATAATAACATTATTTAAATCTGAGTATAATTAGCTTTTATAGATATTACCAGTAAAAACACAAATTATGACTGAAATTATACGTACGGACAAATTCTCTATACGTGAGAATAAGGGAAGGTATTACGTCTACTATATTGATCATTTGAAACCTAAGCTAAGGTACCTTTACGTCGGCCCCTTAGATAAGATAATAGAAACTTACATAGCAGTAGGGGGATGTGCCCCCACAGTGCGGGTGCGGGGATTTGAACCCCGGATGGCCTTCGCCAGCGGATCTTGAGTCCGCCCCCTTGGGCCGCTCGGGCACACCCGCAAGTTATTATTTCCATTTGATTTTTAAAAAGCTTAATGCGTCACATTTTCTTTAGAACTAGTGATGTTAATGTTGACGACACTCCTTTTACTGACCTTATGCTCTCTATTATATTATTTAACTCTGTGGGGTCTTTTGCTTCTATTTTAGCTAAAATGTCGTAATCTCCTGAAATTTCCATTACCTCCTTTACACCAGGTATTACTGAAATTTTTCTAGTGACTGCTGTAGTGTAAACGTTTGAGTCGCATTTTATTGAAATTAATGCCTCAACTTTTTCTGGCGGTCTCGGTTTTAATACTCTTCCGGTAACTTCTTCAGCAATTTCTAATAAGTCGACGTCTCTGTAAAACCTTACGTTAGGGTTGGATTTTATTTTTGCTAGAACTTGTTCTAGTTCTTCTTCAGATAATGAAACTCCTAATCTTTCGAATCTATCTTTTAAAGCATGTTTTCCAGTATATTTGTCAATAACGTAATCCCTATTTCTTCCGAAAGTTTCAGGAGGCATAAATTCGTAAGTTCTTGGGTCGTTTAATATTCCTTGGACGTGAATTCCTGCTTTGTGTAAGAATGCGTAATCTCCAGTTATCGGGAAGTTTGGCGGTGTCGGAATTCCGCTATATTTTTCTATTAAGCTCGATATTTTAGGTAATAATTCAAGCTTAACGACTTCGACGTTAAAGTGGTATTTTAATGCGGCAGCTATTACTTGTAATGGAGTTATTCCAACTCTTTCTCCTAAACCGTTAACCGTTGCATGGATTATTGTTGCTCCTCCTTCTACTGCGGCCAATGAATTTGCTACTGCTAATCCTAAATCATTGTGTGCATGAATATCGTATTCGACTCCTGGGATCTTTGATAAATAGGAAAATAATTCCCTAGTCTTTGCAGGGTAAAGGATTCCTACAGTGTCAGCTATGCCTATCCTGTCTGCCCCTGCGTCTCTAACAGTTTTTATAACTTGGGTTAAATATTCTAAGTCTGCCCTAGTTGCGTCTTCTGCGGTAAACCTTACTTTTGCACCGTGTTCTTTTGCATAAGAAACGGCCTCGGCTATTATGTTTAAAGCTTCTTCCCTGGTTTTCCCTGTTTTAGCCTTTAAATGAATGTCGCTTATTCCGTAAAATATTGCTATCCTATCAACTTCTAATTCAGCTGCTATTTCAATGTCCTTTTTAACTGCCCTACTGTGACCTACTATTTCCGGAGTTATTTCTCCTTCTTTCTTTAATTTTACTATCCTTTTTATTCCTTCGTAAATGTCCGGCGAAACTGCAGGGTGTCCTGCTTCTATCATTGATACTCCTAGTTCTGAGAGAGCCTTTGCTATTTCTACTCTTTGCTCTGTTGTAAATACTACTCCTGGCGTTTGTTCTCCTTCTCTTAGCGTTGAGTCTAAAATTCCTACTTTCAAAAATCGCACCTAAAAATCTCTATCTTTGGAAAGGCAATATAAGTTGCACTGTAATGAGTAGTTTTTTCTTCGAACTATGATAGTGTGTTAATTATTAATTCCGTTACGTTCTCTACGCCCAATTTTGGTGAATATTTCTCCAAAATTGTGGAGATCAAGTTATAAAAATCCCTATTTTTCTTTACTTCTTCAACATAATTTGCGTAAGTGAAGATTATTGATGAGCGTAATGATACCCCTTTATTAACTTGTTCTTCAATTTCCTCTAATATTTTCTGTAATTCTTCTTTGTCTGCCTTTCCCTTAAATTTCCTTAATTGTATAAATTCCTCTTGATCTAGGACTGACATTATTCTGGCTCCACTAAGGTTGAAATTTCTTTCCCGGCTATTATATCTTTTAGTTTTCCTAGCTTATTGTAGTTCATGACTATGACCTTGATCTTGGATCTTTCAACGATTTTTATTGCCATAGGGTCTAGCAATTCGTAAGTCCCAGCTTTTACTGATTGCGTTCCTTCTAAAATTTCCTTTAACTTCTCTGTGTTAATTTTTGTCAATAGTCTAGCGTCTTTATATATTCTAGGGTCTCTATCGTAAACTCCGTCAACGTTCGTTGCTATTATTAATAAGTCTGCGTTGGAGGCTTCTGCTACTAAAGCTGAAACTGCAGCAGTTGACTGTCCTGGCTGGAAACCTCCGGTTACTACTACTTTTCCGTAAGACCAAGCTTGAATAAAGTCTTCAAGGCTTTCAGGAACTTTCATGTATGCTAGGTCGTTTAAAGAGAAAACAACTAAGTAAGCGTTTAACCTTGAAGCCCATATGCCTAATAAATCTAGGTAAGCTTCGTTTGAACCCATCTTTCTAGCTAAGGATATGTACTTCCTTGCAGTACTTCCTCCTCCGGTTACTATTCCTACCCTATTTCCTTCGTTTACGAGCTCTTTTACTACTTCCTTCAATGTGAGAAGTTTTTGTGGGTCTTCTTCGTCAAATATTTTTCCACTTAATTTTAAGATGAGTTTCATCAACATAAGAAGAAAAGTACGGTAAAAAAGTTTAGATTTGATAGTCGTCTGGTAATTTCCTTCTGAAGTACTTTCCTGTTTCTGGATCTTTAAATAATCCTATTTTTACTCCTTTCCTTCCCTTTGGTGCCAATGACCAAGCTTTCTCTGGAGCTAACTCTACTTCTTTTCCAGATGGAGTTTTTACTTTTATTGCCTTTTTAGAGCTCATGTCAATTTTATGTTGAGGGACTTAGGTTAAAAACCTTTCCATGAGTGTTCTAATTGTTAATCCCATTAATCCTTCAAGGGTAATAGTGAAGGATTCCCTCAAAGTATTACTCTTAAAGAGAAAATAGTAGTTGTTGAATTAATGGATAGAGTATATTCTTAAACTATACTGCCCTGGTATTTCCGCCGTCTATTAATATTGAAGTGCCAGTAATGTAATCAGAGTCATAAAGGAAAAGGATTAGTTTTCCTAAATCTTTCTCCGGATCTCCTATTCTTCCTAAGGGTATTCTGTCGAGTACTTCTTCTTTCCATACTTCTTCGAAAGATTTCTTCCTAGCTTTTGCCAATCTTTCAATTCCTCTACTTGCTCCTGGAGTGTTAAAACTACCCATTAAAATGACGTTGAAGGTAATATTATACTTACCATAATCCTTTGATAGAATTTTAGCTAATTGTATTAATGGAGCCCTTGAAACGTCGGCTAAAACAAATATATCTTGTGGTTCCTTTACAGTCCATGATGATAAGTAAATTATTCTACCGAAGTGCTGTTCCTTCATTTTAGGTAGAACTAATTTAGTCAGTTTTACTGCGCTCAATAGATATAATTTTACTGAATATTCCCAATCTTCGTCTGTAGTTTCTTCAAAGAGTAAAGGCTCTTTGCTGGGATTTCCAGTGTTTACAACAAGTAGATCTATTCCGCCCATCTTATCAATGGAAAAAGATACTAGCTCTTCTAAACTTTTTAGGTTTGTCATATCCGAGGTTTTTCCCCAAATTGAAGGATTAATTGCTCTTAGTTCTTCAACTGCCTTCTTTACTTTTTCCTCAGATCTGGAAGTTATGACTAGTGAGAAACTTTGCTTTGCCAAAGCTTTAGCTATTCCTTTTCCAATGCCTTCAGTTGAGGCTGTTATTAGTGCTCTCTTCATAGGTTTTTAATTATCGTTTTAGAATAAATGTTCGTGGTCGAATTTACTTTATATCACCATAGCTTTGAGGTACTAGGAGGTAGCGAGAGAGTTGCAATTGCAGTCTTAAATACCTTAAAATCCATGGGGTTCAAGGTTAAATTAGTTACACTTCACATAGATGTGGAGAATGTAAAAAAATGGGATAAAAATTTCGTAATGCCAGATGAAATTGTAGTAAAGAAATTTCCTATAAAATTTGGTCTTTATAAGGCCCTTTTTACTAGCATGTTAACGAGGCCAGGAAACACTTTTAGTACTATAGGAGATATAACTAACGCCGATTATAGTTATATTCACTTCCCTTGGTCTTTAACTGATAACTTGAAGATAATTAATGCTGAAGATAACGAGCCTTATATTAAAAATAGGAAAATGAGGACTTATTTCTTGCCTTATAAATATGTCCACAGAATTTTCTTTTCTAAAAGTAAGAGTAAATTACTAGCAAATTCTACTTGGACTGGAAAAATTTTGGAGCTTTCTGGATATTCTTACGAGGTACTTTATCCTCCAGTTGAAGTTGAGGAATATTTGAAAATTAAGGGAAATAGAGATCCAAAGCTTGTTTTAAGCATTTCTAGAATTGCTCCAGAGAAGAACCTTGAGAACTTGTTTTCCGTAGCTAAGGTTCTTAAGGATTATAACTTTGTGATATTAGGTTCTTCAGGCAGAAGCAAGAAATACCTTGAAGAAGTTAAGAGCATTTCAGGAAAGTTAGGTAATGTAAAAATTGTAGAAGATTTTACTCACGACGATATAGTTAATTATTTGAGTAAAGCAAAGGTTTACTTTCATCCTAAAGTTAATGAGCATTTTGGAATAAGTATTGTTGAAGCAATGTCTGCAGGATTAATTCCTGTAGTCCATAAAAGCGGTGGTGCTTGGTTAGATATCGTAAAAGAAGGGAAATACGGTTTTGGGTACTCTAATGTGGAAGAGGCTGCAAATGCTATAATTGAAGCCTCCAAGTATGAAAACGACTTTAGGGATGTATCTTTAAATTTCTCTTTTGACAAATTTAAGGAAAGATTATCAAAAATTTTAGCTAGGTGATAGTTTTTTGAATATCTCTATGACAGATATATAGTCACTTTCTGAGTAGCCTAATGCCTCTGCCATTCTATAAAATTGTAAAGCTAATGACGACATGGGAGTTATTACCTTCAAATTCTGTGCTTCTCTTTGTATTATTTCTAAATCTTTTCTCATGTGCTTTGTAGCGAATTGAGTTGAGTAATCTCCGCTAACCATTTTTGGAGTTTTAATTTCTGACGTTGGAGACTTTGCACTGCTTAATTCCATCAAAATTTTAGCGACTTTATCTTTATCTAGACCGCTTTTTATTCCAAAGTTATATGCTTCAGCTAAGGCAACTGCGTATGCTCCTAACAAAAGATTATTTACTAATTTTGAATAAAGACCAAAGCCGTTATCTCCCATATATACTATATTACTGGACGTTGATGATAGTAAATCCTTTACTTTATCAAAATGTTCTTTAGGACCTCCTACTAATACATTGATCTTCTTTTGCTCTACAAATACTGAAGTCCCTATAACTGGTGCATCGTACATTACTCCTCCGTTTTCCTTAATTTTATTTGCTAAGGTTACACTAAGTGAAGGAGAAATTGTTGACATATCTATTAGTATTTTTCCTTTCATTAGTTGTACTAACGGGGAAATTACTGAATTTACCGCATTATCATCTGCCAACATTGAGATTATAATATCAGAAGACTGAACCAATTCTTGAGGAGTCTTAGCCTCTTTGACGTTATACTTTTTAGCGAACTCTTTCCTTTTTTCTTCATTTCTATCCCATACAATGTCTAATTTTTTATCATTAGCCAAGTTTGCTCCTATTCTCCAACCCATTACTCCTAAGCCGATTAAGCCGATCATGAGGTTAGTTTGTTTTCCAAAATTTTGTGTTTTCCTTCACTTTCTATAAGGTCTATGGAAATTATCTCTCCTTTTATATCTTTTAATTTTTCCTTTAATTCTTTAAAATCTCTAGCTTCAACTGTTAAAAGTCTAATATTTCCTAACACTCTTTCTCCTATTTCTTCTTTTGAATATATAAGAACTGAATAAATTCTCTTTTCTGGCTTAGCAGTCATTATTGCAGATATCTCTCTTCCAGCTATTTTTCCAATTTTTCTCAGAAAGTATCCTTTAGCTTCTATTTTCTCTCTATCCTCATCTGAAATTATTAATGGATATTCATCAAGTATTCTTACTTCAGAAGGTTCTGTAAAGGGAACAAGGATCTCTTTTCCGTTAAATTCTTCTTCCAGCGAATCTTTTCCATACCAACTTGATATAGGCACTCTTCTGGATAACCTAGAATATAAGTATAATGTTTTGTACTTTTTTGATATAGTATAGATGCTTCTAGTTCCCAAATCATAAATTATATCAATATCTGGATTTTCAATGCACGGCTCGTAACCTTCTTTTGCTAGCATTTTGCCTACTTCTCTCTTTATTTCATTCCTTATGCTTTCGTAGTATATCAGCCCATTGCTGAAAATGAATTCGTTTTCTAGTCTAGATAACTGTTCTGAGAGCTTTACTCCTAATACGTACTTTACCTTACCTTGTTTCTTGAGAAAATCTAGGGCTTTTTTAAAAAAGTCCTCTTTTATTTCCTCAATTTCTGAATTACAAATATAACAAGTTCTTTCTTGAAATTTTTCATTGGAAAAGTATATATCAAATATTCCAGAATATTCCTTTCCCATGTTGAAAAGGATTTCCTTAATTTCATTAAGATCTTCTAACTCGTGATCTTTAATTTTCCTATCAAGTTCTAGAACCAAGTAAGTCTTTATTGCTTTACCTCTTTCTTTATTTGCAAACCTATAGCCTAATTTAGCAAAACATCTACCTAAGCAACTGTCACAAAGGGGATATTTTTTTAATAATTCAAGTGCTTTCTCCCCCAAATTGTCCAAGGAGTTTTTCGACATCTTTCTTTCTCCTCTTAAGCATCTTAATAGTTCTTTGCATTAAATTATAATGCTCTATTAATTCTTTGACGTCTTCTATCTCAGTTCCAGAACCTAAAGCTATTCTTCTCATTCTTGACTTATCTATTATTGACGGGTTATCCAATTCCTCATACGTCATAGAGTTCATTATAGCTAACCATTTTCTCATTTTTTCCTCTCCTACCTTTAGCTGGTCTTCTGGAATTTGACCAAGCATTCCGATCCCAGGTAATAGTTGAAACAACTTGGATAATGGACCCATTTTTCTTAATGCTATGAGTTGATTATATACATCACGCAAAGTTAACTTACCTTTACCAGAGATTACTTCTTCCATTTTCTTCTGCATTTTATCATAATTTTCTACTTCCTTAATTTTTTCTAGAATTGTTTCAATATCGCCCATTCCTAGGATTCTTGCTACAAATCTTCTAGGATTGAATACTTCGAGTTCGTCTATTTTTTCTCCAGTTCCAATGAATTTTATCGTTGCTCCAGTTGCTGCTACTGCTGATAAGGCTCCACCGCCTTTTGCTGTACCGTCCATTTTGGTTATAATTATAGTACCTATCTTTGATGCCTGATTAAATTTTGAAGCTAAATCGTAGGCCTTTTGACCTATAGAAGCGTCAATTACTAAAGTTACTTCGTCCGGCTTTATTGCTTCATAAATATTTTTCATTTCTTCTAGTAGTGCAGCTTCTTCGCCGTAACCATGACGTCCTGCAGTGTCTACTATTATTATTTCCATCTTTTCACTCAAGAATTTTTCTACTCCTCTTTTGGCTATTCCTACAGCATCTTTTTCTCCAGGTTCTCCATAAACGGGTACTCCTATTTGTTGGCCTAATTGTTGTAATTGTTCTAATGCTGCAGGTCTATAAACATCTGCTCCTACAAGGCCTACTTTAAAGCCTTTTTTCTTATAAAAGTAAGCTAATTTGCCTGCAGTAGTTGTCTTTCCGGTGCCTTGAACTCCTACAAGCATTATAACGTAAGGTATCTTATCTGGAATTACTTTCGGTTCTTTATCTCCACCAAAGAGGTTAGATAACTCATCATAAACTATTTTTATAAACCATTCTCTTCTTTCGATATAGGTTGGTGGTTTTTCGTTCTTTAATCTTTCCTTTATTTTATTTGTTAGTGAAAAAACTAATTTTACGTTCACGTCAGCAGAAATTAAGGATTTTTGTAATTCCTTTATGAAATCTTCTACAGCTTTATCATAAGAAGACGAACCAGTTAAAAATTTCCTTACAGCGTCTCTTAAATTATCTAACAATTTACTTTACCCTTACAATTTTTCTTCTCCCCATTATAGTCCAGTATTCTACTTCTGCACCAGGTCTTATTTTACTTGCCAGGTCTTCTTCTTTTGGCTTTTCCATTTCAAAAGTCTCGTAAGTGTCCATATCCATTACCTGAATTTTATCACCCATATCTGCTAATATTTGACCTACGTGCTTTTCAATTATTGGAATTTCAACTTGATCATCAACTGGAGCCATTAACGTTTTTTTAGCCCCAGTGAATATGCTTACTGCAACGACGTTAGCCTTTGCTGCACCGTGTTTACCGGTTTTTGCTTTTGTTATTTCAACTACTCTACAAGGTTCTCCATCTATAACTATATAATTACCTTCTTTTAAGTCGCCCACTTTGGCGTAATTTACACCCATGATTATCCATCCTCAAGATTTATTGGATAGTTTTTAACTCTTATGTTTATTGCTCCGAGCTTTGGCCCTTCATCATCGCCTCAGTAGGATACTCTCTTCACAGCAGTTTTATTATTTTCAAAGAAACTTAAAACTGTATGGGTTGGAAAGTTAAGTGCACATCTTGCGGTACTGAAAGAATACTTAATATCAGCTTTGATATAGGGAGACAAAAGACTATTTATATTTATTGTAACGTATGTAAAAAGAACACTTTTAACGAAATTTTAGGATATATAGATGAAGAAGCGAAGTAAAGATTTTTTAGTATAATATAATAGTCTTCTTTGAATGAAGAGCCCCAGATTTTTGATTTGATGAAATAACCTGTCTCGGCTGATTTAGCTAATAAAATCATTTGTTTGTATCTTTTCTGGAATATACTGGAATGCGAGGAACTTTAATCCTTTACTAGCCATTGCTTCGATTTCCAGCTTAGCCTTCTTTTGTAAGAACATATTTATTTCCTCCTGCCAAGCTTTAGTTTTAAACCACTCATAATTCTTTATTTCCAATGCTCTCTTTATGTCGTAATCCTTTGCCTTTATGATGAAAGCATTTCTCTCTCTTTCAGTTAAATAAGCCTTTTTCTTAGGAGTACCAAATATGTCGCCCATGGACACGCCTAAGAACCTTGCATTAGGTGTAGCAAGCCTTTCACTTTCATAAGATAAATTTATTGAGCCTATTCTAAATACGCTATAAATGTACCATCCATAAGGATCGGCATCCGTTAATATATAAACTGGTAATTTTAGTTCATCATTTAATCTCCTTACGAATCTTCTTGTGGCTCTATCTGGTTGACCGGCACTTGTAACTAAAATTGCGTTATATTTCTTCCAGAATCCTTCTCTGTGAAGTTGCTGGAATACTGCATCTTTCTCTACGACTAATACAAAGTCTGCCTTAACGTCCACGAAGTCTATTAAATCCGGAGTTGGTTCAATGGAGTAAGCACCGTGGCCCATTTTACTTAGATCTATAACATCGTTTCCACTTCTTATCCTCATGTCTCCTACAACTTTGCCTTTTTCTTTACTTAGTATTAACATATCTTCTCTTAATAATGAAGTAAATACTTCAATGTCTACTATTACACTATCTGATTCCTTCTGTTCGTCCCAAGTATTTTCCTCATATGTCTTGCCGTTAGGTGCTTTTAATACAATTGAGTGCTTTCCTCTATAATACAAGTCACGTATAGTTGGGTACTCATTATTGACCAAGGCATCATAAATTATGCTTGCCATTAGTGTAGTTTGCATAAATCTTCTCGCTTCGTTTAGATCTAGGAAACTTCTCCTTAATTTTTCCTCTCCTAATAAAAGTAATTTCCTATTTTCATCATATACTGTATTATTTAAGGTTCTTTTAGGAATTTCCAAAACTAGTGGTTCTCCTTTGTTAATTTGGTCGAGCAAAGTTAGGAATTTTTTCTTTAATATTTCAGCTGCTCTTTTCCTAGCCTCTATATCAACCTTTGATATGAATTCGCTCATAATGCCTCCACCTTATACATTTTATATTCTTCTTCATCTTTTACATCTAACTTCTTTTTCACTATTTCAAAAAGCTTTGATTGTATTTCATCTTGAACTTTAGGAATTAACTCTTTTTTATCGTCGGTAGCGAATACGGCTAAACTCCTGGCTATTTCTGGAATATACTTAAGGTAAGTAAGCATTTTCTTCCTTGCTTCTTCTTCCTTCTTTTTCTCTGAGATATATAATCTTAACTTCCTGGAAACCTCCATTATGCCATTCTTTATTTCCTTCTCTATCTCTTCAACATCTGCAATGCTTTCTTTTCCTGCACTCTTATACGGAACTTTAGTACTGCAAAGGTGAACCATGACTACTAGTGGTTTTTGCTCTTCTTCTATTCCATACCTCTTCCAGTCTATCTCTTCTACAACTTTCCAAATTACATCAGATTTCTCATCGTAAATTAAGGGAATCTTGTTAGCATATCTTAATACTAGTGGTTCATCCATTGGTTGTATAGCTCCACCATATGCAATTCCTACTTCTACTATGAAAGGATGACCTTGGTATGCCTTGGGTTTTCTTGTAAGTGCAGCAACAAATTCCGGATTAAACATATTTTTAAGGCTTAATTCTATAAGATCTGCTCCAATTACAGATAGCGCGTCAGGGGATGGAGGTCTAAAATCTTCAAATTTTTTCATAGCTTCTGTAAGTCTTGCGAGCTCATCATCTTTCAAAGATTTTATCTTCTTATCAGGATTGATCTTAGCCATTTCAAGTATTTTTAACGCTGTAACATCTCCTACGCTCTGGAATTCCTTAGTTAAGAAATCTTTAACTTCGTAATCGTTCTTTTGCTTTGCTATCATATTCTTTAATAATTCTATGTCAACACCGTAAGGGTGAGGTTTCACTTCCTTTGGTGGTTCAGGAATTTTTGTAGTAAGCCTCTTATAATATACAACATTACCTTCGGGATCTTTAAAGAAGAATTCTGCATAAGGCGCAACAATGTAAGTTCTTTTAATATATTCATATATTCTAGCCTTAGACCTCTGCCAGTCTCCAAGTAAATACAACGTAACGGATGTTCCGTGAAAACCTTTATCGTTAAGAATTGACGATCTTTCATAGATTATTGGCTCGTTTTTTGTTACGTCGATCTTCAATTTGAAAAAGTAAATTCTCTTTGAATTTATAGGCGAAGTCATTATTTCTACTGGCCTATCTTGATACATCTGACTATAAAGAACCGCAGCCTTTACTCCTAATCCATACATACCTCTAGTTTGTCTAATGACATACTTTGAACTGTAAAGAACTCTACCAAATGCATCTGGTACGACATGAGGTGGAATTCCTATCCCATTATCCTCAACAGTTAATTTGTAAATTTGTTTTTCTTGATCAATTAAGTCAATTATAATCTTGATGGAAGGTAAAATCTCGTGAACATCTGTGGCATCAAGAGAATTTTCCACCATTTCTCTTAAAGCTTGATAAAGTGCCCTCGCAGGATTCGAGAATCCTGCCAGTTCAGGATTCCTCTTAAAGAACTCAGCAGGCGAAATACTGGCAAACTTCTCTGACAAATTATTCACCGCAGATATATTACTAAGACATTTAACTTAATAAGGCTGAAGCCAAAATTGGTAGAATTATTGTAGCGTCTCCGTAAATAACAACGTTTTCTGAATGTTCTCTAATTTTATTCCATGAAATAGCTTCTCTAGGTTTCGCACCGCTTAAACTACCGTCGTATTCTTGGGCCGTAGTTAAATAGACAGTGTAATCTAAGCCATCCTTGAACTGATTCCACCATATAGTGTGATGCTTACTTATTCCTCCTCCTATTATCAATGCTCCAGATTTCTTGCATGAGAATACTAGATCCTTAACCATCCTCATATCTTCAAAAAGGTTTAAACGCAAGCCAGTGAATTGTGACCTAACAAATAAATTAGTACCAAAGCTACCGTCTACTATTCCAGGGACAATAATTGGCACTTTTTTCTCATAAGCAGCTTTAAGTATCGAATGAGGGTCGTTTATCCTTTTACCGAATTCCCATAATAACTCATATCCAGCCCATTCTTTCTTCTCTTTAACTATTTCATCTACAACATTCTTAACTACTCTCTCAACTACTAAACCATAAGACTCCATAGGGACTAATATATTACCTAGTCTGTGAATGTGCAACTCCCTTAGCATATTATCGTCGTAATCAAAAGACCCTTTGTAATACTTACCGCCGCAACTTCTTGCAATATCGTGATCTATAGTACCTCCAGTAGTTATTACAACGTTAAAGTAACCGTTTCTTATAAGGTCAGCAAATAACCCTCTTAAACCTGTAGAAACTAAGTTAGCAGTAAATGATATGAATCTAAGATCTGCATCTTTCTGCATATCCTTTAAAATTTTAGCTCCTCTGTAAAGAGCTTCGGCAGAAAATCCATAAATCTTATTGAAAAGTTCAATATATTTATCGAGGCCTTTTATATCTTCTAAAGTTATATCCCCAACTACTTCCGTAAGTAAATCTTCTCTTTTCATCCTTTGGTCACGCCTATTGGCCTTAATCTTACAACTAATTTTGCTATTTTAACTGCATCTGCTACTTTTGCCACTCTATCTACGTCTTTGTAAGCTCCTGGCGCTTCTTCTGCAATAACTCTCCTGGTCGTAGCTCTTACAATTATTCCTCTTTCTTCTAAGTTTTCAACCACGGTATTAGCGGGATAACTCCTTACAGCAGCTTCTCTAGACATCCATCTACCTGCACCGTGCGGTGCAGTATACCACGTTCTCCTTCCTTCTGGAATTCCAGCCATAACGTAACTTGCTGTACCCATGCTACCTGGTATAAGAACTACTTGTCCAATATTTCTATGATCTGCTGGAATCTCAGGACTTCCGGGTGGGAAGGCCCTAGTTGCACCTTTCCTATGAACTAGCAACTTTTTCCTTTTTCCTTCTACATCATACTCTTCAATCTTAGCTATGTTATGAGCAACATCATAAATAATATGGAGGTCTAATTTTTCAGGATCGACCTTAAATACGTTTCCGAAGCTTTCTCTAACCCAATGAGTTATCAACTGCCTATTAGTCCACGCGAAATTTGCTCCAGAAACCATAGCATGGAAATAATCTTGACCTTCTCTGCTTTCAAACGGGATTGCTGCTAGTTCTCTATCTGGAACTGTAATATTGTATTTTTTCATAGCTCTTTCCATTATCTGTAAATAATCGCTCGCAATCTGATGGCCTAGCCCCCTAGATCCAGTATGAACCATTACCATTACTTGTCCTTCATGCGTTATCCCTAGAGCTTTAGCGATTCTCTCATCATAAATCTTATCAACTACCTGAACTTCTAAGAAGTGATTGCCAGCACCTAAAGTGCCTAATTGTGTGGCTCCTCTCTTCTTTGCTATATCGCTTACTTTAGATGGATCTGCGAGATCCCAACTACCGTGTTGTTCTATATGTTCCATATCTTCTGCCCATCCGTATCCCTTATCTATAGCCCACTTTACTCCCTCTGCTAGAACCTCATCTAATTGTTGAGTTGATAATTTTACTTTACCTTCACTACCAACTCCACTAGGAACATTTTTATGAAGCTCCTCTACTAAATCTTTTAATTTAGGTTTTACGTCTTCATAATCTAAATTTGTTCTAAGTAATCTTACTCCACAATTAATATCATAACCTATTCCTCCAGGGCTCACTACCCCTCCTTCATCAATTGCTGTAGCTGCAATTCCGCCTATTGGAAATCCGTATCCTTGATGCCCATCTGGAAGTACGTAAACTCCTTCTTGGACACCAGGTAAACAAGCAACGTTTGTTGCTTGCTTTAAGGTTAGATCCTGTTTCATTTTATCTATTAAAACGTCGTCAGCAAATATAGTAACAGGAACTCTCATACAACCGCTTTTTTCTATTCGCCACTCGTAAGTATTGACTCTTTTTACGTCAACCATGAGTGTCCAGAAATTCTTAAACGTTTTTAACTAATAAAACTGTTTACATAAAGATGAAGACTGTGGCGGACACTGAAAGGTGAGGAAAAGACCTAATCAGATCTTCTTTTTAGCGTTTTCTTCTCTTTTCTTTGCAAGATCTTCATATTTCTTGTATACATCCTTTACGGTAGATGAAATACAATCTTTGTCTGCATTTAATATAACTTCCTTAAGGAACTTGTAGGCGCAAGCTTTACTATGGAAATACAATTTCCTATCCGCAACTGTAAGAATAATTCCTTGTCCGCTATAGAACGTCTTCCCACACGTCAGACAAACGTATTTTTCTTCCATAACTTTGATGGCTGAATTTAAATTTTTAAAAATAACTGTAAAGGTTGCTTTCATACGTGGATACAAAATAAACGGTGAAAAGTAAAATGCGAAAATTGGACGATCGTTTGCTAGAGCTAATGAAGGAAAGAAATTGGAAAAATATGACAGAAATACAACAAAAGTCCTTAGAGCCAATATTATCTGGTAAAAATACTTTAATAATTGCACCAACCGGATACGGTAAAACTGAAGCCGCACTTATCCCAATCTTAGATATGATGTTAAAAACAAACGTTAAACCCGTATCTTTGATTTACATAACTCCTCTTAAGGCGTTAATAAATGATCTAACTCTAAGGATAGAGTGGTGGGCTTCTAGACTAGGATTCTATGTTAATAGAAAGCACGGAGAAGTACCGCAAAAAGAAAAGAATTTAAGATTAAAAATTACCCCTCACATTTTAGTTACAACTCCAGAAGGCTTAGAAATAGACTTAGATTGGGCTACTAGATTTAGGGAAAAGTACAAGAATGTGAAATGGGTAATAGTTGATGAAATTCATGAGCTCATTGGGTCAAAAAGAGGGGTTCAATTATCCGTATTGCTAGAAAGACTAAAAGATTATATAGGTTATGATTTCCAAAGAATTGGTTTATCAGCAACAATAAATGATGAAGACTTAGTAGCCTCTTTCCTTTTTGGTTCATCTAGTAGACAATCAGAAATAGTAAAGGTTAATGATAAGAAAGAGTTTGAGCTTTCTATAGTAAAACTAAACTCCGTAGGAGATATTTGGAAAAATGTTGCAAAGCATATAATTTCTTCTGTAGAAAAGCCTTCCTTAATCTTTACTAATTCTAGGTTTTTAACAGAAAGATTACACGAAGAACTAGAAGAATACGATAAGGATTTTTACGTTCATCACTCTTCAATATCTAGAGAAAGTAAATCAAACGTTGAAGAATATTTGAGAACGGGCAAAGCTAAAGGAGTTATTTGTACGAAAACTCTTGAGCTAGGAATTGATATAGGAGATATTAAGAAAATAATTATGTTTAGACCTCCTCCTTCAGTAGCTTCATTCTTACAAAGACTAGGACGGAGCGGGCATAAAATTTATGGCAAGCCTAGAGGAGAAATAATTTGTATTTATGATCACGATTTACTTGAAGCTTATGCTATTAGCGAACTAGCTAAGCTTGGAAAAGTTGAAAGACAAAGCATTTGTAAACCGATTGACGTTGCAGCAAGGGAAATTCTAGGAATGATTTTACAATATGATGAAGTAGAGAAAGAAAAAGCATACAAAATTCTTACGTCTTCATATGTTTTTAGGAATTTATCAGAAAAAACATTCAACGAATTGATAGAGTACTTAGCTAAAAATAATTTAATTACGATAAAAGGGGATAAACTGAGCATTGGAAAGTTCTTCTTTAAATTATGGAATTTTAATAGGAATAATGGTTACTCTTGGTCTAGGGGGTTCTCAGAATTCTTCTCAACGATTAACAGTACAGATACATTTACATTAAAATGGGAGGATAAAAATATTGGTGAAATCGACGCCATATATGTATACAAGCACATTAGAAGTGGAGATATTATAAGAATAGGAGGAAAGTTATGGAAGATTATAAGAATAAACACTTCCAGGATGGTTGTTGATGTATTGCCCGCAGATAAGGGAGACGGAGAAATTCCAGTATGGAGAGGAGATGGAATTTCTAAATCATATCTTTTACCCAAGGAGATATACGTATTATTTAAGGAGAAAAGAAAGGAAATTTCTGACATTATAGACAAATACGTTTCACGTAATCTACCATTACCATCTCCAAATGTCATAATAGAGGAAAAAAGAGATAAGGAAATTGTTTATTCTACACTAATTAACGAGAAAATTGCAAGCACTTTGGCACACATTTTACTATACCTAGCTACTAGTAAAGACTCATTAAACAATTATGCTAGATACTCTATTTATGGATTCTCAATCAATTATACGGAAAAAGACCTTCTAGAGGAATTGTTAAAATATAATGAGAAAGAGCTTAAGAGGATTATAATAAGATCAATATTAAGATCGCCATTATTTATTTCTACATTAAAAGAGATACAGATAAGCTATGGAAAACTTGGAAAAATAGATACAAAAGAGGATAAGTTGATAATTAAAGATGCATTAAGACAAGCTATATCCAAGTATTTCTCTATTAAAAAAACTATAAGGTTTATAAATAAAATAAAAAGAGGAAAGATAAAAATAATAAAATATGATGGAAGTACTCCTTTGGGAGACGCTGTACTTTTACAAGCCCCAATCAAACCTTGGATTACTGGAATCTCTACAATAATATACGATACGCTAAAAGGAGGTGCTTATACTTTAGCAGAACTTTCAGAAAGCCTTGGAATCTCACAAAAAAGCCTAGAGGCAAAGCTAAAACAGATGAGAAAACCAGAATCCAAATATAGAATTGTGAGTTTTATTGACGTAGATAGTAGAGAAACTAGATGGTGTCTAATGGAAGATTTAGAGAATATAGTAAAATCATGCGACTTCTATACCTCATTTAATCCTATAAATAGCGACGAAACATTCATAGCATCACTGAGAGCAATAAATAGTACTACAACAACAGATTTAATATTCAAACCTAAGGAGATCATTGATAACCCAGAAGAGATAATTAGGCGTATACCATTTGAGGAAATAGGCGAAATGAGAATTAATGATCCTGTAGATCCCTTAGTTTATAATATATCTCCAAGATTCTATTATGTAAATAAGAGAGTAGCCCCGTATCTATTATTAAATGCAGTAGCTTATATACAAAACATGAAGTATTCATAAATAGTGATGAAATGCCCTAAAAGTTGAATGGTGATATGGGCCCGTGTTACTGAATTTAATATATTTTTATGATCTAAATCAATACAACAATAGATTTATTTTTGAGAACTGTTTCTCATGTGTGAAGTAAGATGATGAATAAGCCATTCGAGGTAGTGGTTAGTAGATCAAAATCTGTCGAAGATCACGTTTTAGAAATAATAGAAATACTTAATCACAATAGTAACGAAGTCGACTTAAAAGGATATGGATTTGAAATAAATAAGACAGTAGATATTTACAACGCGTTAAAAGATAGATTAAAAGAAGGGATAACTTTAGAAGAGGTCTCGATAGGTAGCGAAACTAAGGATAGAAAAAGAATATCATATTTGTTGCTCAGAATTAAGAGAAGTTACTAAGGATTTTATTTGCCCTAATATTTCAGTTAATACATTATCCGCATCAAGCTTGCCTCCAGCTATCATATCCATTTTCTCTAACAATTCTGCCGTAGCGCTCTCTGACACTAGAGATGAGAACTTAGAATTTAAATAATTGTAAACGTTAATTCCTTTCTTTGTTGCTATCAATGCATATTTCTTTTTACTTTCTACAATATATCCATGTCTCATTAATGTTTGAATAATTTTTGCGTACGTACTAGGTCTGCCTATATTCTTATCTTTCATTTCTTTAATTACCTCAGCGTAGGTGTAGAGCCTAACTTTAGATCCTTTAGTTATTATTGGATTAACTTGAATCTCGCCTTCTGGTATTTCATAAATTCTTGGCTTTAGAACATCTGAAAATCCTCCTTTTATACTAGTTAAAACTGTAATTTCACTTACGTTATCTAGAACTTTTATTTGATATTTCGTGTATTTACCTATGGCCTCTTTCATCTGACTAGCTAAAAACCTCTTAAATATCATATCATAAATTGCAAAATGAGCCCAAGTAAATTTAATGAAGTAAGCTTGCGGATTATCTTCTATTTCCTTTTTTAACTCTTCCGCATCAATTGGCCTAGTAGGTCTTATTGCTTCATGAGTTCCTTCATTACCCCAGCTTCTAGGCATGAAACTTTTTATTAAGCATTTTTTATCTAAATATTCTTTAGCTATTTCTATTCCTTTATTTGAAACATGTATACTGTCAGTCCTATGATAAGTTATAAGGCCAGATTCAAATAGCTCTTGAGCTATTTTCATAACTCTCTCTGCAGGAAGCTTATACAAATTATAAGCATCAATAAGCAGCGAATCCGTAGTATAAGGAGGTAATGGAAGTATTATGTCATCTTTATCTTCCATTTTCTTAACTATTACCTTATCTATTTTTACATTCTTATTATCTAAGAATACCTTATGTGTATAATTTCCTAGTTTTATGCTAGCTACATAACACATGTTTTTCCTATATTCTTCAGTCCTCTTAGTTATCCAGCCTAATACTGGCGTCTGAACTCTCCCTGCACCGAAATTTCTATTAGAGAATTTTATCTGTAATAGTTTACTTAATTCAAATCCAACCCAACGATCTTCAATCCTTCTAACTATTTGGCTTTTTACTAAGTTTAAATCAATACTTGTAGGATTAGCTAATGCTTCCAGAATGCCTTTTTTAGTTACCTCGTGATATTTGATTCTATAAATGTTTGGATTATAAGCTGAAATATTCGCTGCCACATCGAAAGCAATTTTTTCACCTTCAACATCTGGGTCTGTTGCTATGTAAACTTTCTCTACTTCCATGGCTATCTTTCTTATAGCGTTAATTGTAGACATTGAGGACGAAATTAGCGTCGAACCGCAATATGGACATTTATCGATTTCTTGAGAAAATACTCTCTTGCAATTCATGCATTTATATAATGGAGAATAGTAAGGATACTTGTCCTCGTTGCGTATTTCTACTCCATAATATCCTATATTTTCTGTAGTTAAATCAGCTATATGACCTTTAGTAGCAACTATATCTAAGATATGTACATTATTTCCGTCTACTATTACTGTCTCATAGATTGGAACTCCTGCTATGTTTCTTCTTGCTGGGGCACCAAACATCTTTGCAATAGTCCTTGCCTTTGTAGGAGATTCTACTATCATTAGACCAGTGGAAATATGAAGTTCTTCGTTTTTATCATTTCTACTTCTTTCTATTTCATTTTTAACTTTCACTATATCTAAAGAGTCAAAATTAGTAGGATTAAAGTTATATATCATATACTGTAATTTGCGCTTTAACATTTCATATAGCTTAAAATCATCTATTATTGTAATGGCCAAACCTAAAGTGAGACCTCCATTTAATAACCTGCTACTTCTACCTGAGCCTTGCAAGTAAGTTATAGCATCTGGATACTCTATATAAAATTCCTTCCCTATCTTTCTTATTAAGAATGTATCTGAAATTACTTCATTAGAAACGTCCCTTAATGCAGATTTTACTTCGTCTATCTTATCTTCTAAAATCTTCTGAATCTCTCCTAGTTTTCCTGTCAGTTTTTGCGATTTAAGAAATGCAAGTTTTATTAACTGTGCTTCTGATGGAGACAACGAGAGTATCAAGTTATCGTCAATATTTACGTTAAATAACTTTGAAATTTTTAGTAAAGTGTAAGGATTATAAATTGCTTGAGAAAGCCTAACTCTAGATTTAGGAACACCATAGAATATTACATATTTTAACCTTTTTGGTTCGTCTATACCCCTTACTGCTACTCCATAATATGATGCTGAACCTATAATTATATCTATTTCCCCGCTGGAGAATTTCTCTAAAAACTTCCTACCGCTTAAAGCTATAGCTGTTTTAAATCCTAATTTCTCTAAGCTTTCGTTTACCTCTTTTATCTTATCCTTACCGTATTCTTTAGAAACTAGTATTAACCCGCCACTTCCTAATTTATTTACAATATCTACCAGAGGTAATGATGTAAACGCGTCTATAATGTTCCTAGCATATATTTGAGCAGTTGAAACGTCAAATCCAGTTATGTATTTTAAAGCCTTTTGTTTAATCCCCTTAGGTCTTAAAGTTGCACTTGCAACAACTAATTGAGAGGCTGCTCCATAATACTTAGAAATCCTGCTTTCTATCTCAGCAATTTTAGTTTCAATTTCATCTCTTTTTTCCTCTATTGCTAATAGCCTTTTCAGTTTTACAAGCTTTATTGCGTCTTCATAAACTTCTTGCGGTATGCCCATTAATGTTACCAATCTATCTACAGTTTTTCCGCTTTTTACTATGGCGTCGGCATCGTCTACTGCCACAAAATCCGGTCTATACTCTTTTATTTCCTCAAAATTTCTATTTATATAATTCACTGTTACAATACTAATTCCTGGACCTACTTTTCCACAAGACGTCTTACCCCCAATTTTTTCCATTTTTTCACATATTTGTTGCATTAATGACTTCGTTGGAACAATATAAAGTACGTTTTTATTAGAGTTTTGTAAATAAGTTGAATAAACAATTATTGTAGTCGTCTTTCCCATTCCAGTAGGAGCAGACATTGAAAAACTAGAGCCTTCTACAAGCCTTCTTAACCAAAGCTTTTGTAAGGACCATGGTTCCTTACCGGTTATTTTTTTAAAGTAATCAATAATCTCTTGTGATAGTTGATGATAATAATACAAATTCCAATATCCTTTCAGTTTATTTTCATGAACCAGTATGTTGTATATTAGCCTTATTTTCTCATCTAAAGATAGATTTTTGAACGGAGATATATCGCCCGGCAAGCACTTAGAGCAAGGTAAACCAGCCAATGCTCTATAATCCTCTAATGGGCCACCGCAATTTGGACATGCTTTTAAAAATACTGAAGTTACCATTGCTGTTTTTGTTCTATGTTTAGGACTACTTTATAAATCGAAAAACTAGATGTTACCTTGTCGGATAACTTTTTAACTTAGAGTGAGTGTTTAATGACCGAAAATCGGGTGATAAAATGAGCACGACCACTCCAACTCCAAGCAACGTAGTATTAGTTGGTAAAAAACCTGTAATGAACTATGTATTAGCAGCTCTAACTCTATTAAATCAAGGAGTTCCAGAAATAGTAATCAAAGCTAGAGGAAGAGCAATAAGCAAAGCCGTAGACACTGTAGAGATAGTTAGAAACAGGTTCTTACCAGACAAGATAGAGATAAAGTCAATAGGAATAGGAAGCCAAGTAGTAACTAGCCAAGACGGAAGACAATCTAGAGTATCAACAATAGAAGTAACTATCAGGAAAAAGGCATAAGATTAATTTTTTAACATCTCTTTTCCCTCCACTACCTTTAATAGGTTGGAAATAAATTAAGTTTTGATAGTAAATGTCGCAGCCCGCATATAAGGTAGAATTTGAAGGAAAAGCTAAAATAGGACAAATAATGGGAAATCTGGCTTCAATACAACTAAAGCCAGAAGACTTCTCAAGTCCATTATCTCTTCAAATGGCATTATCTAGAATCTATAATGAATTAATGAAAGCAATGTCACAAGGCCCACAAACCCATTACGTTGCTGATGTTAAATTCACGGACTCTTTAGGAAATCCAGTTTCTATAGGGGTAGATTTTGGAGATAAAATTCCGCCACTTTCTAAACAAGACGTTAAAGTAAAGATAACTATTGAATTTTATGACGAAGAGTAGCCCTTCTTTTTAAATAATCAATTGACATTAAATAAATATATTCATCAAAGTTTGATAATCTATATTCTAAGAAATCTACCTTGTTTATTAATCCGATTTTTTGCATATATTTTATAGCAGATAAAGATACTTTCTTAGAGAAGAAAGGTTTTAAAACATCTAACGCTTCACCTAGATTAAAAACATTATATCCAAATTTCCTATATAATAAGAAATAAATTACTATTTCCCTCTTTTTTAACCATCTCATGATTGTCACCAGACGTCGTAAGCCCGGTTACTCATCATTTATTCAGACCTTACGAGCTCGCTTCATCCACTAGTATTTTAAGATTAAAGTTAAAAAATACTCTTGTGCCATACTCTCAAGGAAAATTCTGCTTCCCATTAGAGGTTAAAGAAATAAGAAAAGGGGATATTATACTAGTAAAACCAACAAGCGTTAAGTCTAATGGAGTTCAATTAGTTTTGCCTTCTTTGTCATTAATAAGTGAATCTTGTAGTAGAAAAATTGACTCTTTAATTTGGGTTGATGGAGTAAGAATTCATGGGAATGAGGAAATAATATTTGATGGAGGAAAGTTCAAGGTACAAGGTAAAATTAAGGTAGAAAGTCCAGAATTTTTACCTGGATATACTTTAAAGAAATTGTTAGATGGTAAAGAAATTTTAATAAATAGTTTACAAGTAGACGGAATACCTATAGTTAGTATAGAGAATTATCCATTAATATACATTAAGAGAGACACTAATGGCTGTCTTAAAATTCACGTAAACTCTGTTAATAGTCCAATTTTAGAACTGGCCTCTTTATCTCTGTATTATTACATATCATCTGAATATTCCGAGGAAATCTGAACTTCGTCTAAAATAGAATCTTTTTTCCTCTTCTTTGATTGATATTCCTCTTGTGTACCAGCTACTATAATTTCGTAAAGTATTGCCCTCTTACCATTAACAGGCCTTAATATTCTACCTAGTCTTTGAATGAATTGTCTTCTCGAACTTGTACCAGTAACTATTATCCCAACGCTAGCATCTGGAATATCTAAACCTTCATCACCTACAGTAGTTAATGTAAGTACTCCGTTTTTCATAAATTTAAATGTGTCAAGAACTTTCTTTCTTTCATTTTTAGACATTTTTCCAGAAATTAGTAAAGTATTGAATCTTCTAGCTATTTCTTCTGCTTGATCTATATATTGAGTAAAAATCAGAATTTTCTTTCCTTTCTCTTTATTTAATATCTCCTCTATTTTAAGCATTTTATTCTGGGCAAAATTTACTACTTTTTTAATTTCATTATAAACCTTTAATGCTTCAATTGCATTACTATCTCCGTTTTTAGCTAGTACTATCAGTTCCTTCAATTTTCTATTCTTGGACAATACTCTAAATTTATTGAGTAAAGTAAGATATTTCTTCCTTTCTTCAGCAGTCAAAAAGACCTTAACTTGTATTATATCATAAGGTGCTAAATATCCTTTTTTAATTAACTCATCTACTGGCTTATAATAAATAATGCCTCCCATTAACTTAAATAACTCTTCATGACGTCCATCTTCTCTAAATGGAGTAGCCGATAATCCTAGCCTTTTTGTTGCTAAAATTCCTAATGCCACTTCTCTGAATTTATCTGCAGGCAAATGATGGGCTTCATCTATTATTAATAAATCGAATTTATCACTTAATTCACTAACATGTCTAAATGCTGTTTGGTAAGTTGAAAGCGTTATTTGCCTAATTTCTTTCTCGTTACTATAATATAAGCCGACCTCCGGTCTAATTGAGGAAAATTTCATTATAGTTTCTTTCCATTGCAACATTTGCTCTCTAGTGAAAGTTACTATTAATGTAGGAACCTTTGTTTCTTCTATAGCTTTTATACCAATTATTGTCTTTCCTGCTCCAGTAGGTAATGCTATAACTCCACGATAATTGTTATCCTTCCATTTCTGTATTGCTTCAATCTGATAATCCCTTAAAGTTACGTTTAATGAAAAATCGAATTTCTTAAATTCTAAATTTAATTCTTTTACCGTTAAACCATTCTCTATAAATAGCTCTTTTAAATCATAATAATAATATGGATACGTTTCAAAAACCTTCTCTTGCCTATTATACTTTATAGGTATGTTGTCTTCACTTTTCTTAATAATATCCATAACGTAAACATGGGGAGTAATTATCAATTTTCCTTCGTTTATTGAAAATTCTACATCATATGTGGGAAGTAATTTTTGTAATTCTCTATACTCTTCTTCTGTCAAACTTACGCCAACGTCTTTTAATGTTTCCTTTATTTCTTCTGCCCTTACTCTATTCTTTCTTGCCCTTTCAATATCTATTACGAACTCGGAGACACCATTTTCCCTACCTAAGAATCTAGCAAATGTTAAGAGTTTTGAGAAAGTATCCTCATCTAGCCACTGCGTTAAGTAAAAAGTCTTCGAGAACATTCTTTATCACTTCAACGTAAACTACTCTTTCATTAGTCAACCTATTAATATAATCAACTAAATCAGTTATTTCATAAATAAAATAAGTATTACCTTCCTCATATTTAAAGACACCAATTAGCCTTTTCTCGCTATTTTGTTTAATAGTCATTAAATACGCTTCAATTATCTCATCGGAATATGGATTTACATGTAAAATTATTCCATCTCCGTTTGATAGCGTAATTCCTATAAATTCCTTACCTAAGTACTCAGCCTCTGAAATCCCATATTCTAAAGATTCCTTCAAACCTGGTAAAGGTAAGTCTATTATATCCTTTATTTTCACAAGATTTAATTTACTGCATAATACCTTATTAAATATGACAGTTATCGTAGTTCTTACCACTATTTCTGGATTAGAATCAGGAAAGAAATTAGCTAGAAGCTTGGTTGAAGAAAAGTTAGCCGCTTGTGTTAATATAATTCCATTTGTTAAATCTACTTATAGATGGGAAGGAA
Source organism: Acidianus ambivalens (assembly GCF_009729015.1). NCBI lineage: Archaea > Thermoproteati > Thermoproteota > Thermoprotei > Sulfolobales > Sulfolobaceae > Acidianus > Acidianus ambivalens. The sequence goes on along the minus strand of NZ_CP045482.1, from coordinate 333,636 downwards.
AAGTAGTTGAAGACGATGAAAGTTTACTTATTATAAAAACAGATTCTTCTGTTAAAGAGAAAATAATAAAAAGAATTAAAGAACTACATCCATACGAATTACCAGAAATAATTACATTAGATGTTACTGGAGGATTAGAAAATTATTTGAATTGGATAGCAGAGAATGTTCAACAATGAAAATAAAAGTTGATGACCAACTGATAGAAAAGCTTCAAAGATTAGCCCTAGTTGAGATTAACGATAATGAAAAGGAAATTATAAAAAACGATATATCAAAAATCCTAGAGTTCTTTAACAAAATTAACGAGCTAAATCTAGAAAATGTTGATCCTTTATTCCATCCAATACCTCAAGGCAAATTAAGAAAAGACGAAATAAAAACTCCTCTAGATAGAGATTCTGCATTACAAAACGTAAAAAGAAAGGAAAATGGATATATTATAGGTCCTAGTACGGTGGAATAAAATGATTAGTAAGCTTGTAGAAGACTTAAAGAATGGAAATTTAGACCCAGAAGAGTATGTAGCTAAAACATTTGAGAGAATCAATAAATTAGATAAGAAAATTAATGCATTCATTACACTAAGGAATGAGGAAGAAGTAAAAAAAGAAGTAAAGGAAAGTATTAAAAGAGGAGGCAAACTTGCAGGTGTATTAATTGCAGTAAAGGACGTAATTTCTACCAAAGGAATAAGAACTACTTGTGCTTCCAAAATGCTTAGCGATTATATACCTCCTTATGACGCTACAGTTATAGAGAAATTAAAAAACGAAGGGGCAGTAATAATTGGAAAGACTAATATGGACGAATTTGCAATGGGTTCCACAACCGAAACTAGCTATTTTGGTCCCACAAGAAATCCTTGGGATTTAGAAAGAACTCCTGGAGGATCATCTGGAGGTAGTGGTGCTGCATTAGCTGCAGGATATGTAGATCTAGCGCTTGGAAGTGATACTGGAGGATCAATCAGAGCCCCAGCAGCGTTTACTGCGACTTTTGGTTTAAAACCTTCTTATGGCACTGTAAGTAGATATGGTTTAATAGCTTATGCCAACAGCCTAGAGCAAATTGGTCCTATGGCAAAAAATGCTGAAGACCTTGGTTTATTATATTCCGTAATAGCTGGAGAAGATGATAAAGATGCTACAACAATTAAATATTCGGTAGACAACCCTCCAGGTGAAATACCTATAAAAGGAATTAAAATAGGTATACTTAGCGATATTTTAGAAATGTCTGATAAGAGCGTAGTCAGCGTTATTAGAACTGCTGTTGATAAGTTGTCCTCTGAAGGAGCAATAATAGAAGAGACAAAATTAGGTTACGCAGAATATGCTTTACCAGCTTATTATATAATAGCTATGTCAGAAGCTAGTTCCAATTTAGCTAGATACGATGGAGTTAGATATGGATATAGTAAGCACTTCGAAGGAAACTGGATAGAAACATTTAGTAAAAACAGAGGAGAAGGATTTGGAATGGAAGTTAAGAGGAGAATTTTGCTAGGCTCTTTCATTCTCAGTGCAGGTTATTATGAGGAATATTATATAAAGGCTTTAAAAGTGAGAAGACTAATAAAGAATAGTTTAGACCAGTTATTTAGTAAATACGATGTTTTATTATCACCTACAATGCCGGTTTTGCCTCCTAAAATAGGCGAAGTGATTAATGATCCAATAAAGATGTACGCAATGGATGTAAATACTGTAATTGCAAACCTAGCTGCCGTACCTGCGATATCTATACCTGCAGGATTTTATAATAACTTACCCGTTGGTCTCCAAATGGTGGGAAGATATCTATCGGATACCATGCTAATTGGAATATCTATAAATATAGAAAAGATTTTAAATATGCACGATCTAACTGCACCTATTGTATAAGGTTTTTTAAATTAGATGTACTATTTTAAACTGACTATTATGGTTGTCTCAACGTTAAGGATAGACACGTTAAGTAGAATAATGGAAGAAATGGAAAAAGAGAAGTATCATATAATAGGAAATCACAGTGCCTATAAAAAATGTCATTGGACTCATGAAGCGTTAACTGAAGGAAGATATTGTTATAAAGGAAAATTCTATGGAATAGAAAGTCATAGATGCGTTCAAATGACGCCAACAGCAGCATGGTGTTGGTTTAGGTGTATACACTGCTGGAGGCTTGAGCCAGAAGACATTGGCCTAGAATGGGATGAAACTAAATTACCAATAACTGATGATCCGGAGTACATTGCAGAAAAAAGTATTGAAGAACATAAGAGAGCAGTTTCTGGTTATCTAGGAAGAAAAGGAGTAGATCCTAATATGGCTAAAGAAGCTATGAAACCTGCACATGTAGCTATAAGCTTAACTGGAGAGCCTACATTATATGATAGACTAGGGGAATTAATTCATGAATATCATAAGAGGGGATTAACTACATTTCTAGTAACTAGTGGAGTTAGACCAGATGTTCTAGCTAGTTTAGAAGAAGAACCAACTCAACTCTTTGTATCAATACAAGCTCCTAACGAAAGAAAACATAAGCTAATAAATAGACCTATAGTAGCTAATTCATGGAATTTATTCCTAAAAACTCTTGAAATACTACCGAGTTTTAGTTCTCCTACCGTAATAAGAATGACTATGATAAAAGGATTTAATATGAGTGAAGAAGATGCAAAAGATTTCGCAAAATTGATTGAAATGGCTATGCCTACTTATATTGAAGTAAAAGCTTACATGCATGTAGGACCTTCAACATTAAGGTTAAGTAGGGATGCGATGCCAAGGCATTCAGAAGTGAGAGAGTTTGCCAAATTAATGGAAAAGTATACTGGATATAAAATTATTTCAGAGCATGTGCCTAGTAGAATTGTTCTATTAAGCAAGTTAGATAAACCTATACAAATAGGTAATGCATGGAGCGATAAATGGAACTGGGCAACTAAAGATACTGAAGACGACATACACGGAGAGTATGCAGAGGCTGAATTAGGCTCAGGTAATAATCAATGCTAACTGAGATATGCACATTAAGTAGGATAATAAATCTAGTAAAGGAAAGAGGAGAAATAACACAACAAATTCTAGCGAAAGAGTTCAATATTTCTCAACAATCTGTATCTAGGAAATTAAAGGAATTAGAAGATGATAATTTGATAATTAGAATTGAAACCAAAGATGGAGAAATAATAAGACTTACAGAAAAAGGTGAAAATTTACTTTTAAATTGCTTGAACGAAATATCGTCAGCGATAGCGTTTCAACACGAAATAAGAATTAAAGGAAAAGTTACTTCCGGTTTAGGAGAAGGTAAGCTATTTCTTTCTTTACCATATTATGAGAATTCTTTTAAAAAATTTCTAGGATTTACTCCTTATCCAGGGACATTAAATATTGTAATTTATGATAGAATTTCCTTTGAAAATAGGCTACTTTTAGATACTTCGAGGTATATAAATATACCAGAATATAGAGATGAGAATAGAGTATTAGGTGCAGTGAAAGCATATCCTGCCAGAATAAATGATCTAGAGCCCGCAGCAATAGTTATACCTCTAAGGACAACGCACCCTAAAAGCGTAATAGAAATAATTTCTCCTTATTATTTGAGAGAAAAACTTTCTCTTAAAGATGGAGACGAAGTTCTGATAGAAGCTTTAATCTAAGATTTACAATACCTAGAAACAATCTCATTTATAATAGATGTGGTACTACTATGTTTCCATTTATTTATCCTTTCAGGCATCTTCACTATTTCTGCGTTTATACCTCTTTTTTCCAATTCTTTTTTAAATTCGTCTATATTGACATGCTGATCTGGACCTAGGAAAATTATATCTGGCTTTACTCTTTCAACGCTTTTTATGAAGTCTTTTTCGTCTCCTAAAAATGCATCATAAACATACCTAATACTTTTCACTACTTCTAATCTCTGCTCCTCATCGTTTATGGGTTTCCTACCTTTGATTTTCTCAGAATTTTTATCTCTTGCAACAGAGACATAAACTCTTCCTAATCTTGAAGCTTCTCTTAAAAATTCTATGTGACCTGGATGTATTATATCAAATGTACCGCCTACAAAGACCTTTTTTGAAATATCAGAGTCAGGATCCTTATTATTCATAATAAGGACTGCATCTAATAGGCCCTCTGCATATGCTATATCTACTATTGCTGTATCTATGTCGCCTTTATCTAAGTAATATTTAGCATCTTCAGTATATTGCTTGGCTAGATCTATAATTTTTTGGTACTCTGGCATACTAATTTTTGATAATCTATCGTTCATTCCGTTAATATATTTAATTACTCTATCTCTTAATGAAGACATTTCAAAGCCTCAACCTCCATATAATGGAGATTTTTAGATGGAACTATTATAATGTGAGGTGGATCTTTATATTTATATTCTAATGCCTCGCTTATTGTTAAAGCTTTAACTTCTTCGTCTTCGCAACCTAATCTTTGACCTATGATAATTTGAGTGCTAGGAGTTATAATTCCTTCTTTCTTTATCTCTTCCATTTGAAGTAAGAGTGATATTGCGTCCTTAGCACTCATTGGCTTTCCTTCTTTCAAATCAAGATAAAGAATAGTGTGTAACCCTCTAGACGAATTATCCTTTATTACCTCATAAGGAGTAGTATCAAGAATCTTATCGTAAGGATACACAACAGTAACAGATCTTCCAAATTTATATGAAGATAACATAGATTTTGAAATGATGTAACAATGAACAGAAATTCCAGGAATAATTATTACATTATACCCTTTATTCTTAGCTTCTGTAGCTAAACTTACATGAGTTGTAGCGATCATTGGGTCTCCTATAGTTGCTATACCAACTGATTTACCTTCTTCTAAAAGTTTTATAATATTTTTTGAATTATTCTCCAAAGTGCTCCTATCAGCAAGAATAATCTGCCTTTCTAGTAATTTTTCCAAATATTCCTTGTTTATGTCGCAGGAAAGCGAAGTATATGCGTCTAAATATAATACGTCAACTTTTCTCATTGCATCTATAGAAGCTTGAGTAAGAAATTTTTTTGCCAAACCTAAGCCTATAAAGTAGAGCATTTTGCATATTTTTATTCATGGAATATAAAAGGTGTTCGAAATGATAGAAATAGAGAAGGGAATCTACATTGAGGGAGACATACCCGGAATTTATATAAAGAGTATTAATACTGCAGTTATTTCTGACGTCCATATAGGCTATGAAGAAGAAATGGCAAGAAAAGGAATATTTTTGCCTAGGGTCCAGAAGAAAAAATTTTTGGATGTAGTAAATAAGATAATTAGAGAATTTAATACATATAATATAATAGTTGATGGAGATTTCAAACATATTTTTAACGGACTAGGAAAGCAAGAGAAAGAAGATTTGACTTCAGCGCTTTCTACAATAAAAGACTTAGGAGTTAAACTAACATTAATAAGGGGAAATCATGATAACTATATTTCTTTAGTAACTGATAAATTTGATATAGAAATAAGAGATGAAATAGAAACAGATAATATGATAATTTTACATGGCCATAAGGATATAGAACCTAAAGATAATGTTATTTATATAATAGGTCATGAGCATCCACGAATTTCGCTTAGAGATAAATTAGGCTTCTCAAGAAAATTGCAAGCATTTTTACTCGTACCATTAAAAAATGGGTCAAAAGCTTTAATTTTACCAGCTATAGGAAGTTACCAAGCAGGCAACGATGTCTCATTAATTCATAATAATTATATGAGTCCGCTAATAAGAAATTATGGCATTTTAGAAGAAGCTAAACCTTATGTAATAATTGAAGGGGAAGGGATAATGGAGTTCCCCAAATTAGAGCTTTTAAAGAATATTGTAGTTTAAATATGGGTTTATAAATGAGTATATAAGATATTTTATATGGTGATTTAAATCTCTAACTCCATCACTTATAAACCAATTATAAGTATAGAAAATATAGTAGCTACAGTCACTCTTGACCAACAACTAGATTTGTATGCTATGGAAAGAAGTGTACCTAACGTTGAATACGACCCAGATCAATTTCCAGGCCTAATATTTAGGCTTGAAAGTCCAAAGGTTACTTCACTCATATTTAAATCTGGTAAGATGGTAGTAACAGGGGCTAAAAGCACTGAAGAACTAATAAAGGCTGTAAAAAGGATAATAAAAACTTTGAAGAAATACGGAATAAAAATAACTGGAAAACCCAAAATACAGATACAGAACATAGTAGCTTCAGCAAACATGCATGTTCACGTTAATTTAGATAAAGCTGCCTTCCTTCTTGAAAACAACATGTATGAACCAGAGCAGTTTCCAGGATTAATATTTAGAATGGACGATCCTAGAGTAGTACTTTTAATTTTCAGTAGCGGAAAAATGGTAATAACTGGTGCAAAGAGGGAAGAAGAAGTATACAAGGCTGTTAAAAAAATATTTGATAAATTGAACGAGTTAGACTGCATAAAGCCAATAGAAGAGGAGGAAGAATTAGAAATATAAACGTCTTTTTCTTACTCATTCTTATGCTAAAGCATAAGAAATACCTTTACGTCGATACAGGAAAATATTTCATAAAAGTAAGAGTTTTAAAAAATAGAGACGAAAATTCTCCAGATTCATATATAGTAGTAAGTAAGAATATTAAAAAACCTAGAAATGCCTTAGTTAAAAAACTTGAAGATTTACCTATAGAAGTAAGAGATAAAATTAGCAAACTAGCTTGAGCTAAATTTGTATTTTTCTATTAAATTTAATACTATATATGCAAAAATTAGTACCATTGAGGATATCGTTAAAGCATAAAATGATTGAAACTGAATTATATAAATTCCTTCCTCTAAGTTTTTCAATACATCCGTAATAATATAATATGAAATAATTATAGCACTAATTTTTATAATATCGTGAAATAATTTTATACTTTTATCTAGAGCGCTAGATAAGGCTTTTGCACCTAATAATATTAGTACGCTAAATGTAATATAAGGTAACATTGAAGAAATTACTGTAGAAACTACATATACGCTATTACCTTTAATTGAAATATATGTAAAATACCCATTAATGAGTGATATTGCAAAAGATATGGAAGAGAGTAAAGCAGCTATTACCATTATTGTAGAATTTTCCCACCATTTTTCCATCATCTCGTCTAAATCAAATCCTCTTATTATCATAGCACTGCCAATAAGAATCGTAATGACTGGAACTATGTACGAGATTAAACCAAAAACTTCAAGAATTCCTGCAGCAAAAAGTATTGCACCTGGTACCCCTAAAAAAATCCGCGAATATCTTGGCTCATTTAATATTTTTTTGAAATACTTTCCTAAAAGAATATACGTTTCTTCTACTCCTCTATGTTGTTCAACTATAACCCTCTGAACTCCAGAGATTTTTAATCTAGACTGTATTATTGGTAGTGCCTTTGCATCTTCTGGGCTATCATAGACAATTATACTATCCTGAGGATTCAATTCTTTTATTATTTCGTCTAATTGAGCCGATATCCTTCTCTGAGCCTCTAAGCCTCCTTTCTGAGAGCCTGCTAGGAATACAATTTCTACGTCTTGTCCTTCTTTTTTCATTTTCTTATATATATTATAAGCTACTATCATTGAGTTAAAGTCTGAATCGTCAGCCATTATTTCTGAAGCTTTATCTATGGCTTCCTTTACGTTAGCCTCTCCTATTACTGGTGATTTAATTCCTGCTAAACTCAAGTCATCGTCTATATCAATATATATTATCACTGTCTTTACCATCTTCCTTATCATTTTCACCATAAAGTATTAAAAGTTCCTCAAAAGTAAGCCTTTGACCTGACTTTAGCTTTTCTTCGGCAATTTTCTTCTTCTTTTCTATAATTTCTTCTCTTGTTGGTCTTGATGGAGCTTCTACTTTTTCTCCTTTTAGCTGTTTTATATAATTCTCAATTTCGTTATTCTTCTCTTTTATCTGATTATTTATATTGCCTATCTTATTTCTAATTTCTTCTATTTGTTTATTTATTTCATCTATTTCTTTTTTGGTCTTCTCTCTATCTTCTTTTAGTGAATTTAAGATATTTCTTTTCTGAGATAGTTCTGTTACTATACCTGCTATTTGTTGCCTTATTGTGGATAATTCTATTCTCTTAGCTAGATATTCTGCTCTTTCTACTGTACCTTTTTCTTTAATTTCTAGCATTTTTCTTGCTTCTCCTAATTTTTTCTCTAATTCTGCTATTTTTTGAACAATTCTCTTTTCCTCATCTAAAGGTAATGAGGAAGTTTGCAGCCTCCATTCTAAGCTTTGTATTCTCCTTTCTATCGCGTCAATATCTAAACCTTGAGTCTTTTGAAGTATTGCTTTTATCTCATCAAACTGTTTTCTCATTCCTTGAATTTCCTGCAGTAACTGTTGTTTTCTATCTTTAAGCTTCTTTAATTCTTCAAGCCTAAGTGAGAATTCGTTTCTTACAGTGTCTATTTGTGATCTAATTCCTTTGAGCTTTTCTATTTTTTCTAACTTCTTTTGTTTTAATTTGTTTAAATCCTCTAAGGCTTGAGTTTTCTCTTGTTTTAACTTAGAAATTTCATCTTTTATTTCTGCTATTTTCTTATAAATAGCCTCTTCTGCGCTATTGGTAGCTGAATTACTCATCGCATTGGTATTAGGATATCTTATTAATAATTTTTCTCCTAATTATTCTGCAACAGATTATGTTAAATATATCCTTTCTTCTTAGCACCAATTTGGCTTTTAAATATAACTTGCACATAATTCTTAATCCCAATCTTGTATTACCAACGTAATTTTTACGTTGGTATTATTATAGTATAATATAAACGTAGGGTTTGCATAACTTTTGTTTATGAGAAAAGTAAGAATTATTGAGCTTGGACATTTTTATAGGTACACTTTGAAAAATAAGTGGCTCATTAAAATTGAAAATAAGAACATAAATTTTATAAAAAATGATCCAATAGGCTTTGTAGTCCTTGATGAAAATAAGCAAAGAGTAGGTAAAGTTTTAGATATAATAGGGAACGTTAACTCCCCTTACGCGTTAGTAGAACCATTTCCCCATTATAACCCTCCAAAGGAAGTTTACATAGAATTAGTAGAGAAGGTGAGAAGAAAATGAAATGCCCAGTTTGTTCCTCAGAAGATATAAGATATGATCCCGAAAGAGGTCAATATATTTGCGCAAACTGTGGAGCAGTACTGGAAGACGAAGTAATAGATCAAGGACCAGAATGGAGAGCATATAATTATCAAGATAGATTAGAGCGAGAAAGAATTGGATCCCCATTGACTTTGAAAGTTCACGATCAAGGACTTTCAACTAGAATAGGATATGATAAGGTAAAGGATAGAATAAAGCTTATGAAAATGCAAAAATTACAGAATAGAATTAGAGTTTCGTCTAAGGATAAAAAATTAGTAACATACCTTTCAATGCTTAACAGTGAGGCATCAAAACTAGATTTGCCGGAACATGTAAAAGAAACTGCAGCATTTATACTAAGAAAATTAGTTGAGAATGGTTTAGCAAAGAGAATAGATTCATATGCATTAATTGCCGCAGTATTATATTATTCATGTCAAGTAAATAATATACCTAGATATTTGCAAGAGATCAAAACTAGATATTCACTTTCCTCTAGTGAATTATGGAAAGCTTTAGAAAGAGTACATAAGGTATCAAAACAGCTACAAAACTTTAAGCCAAAAATTAAGCCAGTTGAATATATTCCAAAAATTGTAGAAAAATTGGGCTTACCTCAACTCGTAGCAACTAAATCTGCAGAGATGGTTAATATTATGTATAAGAATGGCCTAACTAGTGGGAAAGGCTATCTAGCATTAAGTGCCGCTGCAGTATATTTAATAAGCACTCTTATGGACGTGAAAAAAACTCAGAAAGAAATAGCTGATTCATTAAATATCACAGAAGTAACAATAAGAAACAGATATAAAGAAATTATTAAAAATTTCGATATTGAAGTAAGTTTATAAACAAATCTGACAGCAAAGTAATTAAACTCTAAGCTATATATTATATATTTGGCTATAGGTGATTCTTGATGGAATCAAATATATCAAGTTATGAGAATTTAATACAAGAAAAAATATTAGAAAAAGGCAATGAAGGTATCTCACAACAAGAATTAGCTAAATCTGTAGGATTATCTACAAGAGAATTAAGTATGATTGTTAAAAGACTTATTGAAAAGAAAGTTATTGTTAAAAGGACAGTTAAAGAGAACGGGAAAAGCGTCGTAAAACTCTTTGCTGCTAAGTCCTCATCTATTAATAATGATATTTATATAAATTTGGATACTGTAAAAGAAATACCATGCTTCTCGTGCAAGCTTCTTTATAAATGTAATAATGGGGCTCATGTTAATCCTGGATCTTGCAGTAAGCTTTCGGAATGGATATTATACCTTGTTGGATAAGGTTTTCATGCATTCTAAAATTTCATCAAAGCTTTTGTTAGTCTTTATGCCCTTAGAGCTAAAGTGAGTCTGTGATGCGTCTCCTAGGCATTCTATTATCTTTTCTCTTGCTGGAACATTTATTTTATATTTTGAAGCTACAAATTCCAAGTTATAGTAACCTGGAGGATATTTATTTTCTTGCAAAATTTTATGTAATAATATAGAAACTGCTTCAAAGTTTTTAATGTAGGAAAAGTTTTGTAAATAATCTATCATTTTATGAACAAAACTGTCATCATTTATCTTACCTAGCCATACAGGGCCAGAAATTTTAACTTTATTACCACATCTGGGGCATTTTTCTATTGGGTCTTTTGAAGACCCAGAAAATCCACATTTCTCACACTCATAAAAATATCCTAATTTTTCTATACTTTCATCAGCCCTTTTTGCTCCCCTAGTTACTCTTATTATTACTCTATAGTAGTAATCATTATAAAAAGCAAATATTGGCTCTACAGCTTTTTCTAATATTGCTGCCTCCCTTACTATTTTAGATAGTAAAACTCTTATGCCAACTTCTTTAGAAAAGCTTAACTTTGAATTATTGACATCATATTTTCTTTTACAAGACTTTTTTGAACTTCCCTCTAATGGAGCCAAATCCGTAGCGGTATAAGCTACATGCCCGCCATTCTTTACCGCATTAACAGAGGATAAGATAAAAGGTGAAGGAGAGCCGAACGGATCTATATCCACATAATCTGTTATAACTTCGTATAACAATGAATTAGCATCCCTATTAGTTATTTTTGCAACTTTTACTTCATTTACTTCTATATTCTTACGTATTAGATCTACAGCTACTTTACTTTTGTCATTAAATATAATTTCTTCTATAGGAGAATAGGATTCTAAGTAATATCTTATACCTCTTATACCAGATGCTGCTAATGCGTCTATTATCGATTTGGGCGATATTACAGACACTGCTATAACGCTTATGTCTCTATTAAACGTCATTCTAGGATTATAAAATACAGGAGCCCAAGATGGGTCAAATTTACCGTTTTTTTCATATTCTTTAGGATCTGGAATAAATACTCTTGCTTTACCTTCTTTAATCTCCACTAATCTCATATTTTAACTCATCTAAATTCTGATCTAAATATACTTTGAAGCCATCTTTTTCTAGTTCTTTAGCTCTACTGCTAGACTTGGATATAACTATCATATTTAAGTTAAATTCTTCAGCTATTTTACTTGCCTCTTGAATCTTTTTTATGGAGTTCTCTGGATTTCTTGATTCAATAGTTATTATTAACTTCTTTGAATTGTTTGAAGCTATTATATCTACAGCAGTAAATTTAAGCGTAGCTACCTTAAATCCTTTAGATTCTAGTATATTTATGACCTTGTGATCCTTATCAACACTAACCTTACCGTCTGCTTGATACGTTTCACAGACATCGCCTATGATTTCTGGACCGAAAATATCTATAAGTTTCTCTGCAATCTCTATGGACACGTCGGAATCTCCATTTTCATAGTCGTAAATAGTTTTTCTAGAAACTCCTAGCATTTTGGCTACGTCTCCCATGCTATAATTCATTTCCCTCATTTTTTGCCTTAATACTTCTGGTCTTATCCTTACAAACATTCCTCCCCTAGTTCTATAGACAAATATTTTATCACCTTTAAGTAATCTCTCAAACCCAAATAATGACAGACCAATAACTTTATCTTTCTCAATAGCTATGTCCTCCTCAGTTTCATCAGTTATTATTAAAGGAATACTCTGTGTAAGAGAAGAGAAATTCTTTAAGTCGGTTATTTCATCTTTTCCTATCTTATCGGATGAAGTTTTGACTACTAATTTCTTCTTTTCCTGAGAGCTCCTCTTAAACTCAACTATTATATCTATAGATTTTTTATTTTTCTCTGGATAATTTATAATAGTATAATTTAAGCCTTCATCTTCTAATATCCTTATTACATCATTTACCCTAATCGTCATTTTAGATACCTTCGTCAAGTTCACTATTTGCTGAAAACAATATATTACTACTAAGAGTTATAAAGATTAATGTTTTATATCGCCTTAATAAATCCTCTACGTCTGCAGTATTTAATATAATTTTATCTCCTTCTTCTTTATTAAGAATTAAACTGACTGCTTTTTTATCCCACTCTGAGCCTTCTAAAGAAAACTGGCCTGGTTCAGGTAGTTTCAAAATTATAATAGGAAGATAAACTAATGACCATAGATAAAGAGGAACTTTAGAAGAAAAATCTTTCACTTCAGCTAAATTTAATTCGTGATAAAAACCGTTATTTAGCCTAATCCTATTTTTGCCTTGAAGCGCATCCTTTAAAGTAACTTTTTCTGCGGGAGAACTACCAAAGATTTCCTTTAAACCTAACTCTAGAATTTTATCAAGCATTTACCCTTTAAACCTCGCTAAGACCATTGCGTGATCCTTATCGTAAGGATCTAGGTTTATTACTTGCTTCACGTCAAAATTATTCCTCTCAAGTTTAGAAGCTTCTTCTTTAAATATCTCTTCTGGATTCTTTGTTACGTCAATGCTTCTAGCCTTTATTGCCAGAAGTAAACTTCCGCCTTCTTTTAAGAATATTTTAGCGTTATAAATAGCTATATCAGTTTGATCTGGTTGTGCAATATCAACATAAAGTACATCTACGTTCTCTATTAATGGCATATAACTTTGAGGAAATCTAGCATCAGCTAATATTGGAAATAAATTAGGCCTTCTTTGAGCAACTAAGATAAGCTCTCTTACAACTCTAGGAGAAAATTCTACTCCATAAACTTTTCCTTCTTTCTCTACTATATCTGAAACATGACTAGGTGTAGTTCCAGACGCTGCTCCTAAATAAAGCACTTTTACTCCTTTTTTAACAGGGTTTTCTTTTAATCCTTTTAATATGGCTCCAGCTAGCTTACTCCTAAAAGCATTCCATTCTCTATATTCTATTCCGTTATATTTAATTAATCTCTCTCCGTAAACTGAATATCCTGGAGCTAAATTTTTAGTACATAATCTTGTAGTTCCGTCTTCATACTCACATTCAAATACATTCTCCATTTTTGTTTCTTTTACAGATTTAATACTTTCTGACATTTAATCACCTCCTACCTTTCTTCCCTTTATTTTTCTTCCCGCCACCTCCTCCTTTCTTAAAGTTCTTCTGCTTCGGAGCTTGTGGCTGTGGTTTTCTTGGAGGAGGTTGTGCATATTTAGTTTTTATTTCCTCTATTCTCTTATTTAACTGTTCTACTAATTGATCTCCTATAAATCTCCCGCTATAGTTATCTACTCTAGCAGCTATGGCTAATTTTGCTGCTAAAGCCCTAGCAATCTTACCTCTTTGCCATCTAGGAGAACTATGAATTGCTGGAAACTGGAATATAACACCGTGCTTTGGAGGCCTGCCTCCAGACCTTAGAGCTCTAAATAAAGCTTTTTCGGCACCTAAAACTTGGATAGTACTAGCAGGCATTTTTGCAAACTCCTCTAGGCTACCTGCTAAGCTTAATAGCCTTGCTCCTAGATTTGCACCAACTAGTGCAGTAATATTTGGAGCAACTTCTTTCATTACTGACTCTACATAATCTGATAAACTATTACGAATATTATATAATGATAATATAGCGTCAGAAAGTTGCTTTATTGAATTTATATCATCCTCTGAGATATCTGCACCTATACTTTTACTTGCAGCATCTAATATTTTCTTAGCTTGTTTCTCGTCAATATTAATACTCTTTAATCCTTCTAAAGTTATATTATCTCTATAACCGAAAGTAGAAACAATTTTGGCATACGTCTCGTGGTCTTCTACTAATTTGTCTAATTCTGGGAAATGTAAGCTGTACCATTCTCTTAACCTTTCTGAGAAAAGATTTATTGATTTATCAATATCATCCATTGCTCTAACTGCTTGTATTGCTAATAAGTCTCTTTTTTGCGCGGCAGTCCTTAGTTTCCTCCTTGTATATTCAAAGGAAAGCTGATAAAGGAAATTATATAGCTCGTCTTCAGAAGATACAAATTTTGAATCTAAGGCGAATTTCACTAGTGAAGATCTAAACATTTTGGCTGCTTTATGGTTTAAAGTAGCTGAAGCTTTCACTTTAAGCTTTGGAATTTCTGCCTCATTTTCTATAACTACTTCTTCCGGCTTAAGTTTTGATATTAGTTCTAAAGTTGAGGGAAAAGGTTCTCCTTTTTCATGATTTAGGAGAATTTCAACTAATTTTCCAATGTCCTTTGGATTAAGCACATAATCAACTAATTTACCGTCTTCATCGAAGGCAAATGTACCTATAGCATGCTCAACTAAGTATAACTTCATTATAGTCCCATTGCTTTTTCAACTGTAAGTTTAAATTCTTATTTATGTTATATTAAGTTGATATGCCATCCCACGGTTCGTTAACGAAGGCAGGAAAGGTTAGAAATCAGACTCCAAAAATTCAGCCAAAACCCAAGAGCAAAGAAGTACCCAGAGTTAGGAATAAGAAGGAGTTTGAAAAGAGAATATTAAAAGCTTCTAAGGAGAAAGCTACATAAGCTTTTTTACATTATATAATTATTTTTTCCTATGCTTGAAGGTTATAGAGGGTCCGCTCTTCAGAGCTTATTACAAATTAATGCAGATATAGGGGATTTGATAGAAATAGAAAAGAATGGTAATACTTATAAAGGAATTCTAATGCCTTCTTACTCTCCATATGATGATATAATAGTCATAAAGTTAGACAATGGCTACAATATTGGAGTTTCAATAGCTTCAGCAAAAATAAAGCTTATAAAGAAAAAATCTGAGAGCCGTAAGGAAACTCAGGAAGTTAGTAAAAGTACTAAAAGTGAAATAAAAATAATAAGTACTGGAGGTACTATAGTAAGTAAAATAGAATACGAAACTGGTGCCGTAAGACCTGCATTATCCACAGAAGATATTATAAAATTCATGCCAGAAATAAATAATATAGCAAAAATTTCTGCTGAAATACTCTTTGCAATACTTAGTGAAAATATGACACCAGAGCATTGGGTTAAAATTGCAGAAGCCGTAAAGAGAGCGTTTAAAGAAGGTAATGAAGGAGTAGTTATCGCACACGGAACAGATACAATGGCTTATACTGCATCAGCACTGGCTTTTTCACTAAAATTGCCTGGACCAGTAGTATTAGTTGGTTCACAAAGAAGTAGTGACAGACCTAGTAGCGATGCAGCAATAAACTTGTATTCTTCTGTACTCCTAGCTAAGAAGGCTCCATTTGGTGAAGTAGTAATAAATATGCATGGAGAAAGCTCAGATACTTACACTTTAGCTCACAGAGGAGTTAAGGTTAGAAAAATGCATACTAGTAGAAGAGACGCTTTCCAATCAATAAATGATAAACCGTTAGCTAAAGTAGAGTGGAAAGAAAATAAAGTAGAAATTCTAAGATCAGATTATATTCCCAAAAGAGATGAAGTTGAGGAAGACGCAAAATTTGATACTCACGTATTTCTTTTAAAGTACTATCCAGGTTTAACTCCTGACATTCTAGAATATTTAATGGAGAAGAAAATTAGAGGAGTGATCTTAGAAGGTACTGGATTAGGCCATGTAGCTACATCTTTTGTGGACTATATAAAGAAAATGACAAAGGACGGAGTATTTGTTGGTATGACTTCACAGTGTTTGTTCGGAAGAGTTAATATGAATGTTTATACTACAGGAAGGTTATTGCAAGAAGCTGGGGTAGTTCCATTAGAAGACATACTACCAGAGGTTGCAATAGTTAAATTAATGTGGGTTCTTGCACATGAGTCTGACCAAGAAAAAGTTAAGAAATTAATGCTTACAAATTTAGTAGGAGAAATAAACCCAAGGCACAGTTTAGATTTCTTCCCAAGGTGGAATTATGATTGATTATAACAAGCTCGGACTAAAAGTAGGATTAGAAATTCACCAACAATTAGATACGTCTACAAAGCTATTTTGCAATTGCCCGACTATACTTAGTGAAGAATATAAAAATACATTAGAAAGATATTTAAGACCAGTATTTAGCGAAACAGGAGAAATAGATGTAGCTGCATTATTTGAGTGGGAGAAAAACAAGAAATATGTATATAGAATACCTCAACAAGCTACATGTTTAGTAGAATGTGATGAAGAACCTCCTCATAGAATGAGCGAGGAAGCATTATTAATAGGATTAGCAATGACTCTAGCGTTTCACGGAACACCAGTTGACGAAGTATACGTCATGAGAAAAGTAGTGATAGATGGCTCAAATACTTCTGGTTTTCAAAGGACATCAATAGTGGGACTTGGCGGATATGTAGAAGACGAGGATGGAAAAGTTAGTATTCAAACTATTGCAATAGAAGAAGATGCTGCTAGGAAAATTGAAGATACTAAGGATTCCGTTATTTATAATTTAGATAGGCTAGGAATTCCATTAATAGAAATTTCAACTGGGCCAGATATTCATAGTCCAGAACAAGCAAAGAGAGTAGCACTAAAAATAGGACAAATGCTAAGATTAACTGGGAGAGTAAAGAGAGGACTAGGAACTATAAGGCAAGACTTAAATGTATCAATATCTGGTGGAGTAAAAACTGAAATAAAAGGTGTTCAGGAACTCGATCTGATACCTAAGCTGATAGAGTACGAGGCAATGAGACAATTAAAACTTTTAGAAATAAAGGATGAGCTAATAAAACGTGGTGCTACAAAAGAAAATATATCCTCAGGGTACGTCGTTAAAGATCTAACAGAATTATTTAAGGAAACCAAAAGTAATGTAATCCTAAGAGAGTTAAAGAAAGGAGGTAAAGTTTACGGAATAAAAGTTCCGCATTTCAAAGGAATATTTGGCATAGAACTAATGCCAAATAGGAGATTTGGTACAGAAGTTTCTGATTATGTGAAAGTATTTGCAGGATTAGGAGGAATATTTCACATTGATGAATTACCTAACTATGGAATATCTCAAGAAGAGGTAAACAAGGTAAAAGATGAATTAAACGTAAAAGACTATGACGGTTTTATATTAATTGTAGGAGAAAAATCTAAATTGGATCTAGCAGTTCAAGTAATCAAAGATAGAATATTATATGCCTTAGAAGGAGTACCTAAGGAAACTAGAGGAGCTAATGAAGATGGCACGACAAGGTTCTTAAGACCACAGCCCGGAGCAGCAAGAATGTATCCAGAGACTGATATTCCTCCAATAAGAATAACTGAAGACCTAATTAAAAAAGCAAAAGAAATTACTCCACCTACTCCTGAGGAGAAATTAAAAAGCTTAATTAACCTTGGTTTAAGTGAAGAGTTAGCTAAACAAGTTCTAAATAGCCCTAGATTAGATTCATTCGATTACTTCGTTAAGAAGTATCCTAAAGTGCCGCCTGTTGTCATAGCAACTACCTTAGAGAATACGATAAAATCATTAAAGTCTCAAGGAGGAGATCCAGAGGCAATTACAGATTACGTTCTAGATAGCGTATTTGATGCTTTAAATTCTGGTAAAATATCAAAAGATTCTATACCAGAGATACTTTTAAAGTATAGCAAAGAGAAAAAAGAAGGAGAGAATGTGAATATTGATAAAATTATTAGTAGCTTCTCTTCTTTAAGTGAAGAAGAGTTAGAGAAGATTGTTAAGGAAACTATAGAAACATCTAAGGAGGAAATAATCAAAAAGAGGGATAAGGCGTTTAACATATTAATGGGTAAAGTAATGTCTAAGGTTAGAGGAAGGGCTGACGGTAAGAAGGTAGCAGATTTAATTAGGAGAGAATTAGAAAAGATTAATGGATGAAGAATTACCCCCGAACCCGAGAGATGACGAAAAGGCATTTGTCGGACCAATAATGATAAATTTTTCCATTCCATTTATTAATATTGATACAGTTAAATTAAGTGATGAAGATCTAAATATAGCTCAATTGCCTCAACTTCTTAAGTTGTCTAATGTTAAGAAAGTTCTATGGAAATATAAGGCAAAAATAATAGGAGTAGACGGAAGTGAAATATTAGCTGAAGGAGAAGATAACATAAAAGAACCATTTATAGTACTAACTCCATTAGAAATAAATGCAATACCTTGGAGCTTTACTAAAATAGATGAGAAAGCTCTTATAAATTTAGTTAAAGATCTAATACCTTGTGATGAAGGAGACGGATATTTTAATCCATCCCCTTGGGAAAGGAAAGCATTAATAGAGGAAAGATGGTATCATTTTCGCCCAGGAGAAATAACTGAAAAACTCAATATACACACCAAAGGATACGAGCTTGCAGGATATAAAATAGAAAGTAACTTTTATAATCCCAAATTCTACTTTCTAAATCCTTTCTACATTGAAGAAAGCAGATATCCTATAAGTGCATCAAGCTTTGTATCGCTACAATCAGATTCTGCATTATCTATAATTTCTTCCGATCCATTCAATATGAAATTTAATCTAGGAAAGATAGAAATAGAAAGTGAGAGACCAGTATATATTATCAAATCGAGAAGATGGAACGAAATTAAGCCTGCAAGAATTTCATGGGATCTAAAAAACAACATAATTAGATTAGATTGTAAACCTAAATATAACGTAAGTATTTATAAAATAGAGCCATCATCAGTAATTCCTCTGTATTTTGATTATAAAAATGAAGAGTTATTATTAATTTTAGAGAATTTCTCCGACGACGACATAATTTCAACATTAATTTTCTCTGGGAGAATAGAGAGTGCTACAGCTGATGGAGAAGAGTTAATTACAGAATTCGATAGAGTAAGAATTCCAATAAGAAGATGGGGAATAAAAAACGTTAGAATAAAAATAAGACGACTAATAGAACCTTATTTAAAAAGAAAAATTATTGCTTAAGCATAAGGGATGATTCATAAGCACACAAAGGAACATCTATACCGCTACGTTTAAGAACTTTTTTACCTTCAGAGCATAACATGCAATAATAATTTGATAGATCTTCGTTAGTACCAATATACACTTTTTCGACAAAGTCGGATATCATTTCCATCATTTTCTTATCATGCTCTATGAGCTCCCTAACGCTATTGCCTCTTTTTCTATTCATATAATTTGCTACTGCTGCTGGCGTTATGCCCATTTTCTTTGCTGCTTCATATAATGGAAGACCTTTCTCTTTTACAAGCTTTGTAGCAATTATAGACCTCACTGCAGGCAATATCTCCTTTACTGAAATTTCACATGGAGGAGTAATAGACATAAGTTTATCAATTGAAAATATGATAAAGAAATATAAAAATATTTTGCATTATAGTTCACAAGTCTTACAACCGCCTGCGTAATTCTCATCTACTTCGACAAATTTCTTTTCCATCCTAAATGAAGATGGAATTATTTGCTGCTGTTGTTTCTTTTCCTGTTCTCTTTTCTCCTTCTCTTCCCTTTCCTTCTTTATTCCGAAGTATATTACTTGTTGAGATTTGCTCTTATCTCTATAAACTGTTATTCCTTTAACTCCTAACTTCCATGCCATTAAATATACTCTCTCTACAGTTTCTGGAGGCTCCTCAGACCTTAAGTTTATAGTTTTAGAAGTACCAGAATCGTTCCATTGTTGCCAAGCCGCTTGATGTAATAAATGAAATTCTGGAGGAACTTCATGAGCAGTCCTAAACAGTTTCCTAATTGTTGCTGGCATAAACATGTTTTCTCCAACAGTTCCAGTTTCAGCAACCTTCTTTACAACTTCTGGATTATCTAATTCATACTTCCTCAAATACTCCAAGAATAAAGAATCAATCTCCATAAATTTGCCTACTGCGACGTTCCTAATGAAGGCTAACGCAAATAAAGGCTCTATAGACGATGAAGTTCCAGCAATTATTGATATAGTGCCAGTAGGTGCTACAGAAACTACAGTAGCATTTCTTAATCCATGCTTAATTCTTTCTGCCTTAAGCTCAGAAAAGTCAAGTTTATCAACAATTGCGGTTAGCTTGCGAACATACTCAGAAGGTTTACCTTCCACCTTAGTAACTTCAAGCAAATATTCGAATGGCCTAGCAGATTCCCATATATCATGATATCTTAACGGATCATATACAGGGAAAGAACCTTTTTCTTTAGCTAACTCTATAGAAGTCTTGAACGCGTGATAATAAATGAACTTAGCCACTTGATACGATAAGTATATTGCATCTACGCTATCATAAGGTATACCAAGCTTTATCAACATCCTAGCTAAGCCCATAACTCCTAAGCCTACTTTTCTAGTACTCTTAGTAGCTTGCTCTATCTGCTTAAGCGGATACTTGTTAGCATCAATTACATTGTCCAGAAGTCTAACGGCATATTTTATTGTCTCAGCCAATCCATCCCAATCTATATATTTACCGTTTTCCGTCTCCTTAACAAACTTCTCTAAATTAATAGAACCTAAATTACATGATTCCCAAGGCAATAAGGGCTCTTCTCCACAAGGATTGGTAGCATTAATTTTTCCTAGGTACCAAACTGGATGCCTCCTATTTATCTCGTCTATAAATAATAATCCTGGATCTCCGCTATCCCAAGCACTTTTTACTATCTCGTTAAAGAGGGATCTTGCATTTATCCACCTTATTATAGCACCTTCTTTTTCCGCTATAACTAAAGCTTCATCTACAGTAATTATCTTACTCTCATCAAGCCATACTGCTCCACCTTTTTCTTCCAACTCATTTAATATCTCTTCCTGAGCCCACTCTTCGCTCATATAGTTTCTTGCTTTATTTATATAATAATCGTGATCTGTCCCAGGAATTCTAGTCTTTCTAGGAGTAATTAATGGAACTTCTTCGCCTCTCTCAACCTTTTCCATAAAATAATCATAAACTCCTACAGAAATGTTAAAATTCTGTAATTGTACATCTTTAAGCTTACCAGACTTGGAATTAATGAAATCCTCAATTTCAGCATGCCATACATGCATTACACCCATGTTAGCTCCTCTTCTTTTTCCTCCTTGCTTTACTACGTCAGTTGAAACGTCAAAGATTTTCATAAATGATACTGGACCAGAAGCAACACCTGCTGTCGAGGCAACAACATCTCCTTTAGGTCTAAGCTCTGAGAAATCAAAACCCGTACCGCCTCCTTGCTGATGAACTAAGGCCATAGCCCTTAGAGCATCATAAATACCGTCGCCCTCTGGTGTAGTCATTGAATCTCTAACTGGAATTACAAAGCACGCTGACAAAATTCCCAGTCTGGTTCCACTGTTCATTAAAGTTGGAGTATTAGGTAAGAATCTAAGATTACTCATGATCTCGTAGAATTTCTCCTCTAGTGCTTTTACTTCGCTCTCTGATTTTCCATACTTGAGCTCTACACTAGCTAAGTACTTTGCAACTCTCCTGAACATCATTTGAGGAGTTTCTATATAGCGTAAGGTATTAGGATCTTTTAGTAAATATCTTGCCTCAAGAACTTTGAGTGCATTATAAGTAAGTAAAAGATCCTTTGGGTCAAAATCTTTCCATTTGCCCTTTCCATAAACGTGGTTATAAATCCTTGCTAAAACATATTTCTTTGCCAAATCCATTAATTCTGGATGTTCCAAAGAATTTTCTATTAAATTCCTCTCTACAATATCTGCGATTGTTCTTGTATCAATTGTGTTATCCTTAGAATTCTGAATTATATCGTTAGCTATGCCGTCTATAACTTCAGAAGGAACAAAACCTATTTTTACTAAGATTTTCTCTAGCTTAAATTCCTCCTTTCTGCCGTCTCTCTTTATCACTTTAATCTTATTAAGCGATAATAAACTTACAGTACTAGTTTGCATTGCTATCATATTATATTATTTTCTAACATTTAATTAGATAACGGTGACAAGTAAAGGTATGACCACGAAAACAGAAGAAAAAGACTAAAAAATGTGTTAGTTTTAACTTACCTTTATTTTCTGTTTTATAGCATTTATTGTATCTTGAGGAATATTGTTCATCTTATGACTCATTCTTGCATGAATACTCAATTGCTGAAGTAACTCATCTTCACTTGAAGCTCCTATTATTTCAAATCCGCAATTCATTCCAATGTCTGCACAACTAAATGAATATTTACCAGACTTTCTAATAGCTTTCTTTATCTTATCTATCAATTCTGGTGGAATTGATGTTATTCCGTGATCCATCTTTGCATGAGTTTTTAACATTTCTAATAGCTCCTCTTCACTTCCTGCATTTATTATTTCAAATCCACAGTTCATCCCTATATCTGCACAACTAAATGTGTATTTCATATGCATACTAAGGAGAAATAATACAAAAGGATTAGTTAGAAGATTTCTAACACATACGTTAATACAAGTAATGTGCCTATATTCTTATGAAGCTATTTTCAAAGAAAAAGTATTATTTCGAATGCAAATCGATAGGAATGAATTGCGGATTTGAAGTAAAAGGTTCGTCGAGCGAAGAAGAATTGCTAGAAATCCTTAGAGTTCATGCCAAATCAGCTCACGGAATTTCACAAATACCAGAAGATCTAATAAATAAGATAAAACAAAACATAAGGAAAATGTGAAAGTATTATTTTATTATAAAGGTATGTAATTTTTCTTATATATGAGATTTAATACTCTGAAATTTTTCTTCATACATTACTCACGTTATCGTTACATTAATAGAGAAAAACTTTCAATTTGTGAAATTGTTACGGACCCGCCGGGATTTGAACCCGGGACCACTGGCTCCGCAGGCCAGCACTCCGTCCTGGCTGAGCTACGGGTCCTAGATATTTTTCACATACGAGTTAAAGAAGCTATACCTAAAGTATTAAGCCCATTTCTTAATACAGTCTCTACGCCTTTAACAATAAATAATCTTGTTATTCTCTTTGATTCGTCTGGTTCTTGTAGGACTCTTTCTTTATCATACCATGAATTAAATACATCAGCAACTCTTCTTAAAAATACTGTAAGAACTTCAGGCTGTAAATGATCTACGGAATTGATAAATATATCCGGGAATTTGGCTATCATTAAAA
Organism: Acidianus ambivalens; assembly: GCF_009729015.1. NCBI lineage: Archaea > Thermoproteati > Thermoproteota > Thermoprotei > Sulfolobales > Sulfolobaceae > Acidianus > Acidianus ambivalens. The sequence goes on along the minus strand of NZ_CP045482.1, from coordinate 310,163 downwards.
GAAGCGTTCTTTTCTCATTCTTTAACTCATTCTCGTCTATTTTAGAAATATCTAGATTTTCTGTAGATTTAGATAATATGTTGTAAGCTCTAGCATATGTATATTGTAAATAAGGACCGCTATTCTCTTCAAAATTTGCAACTCTTTTTACATCGAACGATACAGGCTTATTTGCGGACACTGAAATTATAGCATATCTTATAGCAGAATTAACTATTTCATTAAGATTCTCCAATATTCCTTTTTTCTCCTCAATTTTTGCCTTAACTACTTCAGCTACTTTATCGTATACCTCGTCCAGCGAAATATACTTACCTAACCTTCCGCTCATTTTCATTCCTTGTAGTGTTACCATTCCGTATGAGAAATGAATCAAATTGATAGCAAATTTTTTCCATCCCAATATATATAAAGCAGCTCTTAATTGCATTTGCGGTACAGATTGCTGTTCAGCTATTACATTTATTACCTCGTCTGCGTTAAATTGTCTAAATTTATAAATAGTGTATGCTATGTCCCTAACTGTATATAATGTTGTACCATCAGATCTCATTAAGACTAGCGGGGGTATTTCTAAACCTTTAGGAATTCTTATCTCCTTTCTAATATCGTCGTCAATATAATTTTGTAAATCTAATGCTGCAGTGCCCTTATAGTTAATTTTAGCAATAGAGGTTAATGCAAAATCTAAAACTAATTTTACATCATTATTCCATAAAAGATCACTTTCATAATCGAAATTATCGAAAGTTATATGCAATTTCTCCAAGCTTTCTCTAAATCCTTCTAACGCAAAATCAACGTATTTTCTTACTATCTTCTTTATCTCTTCTTCTCCTTTTTCATACTTCTCTATTATTTTGGAAATTTCGCCTTCTGGATCTTTATCGTTCATTATTTGATCAGAAAGTTTGTTAAAATATTCTTGATTTCTCTTACTTAATTCAGAGGCTGAAATTAATAACTCGTCCCTTCTCGCTATTTTTTCCTTATATTCTGAATCGTTGGTTGTGCTCTTTAGTTCCTCATTTATTTTCTTAATTTCTAGGATAACATTAGTCATTGCATAGATTAGTCCTAACCATTGGTCTTTTTTCTCTCCACTGGGTGGATCTGGATATCCTAGTTTTGAGAGGCCATAAATAAGTAAAGCTACCTGCCTTCCACTATCATTTACATAAAATCTAACATTTACTTCATGTCCTCTAGCTTTGAGCATCCTGGCTAAAGTATCTCCAAGTATGGCATTTCTTAAATGCCCTATATGCAAAGGATGAATGGGATTAGCACTTGTATGTTCAACCACTATTCTTAAAGGTCTTTCTGTCTTAATTATTCCATAATTTTCAGAAAAATTCGTAAAAATCTCCTTTAATAACTCCTTTTCATTTAACCTCGCATTAATGAATACTCCATCTCTCCAAACTTCTTTTATTAACCTCCCGTTGTATTCTCCTTTAATCTCAATGTCGAATTTCTTAGTTACTGAAGGTAATGGTAAGGCTAAATCTGCTATTTGCTCTTTTGCAGGATATTCAATACTATTTAAAACTTTCTCCTTATCCACATTAAGTACATTACTAAGATAATTGGCTAGTTCATCTTTTGCTTTTGCTAAAGCATACACAAGTGGTATTAGAGGGTTTGATTTTTAATTCTTTGTTACTTAACTCCATATTCATGAAAATAGCAGATATTTTAATAGTTGAAGATTCCTCAAAAAAAGTAAATGAGAATAAGATAAAGGAAGTACTTGATAAAATAAATATAGAAAAACTTGATAAAATAAATATAAACAGGATTCATATACCAGGGTTATCAGATGATGATATCTTAGGAGTCCATGTAATAGTGAGGGATGTTGCAGAAACGTGATATATGCCCTTTTTATAAGAATGGATATTGTATCTCTCCAATGTTGGATTCTCCTTCAGATATAGTAGTAAGTGCTAGCAGATGTTTTAAAACATACAAGACTTGTAGGTACTATGTAGATCAAGGAGAGGAAAAACAAGGATTAGAAAATTTCCAGCAAGATGAAAAAATAGATCAGGATATAAAATTTTATCCTAAAATAAGTTTAATTCAAGAAAAAATTGATAGCGGTTGTGAATTCTTTCAACTTATGAAAACAGAAAACGGCTTTATTGCATCTTGCAAAATATTAAACAGGATAATTACAGAGAGTCAAGCAAAATTATGCTCAAAATACTGGCAAACGTGTCCATTAAGACGTGGCTAAATAGCCTTTATTCTGTACCTAACTTAGCGTATCTTCCATCTTCTAGTAAAGTCACTTGGCCTTTTTCAGTGAGACTAGCTAATGCTCTTCTTATTTTATCTTCACTAGCAATTCCAGATAATTTACTATGTAACTCCTTCAAGTTCATTGGTTTCTCGCTTAGTAAATCTAACAAAATCTGCTTTAGTTCTTCCTCATTTGGAGCCGTCATTACTACAACGTCTTTATCGGAATAAACAACTTTTAATTTATTTTCAACATCTTCTGTCTCATCTGATTCTTTCTTCTTCCTCCTTCTACTACTCATCACTATCCACTATTTTCTTTTTACTTTTCAGACTTTTAAATATTAATTAGGAACTAACTACGTTAATCCTTTTATACATGAGTATAATATATCATGTTTAGGCGAAATAATTTTGAGCCCTCCAGATTTTCTGAGGCATATAGCTAATAAAGTACTGACTCCAAATACTCTAGATCCTAAAAGGTTAGATGAAGTAAGGAAATTGTTAGGAGAAGCTGAAAACAAATATAATTTTTCTGCATATGGAGGAAATCCAAAAAAACTCGCAGATTACTTATTAAGTCCAGATTTTACTGAACTTGTGTTTATTATAGGAATAGATTTAACAAAGAAATTATTAGAAGAAATAATTAGCGATTATGACATAGAAGAAGTAAAAAATACGGCAAAAAAACTTTTGGACGAAATTGATGGATATAAGGAAATTGAAAATTCTGATGCAATACTATATAATAAAAATAGATTTTAGCTACTTGATGAAGTTGAAGATGACTCTTCTCCTTCTTTCTTCTCGCTGCCTTTCTCTCCTTCTTTACTACTCTTTAATTGAGAAGCTGCTATTAAGTCATCAATCTTTAATACTGCAGTTGCTGCTTCAGTAGCACTCTTTAATACTTGCCTCTTTACTCTTATTGGTTCTACTACATTAAGAGTGTATATGTCATCAACTATCTTACCATTTATTGCGTCAACACCAGCATTTACTAATCCTTTAGCATGTTTAGCTCTAAGCTCCATTAATGTAGATATTGGCTCCATTCCTGCAGTTTCAGCTAATATCATTGGAATCTCTTCTAATGCATCGGCATAAGCTTCAATTGCTAATTGTTCTTTCCCTCCTACAGTTCTTGCGTATTCTCTTAGCCTCATTGCCAACTCTAATTCTATAGCTCCTCCGCCTGGAACTATCATTGGTTCTAATAAGATATTCCTTAATGCATGTAATGCGTCGTTAATACTCCTTTCTGCTTCATCTAAGGCCATATCATTTGATCCTCTTAATAATATATTCACTGCCCTAGGATTCTTTGCTCCTTCAATGAATACCATCTTATCGTTGCCTACTTTCCTCTCTTCTACTAGCTCTGCATATCCTAAATCTTCTGGTGATGCGTCTTTAATATTGCTTATTATTCTAGCGCCTAATGCTTTCTCTAACTTTTCAATATCGCTTCTCTTTACTCTTCTTACGGCCATGATTCCTTTCTTTGCCAAGAAGTGCTGTGCTATATCGTCAATTCCTTTTTGGCATATTACCACGTTAGCTCCTATTGATGCTAACTTGTCAACCATATCCTTCAAGTACTTAGCTTCCTCATCTAAGAAAGCCTTTATCTGCTCAGGACTTGTTATACTAATCTTAGCAGAAATTTCTGGTTTTTCAACTTCTAATGAAGCATCTAATACTGCAATCTTTGCTTTCTCAACTCTTCTAGGCATTCCTGGATGAACTACTTCTTTATCAAGTACTATACCTTTAATTAGCTGGCTATCTTCGATACTTCCTCCTTTCTTCTTGTCAATCTTAATTAAGTCTAAGCTAACATTATAACCTCCAGTAGGTAAAGGTTCAGCTACAGTTGCTACTGCGTCTATTACCATGTCCATTATCTTGTTAAATTCTTCTCCTTCTGCTAGGAATTTGCTTGACATTGTAGTATAAACTATTTTCCTTAAATTCTCTCTGGCAGTAGATGAGTTAAGGTCTGATACATCAAGCTTTGTTGCAATTTGTGATAATAATTCTAAAGATTTCGTAAACGCTTTCTTATATCCCTCAATTATAATTGTTGGATGAATATTTTGATCTAATAATGCGTCTGCTTTCTCTAATAAAAGACCTGCAAGAACTACTGCACTTGTAGTTCCGTCACCAACCTCGGCATCCTGTGCCTTAGCAGCTTCAACTAAAAGTTTAGCAGCTGGATGTTGAATCTCCATCTCTTTTACTATAGTAGCTCCGTCATTAGTTATTGTTACGTCACCAAAGCTGTCAATTAGCATTTTATCTAATCCTTTTGGACCAAGACTAGTCTTTAACATTTCGGCCAAGGTTCTTGCTGCAAGGATGTTATTCTTTAAAGCTTCTCTTCCAGAACTTCTAGAAGTACCTTCTTTGAATAATAAGACAGGAACTCCACCAGCAGATGCCATTTCCTCACACCTTTCAGCAGACCTTTAGTATCGCTTATATATAAATTTAACTATTATACTGCACGAGATTAATTTAAAGAAGGTTAAGGAAAAGTAAAAGAAAGTTTGATCTGCACAAAATGTGGTAAAAATCAGGCTGAAGTTCTAATTAGTGGTAAGTATCTTTGTGTTCATTGCGCTAGGAGTGAGATAGTAAAAAGATTTAGGAAGGAATTAAGCTTATCAAAGTTCTTAGATAGAGAAGATAAAGCAGTAATATTAGCAACTGAAAATTTTATGGACGTGGCCAACTTAATAAAAAAACTACTATATAATATATGTAAATCATGCAAATTAGACGTTTTAATTGATAAAATAGATGAAGAGGAAGATATAAATAAGACTTTATGGAAAATCATGATAAAAATTAGAGAATCAGATTTTAAAAAGATTATATTACCATTTACAGCCGATTTTTTCTTATCATATCTCATATATTCAATAAGTATTGGATATATGGGGTATTTAGATTTATACTCGCAATTCACTGAGCTTTATTCGAAAAAAATCTTTATACCTTTCTATTCTACTCCAAGATTTGAGCTTTTAGGATTCTCAGAAATAACCGGGGAGTTAAAAACAAAGGACGCCTTTCTAAATGAGATAATTAAATGGGCAAGTAAACAGTTTGCAGATAATGAGATATACCACACTTTTGGAAGCTCTATTAACGTAATAAGATTAGAGAATAGGAAAAGATGCAAGATTTGCAATGCGATCATTGAGCGTGGGGATTGCTGTAAATATTGCTTAGAGTCTTTTTCTCATCTTTGTTCAGAACAACCTCAAAAGCAAGGACTTGAGGAGAAGGCCTGAATTTCGAAGGGGGAATAGGACCTTCCGCGGTATAGTAAAAATATCCTGAAGTTATTATTTCTTTAAATCCCTCAGGATCTAACGAGTAATAATCTTTTAATATTTGTATAACATTTATTTGTGATTTTAATTCTTTCATGCTCATAACATATTCGCATACTTTACATGATAAGTCTGGCATTATAGAGCTAAATCCACATTTTGGACATATTATAGGAGACACTATTCCATATAAATTCCAATTATATCTCAATACATCTATTAAATCTTTTCTATTTCTTTTTAATGCTTCTCTATAAAGTTTAGGCGCAAGATCTACTATAGCTTTTTTAGTATTATAAACTACAAATTCAAACTGTTCACAATTCATTTTTTCTATATCAATTATTCTAACTAATCTCATTGCAATATATTCCATCATAGCATCTCTATTCGCAGTAAGTCTATTAATTATAGTCTTGGATTTGGGTTTAGTTTTTACTTGACCTACAGCTGCAACAAATGGTTCTTTTAATATTTCCTTGTACTCTTCAGGTTTTAATTTCAGAAAAGATATCCCTAGCCCTAAAACTACTTCATCTAAATATTCGTCTAATAACGCTTCCGCATTAACAAATTTCTCTTTCTTCTGTGCTTTTTTCTTTTTAGTTTTACCCTCCTCATTATTACTTTCTTTTTTGCTTTCCTCATCAGTTTTTTTCTTTCTGGGCAAAAATCATTCCCTTACACTGACTGTGCAAGATCTAAGAAATCTAGAGGAAGTATTTTCTTTTTAGAAGTATATTCTTGATATTTATTATCCAGAAATGCTAGGAATACGGGACAATTGTCATACCTACCTTCTCTATTGCATTTCTTATTACTATCATTACTGCTTAACATAAGGAAACAGTTAGAAGTTTTCTTATCATAATATGGACATAATTTATAATATGTTTTGGCACTTTTTAACATTTTATCAATCCAAATTTTCTTATGATCTCTCTTTTCTGCCTCTTTTTCGGCTTTTGCTAACGCTTTATTTATCTCGTCCTCAGTCATTTTAACTGATTTATTTGAAGACAAATATTCCACCTCAAGTGAAGTCTGGATACATTTGATTAAATAGATTACTACTACTCTATTTAGCTTTTTTGTCTTCAAGAAAAATAAGAGTTTGCATAATGTAACTTAAGCAAACCAAGTGTGACAAAAAATTTGACCTAAAGAAGTAGAAGATTTTAACAGTTCAGTTTCTCTTTAAAGGATTTTGAGAACCCGATTCTCAAGCCTAGTTTAGGGTCTTGATATAAGTAAACTATTCTCTTAGTTTGTAATTGTCTTAGAACTTTAAACAACCAACCTGGATCTGCTTTATACTCTTCTTGGATTTGATCAATGTAAACATATGTTGAGCCCCACTGTTTATATTTATTAATTAAATATAATAAAATATCTTTTTCATCATCATCTAATTTTTCTAGAATTTCTTTAATGCAAACCGTTGGGTCCTTATTTTGTTGTTTTTTTACTGTGTTATTGGTTTTTGAGTCAATAAACGACAAAATTGCCTTCTTTTCTTTTTCCTCTTTTTGTTCATTTTTGTTGTTCATTGGCTCTTTAACCTGTTCTAACATTTGTTTAGCTATAACAAGCATTTCCTTAAACCTGGAATTAGAATATGAGTCAATTATGGCCTTAGCTAAATTTTCTCCTTGTGGAGTAAGATACCATCTTCCGCCATCTTGATAAACTAGCCCTTTCTTTTTCCAATAACTTAAATAACTACTTATATATTTTGTTTGATAACCTAAATTGGATGCAATTTCAGATGTTCTTAAAGGCCTTGCATGTAAAAGTATTATTATTGCCTCAACTAGTTTTGACCTTGGAGAACCTTCTAGTTGCTTAGTTAATTCCTCAGCAAGTTTCTCAACGTCTGTGTCAGTCACACAAATACTTATTCGCCAAAATTTAAAACGGAATAATTAGATTCGCTAAAAAGTAATATCATTAGATTTACGTCAAGTCATACTACACGTCTTTATTGTGTAGTAATATCATTAGATTTACGTCAAGTCATACTACACGTCTTTATTGTGTAAAATTCATCATATCCAACTATAACTTTATAAATTCCGTGTAATAATTTATCTACATTAGGATCTCCAGAATCTATTCTTAAACAATCAATTCTTGAGATTTTTTCTTTTGAAGATACTACTATTATGTTATCTTTTCCTGCTTTTTTAAGAATTTCAGGGCCTATTTCTTGATTTCCTCTGCCAATTAAAAAACCTTGGCCACCTATCGGAGTTAAAATTATCTTTAACTCCCCAGTTAATTGCAATAGTTCCATATAATTTACTCCAGATTTTATTAATCTTTTGCCTAAGAATAAATCTATGCTTAGGAAATTCGTGGTATATCCAAGTTTTTCCTCTATTGCCTTCACTGTACTACCTGGCCCCATGATATAAAATGTTGAGTCTTCCATGTTGTCTATGATGTATTCGGCTATCTCATCAAGCTCGTAAGAAGGTGAAGAGATTTCTTCTTTACTATGCACAAGAAGTCCTTTGAAATTTATTGTTTTTGTAATATAATAAAGTTTAACCTTATAAATTCCTTTTCTATAAGCGTCTTCGTCAATATCCAAGACTTCTGCTTCTACTATATTTGCCATACCTTCTGCATAAGCGTTAACTAACATTCCAGCAGTTTCTGGATTTATAGCAAAAACTCCGCTGTGCATTTTTACTCCTGCAGGTACGCCTAAGATAGGAACTTTTGATTGTGATCCTTCTACAACGTCTCTTGCAGTACCATCTCCGCCTACGAAGACTATTAAATTTGTTATATCCGATAATAACCTTGCTGAAATTATTGTATCCTCTCTTGTAGATTTTTCCTTTCCAGCGTTTATAGTCTCATATTTTTTACCGAATTTCCTTAGAAAATACTCACCCATTTTGAATTTAGGAGAAACAAATTCTATATTACTATTAACTACATCTAAAAATCTCTTTACTCTATTTTCAATCTCTGGATTCTCTATATATAGATCATCACTTCCTTTATAACCTAATCTACCCCCAGAACCTGCATATGGGTTAACTATTAATCCAATTTTCAAATAGTAACAACCCCACCTTATAAGCTAAATGAAGATCTTTAGGTAAAATATAAGTGATTAAATCGTTATTTTCACATAACTTACAGGAATTTTTAATATCCTCTAGTAGTTCCTTCATTCCGAACTCTTCAGTTTTTGGAGGTAATTCTACCTTATTATTCAAAAATACTGAAATTAATACACTATCAGCTCCCAATTTTATTATTTTATCTCTAAGCTCTATAACTTTTTGCTTTTCTAGGATTTTGCTACCACCTTTAACTATTATCATGCTACAATTCCAATTTATTGATTTTAGTTCGGCTTCTCCTATTTTTATTACAGAATTCCACTCTTGTAATGCTTTTTTACCTTCTTCTGTAATTTCGGCTCCACCTACTTTATCTACTTTTATGACACCTAATTCCTTTAATCTTCTCAATAACGTCCTTACTGTAGCATCTCCTAGCTGTAATCTTTTCTCTAAAGTAGGTCTTCCAATTGGTTGTTCTTTTTGGATAATGAGTAAAGCGTGAAGAACGTGAGATTCGTCATATTTAGGTTTATTACCTTGTTTAGGCTTAGTAGCTTCCGTAATTATCGTCAGGATATCCATATTTATAATTTCAAAGTTATACTTTAAAATCATGCTAAAAGGAAATAGTCTTCTTTGCCTTCTAGATTTTGAGAAGCAGGACATTGAAAGGATAATGGAAGTATCATTTTTAATGAAAAATTTTGTAAAAACCAACTCAGTTCCTAAATCTCTTGATGGAAAAAGAGTTGCATTAATCTTCGAAAAACCCAGTACTAGGACAAGAGTTAGTATGGAGTCTGCGATATATTTACTAGGAGGATATCCTATAGTGCTCAATAAGAGTGATATTCAGTTAAGTAGAGGGGAACCAGTTGAAGATACTGCAAGAGTATTAGGTAGATTCGTTCACGGTATTGGTGCAAGAGTATTGTCTCATGAGTCCTTGATAAAACTAAGAGATTATTCAGGATTGCCGGTCATAAATTTGTTAAGTAATTTATCCCACCCTCTTCAAGCTTTAGCAGACTTTATGACAATTAAAGAAAAGTTTGGTACTTATGAGAAACCTATTGCTTTTGTTGGCGATGGTGGGGATAATGTCCTAGTTAGTTTAATGGCATTTGCAGCAAAGATGGGCCTAGAGTTAAGAGTAGCATCTCCTAAAGAGCTTAGGCCAAAGCCAGAGATATGGAAAAGAATAGAAGAGGAGAGCGAGAACTCCGGCGCAGTAATAGAATTTTATGATGATCCTTATTTTGCAGTCAGAGGTAGTTTTGTCGTATATACAGACGTCTGGGTTAGTATGGGTGAGGAGAATATAGCTAATAAGAAAAAGGAACTTCTGAAGAATTATAGAGTAACAGCCGATTTAATGCGTCATGCATCTAAGGACGCAATTTTTATGCACTGTTTACCTGCAATGAGAGGAGAAGAAGTCGATGCTGAGGTTATAGATGGTAAGCAAAGTGCAGTATGGGATGAGGCAGAAAATAGGTTATATATAGCAATGTCAGTCCTCTCATTAATTATTTAGAAGAAGAGAAGAACTGATCTATGCTTTTTTGCTTTAAAATTCTTTTTATAGAATTTAGTTCCCTTAGATCTATTTTCTTTGCATTTAATCTTTGATTAACAAAAGATAATGCGTTCTCTAAGTCTTGGAATCTGCCTATTTTATTTTCCATTGCTTTTCTTACCGTTTCCCTTATGTGCCAATTTCCTAGTGGGGCAAAGTACTCACTTGTTATTTCCCTAATTATTATAATTCCTGCAGATCTTTTTATATTATCTAGATATTCTAGTACGGCTAATCTCGCAGCCATATAACCGCCGTCCATGGTTGAGTATTCTCCCCAATAGTTTTCAGTTAATTCTGATATTGTTAGCTCACTAGCCCATAAGGATAATGGATGCCATATTTCTATCCAAGTTACTTGGTATGCAGAAGGATAAAGAATAACGTGGAAATAATTTCCTAAATACTTTTGATAATATACTTCTACTTCACTTATTTCTTGATAATTCCTTATCTTTTGTATCAAGTTTTTAGCTATTATCGAATCTACAGCAGTTATTGCCCATCTTGTAGGTACTAATTTTCTATTCTTTTTCACTCCAAGTAAGCCTAAAGATAATGCATTGATTATAGTATAGACGTCCTTAATATCCTGGTAAAGCTTAACTACTGCCTCTTCCGCTTTTATGTCATCGAAAATTAATTTATCTAAAGTCTTGTTAATCTTGGGATTTTCGATAACTTCTAAGTTTTGAGTTTTTGCGGAAGGACCTCTAGGCAATACATATCCGTCAAATCGTAATTTAGGTAAAATAGTTCCATCTATTCTTGATTCAGATTGTACTGGCTTTTCAGATACTGCTGCTAATGATAATTCTTTTTCATATAATTTCCATACATCTTCAATTTTTACCTCAAAAACGTTAGAAAGTAAGGATGTACGATAATTTAATATATCATATATTGATGCCTTACCCCACCAACCTTTAGGGTTTTCGTAGTTTTTAGCCTCCTCACCGTAAATATCTGGAGGTATATTAAAAGATATGCTTACTTTAGGGTAATTCTTTTCTCCAATTACTATACTTGGGGGTGTAGATCCTTCAATTTCATTTTTATTATATACTTTATTTACTACATTTATCGTAGACCTAAATCTTTCTAGGATCGGACATGCATGAAGGCCGCAGAGTAACTTATTTCCTTTACATTTTACGCATAATTCTGCAGGTATTGCTCTCAAATTTTCCTCTCAATATACCATTGTAAAATCTTGAATTTAGCTGTTATTGACAATCCAATGCCTATAGGCCTCGCTTTTCCTTTCCTTACGCTTTCAAGTATTTCATCTATATTAAACTCGTTTATTTCGATTTCATTATATGCCGAGCCTATAGCTTCCTTTACGTGTGAGTCGCTATTAGCTAAACCGGGGAGTTTAAGCTCTTTTGCCGCGTTATATGCTTTCTCGTTAGCAGATTTAGGAGCTTTTGAATTGAAAATTTCTATTGCATCAAATTTATACTCAAAAATCCTGTTTCCTATCCCTTTTCTAAAAATATCAAATGGATGCGAAGGAAAAATTATGCAAGAGTTCTCTTTTGCATAGTCAACTAGTGAAGAAATATCTTTAGGAGGATTTGGAGGAAAATTACATAATATAACTACGTGTCCGAATTGAGTTGTGACTTCCTCTCCTGGAATTACTGCTTCTTCTTTTACTTTCTCGTAACCCTTACTGGTATCATGGTCAGTTATTGCAATATATATTCCTTTTCTTTTTGCATATTCTACAAGAGCTTTTGGATCTTCCTTACCATCACTATAATTTGTATGTGTATGAAAGTCGAATTTCATATGTAACCTAACTCTTTCATCACTTCTACTGTTAAAATTGTAATTCCTGCTGCTCCTCTCACTAAGTTATCCCCAAGTACTACCATCCTAAGTACGTTATTTTCTACGCTAATTCTACCTACAGATACAGCCATTCCGTTTTCTATTTTAAGGTCTATTTCTGGTTGTGGTCTGCTTTCATCTTCGTTAACAATTATAGGTTTTTTAGGAGCAGTAGGTAAGTTTTTCTCTTGTGGAAGTGATTTGAAATTTGCTAATTCTCTCTTAATTTCTTCTACATCAATTTTATCGCCTTCATCAAGTAAAATGTTTATAACGCCCATATGGCCAACTTTTATTGGGACTCTTATGGATGTCACTCTGGCATTTATTTTGGCATTCAGTATCTGCCCATCCTGGACTTGACCTAGCATTTTTCCTACTTCTTTAGGAATTTTCTCCTCTTCTCCTTTTATATATGGAATAATATTGTTATATATTGACATGAAAGATAATCCATTATAGCCCGCACCACTTACAGCTTGCAAAGTGGTCATTATTATCTTTCTCTGTGTTATCAACTCTGTTAAAGGTTTTAATGGCAAGGACATTATTGCGGCTGTGCAGTTAGGATTTTTTACTAAGAGTCCTTTCCAACCTCTTTTACTCTGTTGCGTTTTTAGTAATTCTAGGTGTTGCCAGTTTATTTCGGGGTTAATTAACGGAACTTCTGGATCCATTCTATACGGGCTTGCATTAGATACTACTATTTTTCCTGCTCTAACAAGTTTCAGTTCAATATCTTCTGCTAACTCATTAGGTAGTGCAGAAAGTACAACATCTACGTCTTTATGATCTTCTGGTTCCGTTGATACTAATCTCATATCCTTAACATCTTCTGGAATTTCTCCTTCAATCCATTTTACTGCCTCTTCGTATTTTTTGCCTATTTTAGCAGGTGATGCACTAACTTTAGTTAATTCTATAAAAGGATGGTTTGAGAGCATTTTTACCATTTTTTGCCCAACCATCCCAGTTGAGCCTAGTAAAGATACTTTCAATTTATCCATTTTAACACGACCTCGTGCAAACTTTTAGCTAAGTTATATCCTTCTTCTTTTTTAACTATAAATGTAGCACTGACGTTCTTTAAGCCTCTTGACATGGAAAGTATATCATATTGAAGAGCTACATTTTCCACTTCCTTGAATATTTCATTATTCCTAAGTCCGCAACCTACTATACTTACCGCACTAACGTCTTTAATCTCTATGTTATCTATATCTTTAATCTCCTTTAGCTTAGTAGCAAGGATTTCCGCGTCGTTAGAGTTTACAACAAGGCTTATTGTAGTTTCTGATGCTGGCTGTGAAATTGAAACAATATTTACATTTGAATTTTTAGCCTCAGCCATAACTCTTGCTGCAGATCCAATTTTTCCTACTATTCTAGTACTTTCTATATTTATCATTTTTAGGTCATCAAGGATTGTAACTCCTTTTAGTTTGTCTTCATCTTCACAAGAACCACTTACTATAGTCTCTCCTTCTTCATACAATCCTTCAATGGTAACTTTCATATTTGAGGAAAACATTGGCTCAAAAGTTCTAGGATGTAACCTTTTTGCGCCCATTTGGGCTAATTCTACTGCCTCTTCTAGTGATAATCTTTTAATTGTTGTTGCGCTTTCTATTTTTCTAGGATCTGCTGTCATTATTCCTGGAACTTCTGTTACAAGTCTTACATTCTCTACATTTAGAAGCTTCCCTAGTAAGGTAGCAGTATAATCGCTGCCCCCTCTACCTATTGTAGTATATTTTTCATCTATAGTTTTGCCTATAAATCCTGGTATTATCAATATTTTACTCTTTTTACTTAAAATTTTTTCATTAATTTCCTTTAAGGTAAGATCTTCCAAGACATTTGCCTCTCCGAAATTATTGTCAGTAACTAATGGTGGTTCAGGGTAAGCTATTGAATCTAATCTTCTTGACCTTAATGTTGCGTTTAATACTATTGTTGCCATTCTTTCTCCAAAGGACAAAATATAATCTCTAACCCTAGGAGTAATTTCGTCTAAAACTCTTATAGACCAGGCTATTTTAAATAGCTCGTCCGCCATTTTTGAAAGATCTTTAAATGCAATCTCAAATTCTGGGCCATCAGCGACTTTTGATAGAATTTTAATATGTTTATCATATATATTTCCTATTATTTCAGTAGATTTATCTCTATTTTCAGTAGCAGAAATTAAATCATTAGTTATTCCTCTCATTGCAGATGTAATTACAAGTACCTTATCTTCATTATTAGAATATTTCTCTATCTTTTCGGAAATAAGCTCATAATCTCTCTCATCTTTTTGTATAGATCCTCCTATCTTAATTATTATCATTTATCTCACCTAAAACTATATTTTCTATATGTTCTGGATTAATTAGGATTCTTCTTGCATCTAGTCTTAGCATTGCGTCTGGATCTTTTAACGCATGTCCTGTTAAGATTAACACATTCTTTTGATCCTTATCTATTATACCTTCGTTGATTGCCTTTTCATAACCTGCTAAGGCTGCAGCGGATGCAGGTTCTGCTCCTATTCCTTCTTCTCTTGCAAGCTTCTTTTGCGCATCTATAATTTCTTGATCAGAAACTGATAATGCTGTACCTTTTGAACTCCTTATGGCTTTTATTGCTTTTTTCCAATTTACTGGCTTACCTATTCTAATAGCGGTAGCAATAGTTTCTGGATTTTCAAAGAATTCTGGCTCATTAAGTCCTTTTTCTATGGCTTTAGCTATTGGTGCAGCACCTTCTGCTTGAATTCCTATCATTCTAGGTATTTTAGAAATAACCCCAGCCTCTTGCAGTTCAGTGAACCCTTTCCAAATAGCATATATGTTACCTGCATTTCCTACCGGAACGATTACGTTATCGGGCTCTCCTATTTCTTCCGCAATTTCGTATGCAATAGTTTTTTGCCCCTCCAGCCTCCAAGGATTAAATGAGTTGAGAGGATAAACAATTCCTAGATCCTTATACAGTCTCATTACAGATGCCATGGCTATATCAAAACTTCCATTGACCTCTAGTATTGTTGCACCATATAGAATAGATTGGGCAAGCTTACCTAATGCTACTTTGCCTTTAGGTAAAACAAGGTATATTCTTAATCCTGCTCTTGATGCATAAGCTGCTGCTGAAGCTGCAGTGTTTCCTGTAGACGCTGCTGCAACTACCTTATATCCCGTATTTACTGCTGAGCTTACTGCAACGGTCATTCCTCTATCTTTAAAGCTTCCAGTAGGGTTTGCTCCTTCAAATTTATAGAACGTTTGCTTATAAATTCTTGAAGGTATTAATGGAGTATTTCCTTCATTTATACTTACTATCTTAGAGTAATTTCCAGGAATTGCGTCTTTATATCTCCAAACTCCTCTTCCTTTAAGGTTAGAGAATGAGAAGCCTTTTAGTTTTACTTTAATTTCTAAAAGGCCGCCACATCTGGGACAGGTTATTATTTTTTGATTAATATCTGTTTCATATCCGCAGTCTAGGCATTTCATGTATCCTTCTAGTTTGTTTCCAACCTTTTGTCACCAGCCGATTAAGCTGAATTAAATATAAAAATATAAGCTTTGTGCAAAATGAATGTTATAAAATATGACATTTGAAGATCTGAGAGATTATATAAATTTTATGCTTAAGAGGGGCAAAATTGTACAGATTGATGATGAAGTTGACGTAAATTTAGAGATTGCTGAACTAAGTAGGAGAGCTACTTACTCACATTTACCTCCACTTCTATTTACTAACATTAAAAATTATAAAGAATGGAAATTGATTACTAATATTTTTTACTCAATAGACGCTGTTAAGGAAATTTTAGGAGTAGATAATTTAGAGGATATAGGAAAAAATTTTCTAACTGAATTTCAAGGTATACCATTATCTCTTATTGATAAAATAAAATCTCTCCCAAATTTTTTGAAACTAGGAAAAATCATGCCAAAATCTGGAAAACCAAAGTTTAAGGAAAGAGAAATGGGACTAGAAAGTTTCCCTGCACTAAAAACGTGGCCTAAAGATGCTGGTAGGTTTTTTACATTTTCATTAGTAGTAACTAAGGATCCAGAGACTGACGTTCATAATGTCAGCGTATATAGAATTCAGATATTAAATGATAAGGAAGCATTAATGCATTGGCAAGCATTTAAAAGGGGATCGTTAGCTGCGGCAAAATATAAGGAAATGGGAATTAATAAGATTCCCGTAGCAATTGTTAATGGAGTAGATCCAGTAATAGCTTTTACTGCAGCCTCTCCTGTCCCTCCAGGCATTGATAAATACCTTTTTGCAGGTATCTTAAGAGGCGAAGGTGTAGAACTTTATAAGTTAGATAATGGAATTTTAGTTCCTTCTTCTGCCGAGTCTGTAATTGAAGGTTATGTAGATTTAGAAGACTTAAGGCCAGAGGGTCCTTTTGGAGATCATTTAGGCTATTACACGCCGGTAGATTATTATCCTACATTTAAGGTAGATAGAATTTACATCAGAGATAATCCAATATTTCATGCTACCTCTGTTGGAAAACCTCCTCTTGAGGATGCATGGATAGGTAAAGCAGTTGAGAGAATATTCTTACCTTTTATAAGGTTAGTTATTCCTGAACTGGTAGATATGAACTTACCTGAGTATGGCCTTTTTACTGGCATAGGCATTTTCTCAATAAGAAAGACCTTTCCTGGCCAAGCTAAAAGAGTTATGATGTCAATATGGGGAAACGGTCAGCTGAGTTTCCTTAAATTTATTATAATAGTCGATGCTGATGTAAATGTTCACGATATTAATCAAGTAATGTATGCAATAGCTACTACTGTAGATCCCGCAAGGGATGTTTTAATAATTCCTAACGCTATGAACGATTCATTAGACCACACATCTCCTCATCCGCCACTGGGTAGTAAAATAGGCATAGATGCTACTAGAAAATTTAAAGAAGAATTGGGAAGAGAATGGCCAGAAGAGGTAAAAAGTGATGAGAATGTAGTCAAAAAGATAGAACCGATATGGAATAAAATTATAGGGAAATATCTTCCCTCAAAGTAATCTCGTCTTGCCTATAAATTACAGATATTTCTGCTACATCTGTAGAAACTAATGGAATTTCTATCTTATCTTGAACATCTCTATTTATCTTTATACTATCTGTTATAGTTTTTAAGGCAGTCTTTTCATCGACAGTAGTTACTGTTACCTTGTATTTTATTAGGATCTCTCTAATAAAAAGTGTTTTTCCGCTTTTATTTTGCAATATAAGCTTTTCTCCACATATTTTAGCTTCAAATGCCCTCATTTTATAACGTCACTCTCTTACGTATTATAAGTCTCTCTATTTAATTTAAGTTAAGCTAAAGATCTAAATCAACATGGCAAAGATGGAAGAATTCGTAAAGGGATGGAATGGAAAACAAGAACCAAGTCTTGCAGATAAAATCAAAGGTGCCTTCAAGAGTAAAGAGCCATTGAGATATAAACTAATAATGGCTCAATACAGATTAAGAACAACATTAAGTAGGTTGGACGTTTACATCTCTAAGATGCAGGAAAGGGATAGAACTTTATTCGAGAGAGTAGTTGAGGCACAAATGAATAAAGATGAAGCTAGAGCTGCAATGTATGCTAACGAGATTGCAGAAATAAGGAAAGTTTCAAAGCAGCTTATAACTACGCAAATAGCTCTAGAGCAAGTAGAACTCAGATTAGAGACTGTTACAGAATTGGGCGATGTATTTACTAATCTAGTTCCAGTAGTGGGAGTAATAAAAGAGCTTAGAGAATCGATGAAAGGTATGATGCCAGAATTAGGTTTAGAATTAGAAGAGATAGAGGAAGGATTACAAGAAGTTGTAATTGAAGCTGGAGACTTTACTGGTGGAAATATAGATTATGTAGCAAGTAACCCAGAGGCTAAGAAGATATTACAAGAAGCATCTGTAATAGCTGAACAAAGAATGAAAGAAAACTTCCCAGAATTACCCTCTATGGTCACTACTACTCAAAAGGCTGCGCCTACACAGAAATAATTTTTATGTTTATTACCTTTTTTGTTAGTTTAAATAATCTAAGTAACTTTTTAAGGTATTAAGCGTATAAATTATTTGGTGATAAATTATTGTCGAAGCTCTTCTAAAAGATGCAATTCTCGACATTACAAAACTTAGAAAAGATATGATAGAACTCGCTGGGGGCAAGGGGGCTAATTTAGGTGAATTAGTGAGTTTTGATATAAGGGTTCCTCCAGGTTTTGTTATAACATCTAAAGCTTATTCTTATTTTATCTCGTATAATAATTTAGAACTAAAGATTAAGTCTATTTTAGAAGAAAAGGATTCTGCAACCGCTAGTGAAGAAATTAAAAAATTAATAATTTCGTCTCGAGTTCCTCCAGATCTTGAGAATGCGATTCTTTCTTCTTATGATGAGTTAGCAAAAAAAGTTGGTAAAGAGATTTTAGTTGCAGTGAGATCATCTGCTACTGCAGAAGATATAGAAAATGCTAGCTTTGCAGGTCAACAAGATACTTATCTTAATGTGAGTAGGAGTGAACTTATTCAAAAAGTAAAAGAAGTTTGGGCTAGCTTATTCAATGAAAGGGCTATAGAATATAGAAAAACTAAAGGAATAGATTCAACAAAAGTAGAAATGGCAGTTGTTGTTCAGAAGATGGTTAATTCTAGGTCAGCTGGAGTAATGTTTACTTTGCATCCTGCAACTGGAGATTCTAGATACATTGTTATAGAATCGTCTTGGGGATTAGGAGAAGCGGTAGTAGGCGGTAAGGTAACTCCAGATGAGATAGTTATAGAAAAATCCACATTAAGAATAGTAGAAAAGAGAGTATCTCATAAAATTTTAAAATATGTATACAATCCCCAAAAGAAGGCTAACGAGGAGGTAGACTTAAGTAATTCGCCAGAAGCGGATAAAATAAGCATTTCTGATGAGGAAGCAATAGAATTGGCAAAGCTTGCACTTAAGATTGAAGAGCATTATAAAAGGCCTATGGATATAGAGTGGGCCATAGACGCTGATCTTAAATTCCCAGATAATGTTTTTATTGTTCAAGCAAGACCCGAGACTTTCTGGAGCTCTAAGAAAGCTACTAAAGAAGAAAAAGAGGTAACTAGCGTAGAAAATAGAAAAGTCTTAGTTAAAGGTCTTGCAGCAAGTCCTGGTATAGCAAGCGGTATAGCTAGGGTAATTCTTGATGTAAAAGAGGCTGGGAATTTCAAGAAGGGAGATATACTAGTTACTAGAATGACGGATCCCGACTGGGTACCTATAATGAAAATAGCATCAGCAATTGTAACTGACGAGGGAGGTATAACTAGTCATGCGGCTATAGTTTCTAGAGAGCTAGGAATTCCAGCAATAGTAGGTACTAAAGAAGCTACCAAAGTAATAAAAGATGGACAAGAGATTACAGTAGACGCTACTAGAGGAATAGTTTATGAGGGAAGGATTGTAGAAGAGGTAGAGGAACAAAAGCCTCAAGTCGCTCAAGGAATAAGCGGAATAAGTAGAGATACTCTAATGAGTCTATATCCCATCACTGCTACTAAGATTTACATGAATTTAGGTCAACCTGATGTGATAGACAAATACGTTGATCTTCCCTTTGATGGAATTGGTTTAATGAGAATAGAATTTATAGTATCAGAATGGATTAAATATCATCCACTTTATCTTATAAAAATAGGTAAGCCGGAGGAGTTTGTAAATAAGCTAGCGGATGGAGTAGCAAGAGTGGCTACTGCAATTTATCCTAGGCCAGTAGTTGTTAGGTTTTCAGACTTTAAGACTAATGAATATAGAAGACTTATAGGTGGAGAAGAATTTGAACCTGAAGAAAGAAATCCAATGCTTGGGTGGAGAGGAGTATCTAGGTATGTTAGTCCCCAGTATGAGCCTGCATTCAGACTAGAAGTTAGAGCTATAAGAAAAGTTAGGGAAGAAATGGGCCTAAAGAACGTTTGGGTAATGTTCCCATTTGTTAGGACAGAATGGGAACTTAAAAAAGCATTAAAAATCATGGAAGAGGAAGGATTACAGAGGTCTAAAGACTTTAAAGTCTGGATAATGGCTGAAGTGCCTTCAGTAATAGTATTAGCCGACGTGTTTGCGAAAATTATCGATGGTTTTAGCATAGGTAGTAATGATTTGGCACAATTAACTCTTGGAGTAGATAGAGACTCTGAAATTCTAGGAAGGATGGGATATTATGATGAAAGAGATCCAGCAGTATTACGCTCAATGAAGAAGTTAATAAGAATAGCTCACAAATACGGTGCCACAGTATCTATATGCGGTCAAGCTCCTAGTGTTTATCCAGAAGTTGCTGAGTTTCTAGTTAGAGCTGGAATTGATAGCATAAGTGTAAATCCTGATGCCGTGATATCAACTAGAAGAAACGTTGCTAGCATAGAACAAAAGATCATGCTTGAGAAACTGAGGAAATAATTTTTGAACTTACTTTTTTACTATAACACTCCTTACATATTCTTCTTGAACCGTCAAAATAGGCTGTACACTTATCACATATTAATCTTCCGCAAATTTCACAATATCCTAAGGATAGATGCTGATGGCATATCTGACATAAACTAATTTCACATACCTTACAAATTCCTTTTTCTTTGACAAAATCGTCTTCGCAGGCTTTTCTTCCGCAAAGTTTGCAGGAGTATTTAGCCTCTTTTTCTTCACATATTTCGCACAAATTCATCAAACCATTTGTACGCCTCCTCATCATTTTTTGCCTGTATTGGAGGATGCTTGAAATAGAATGCAGATACTTTAATTAGAGGTCCACCAATTTTTCTATCTAATGCAAGTTTTACGGCTCTTATTACATCTACTAGTACTGCGGCACAATTAGATTTATCATCAACCTCTAAGCTAGCTTCAACTTTTATAGGCATTCCAGCAAATCCTGAACCTTTAACATAAATGTAAGCTACTTTAGTATTGCCTAAGAATGGTATATAATCGCTGGGACCTATCCTTATTTTGCCTTCTTTCTCTATTTCTTCTTCGTTATCTAAAGTACTAGTTACTGCTTTAGTTTTACTTATTCTTTTAGACTGCAACCTTTCTTCTGTTTTCATATTTAAAAAATCTGTATTACCGCCAACGTTCAACTGGTAAGTTTCTTCTACTTTAACTCCTCTTAACATGAAGAGCGAGGTTATTGCTCTATGAAATATTGTTGCGCCTACTTGTCCTTTTATATCATCTCCAGCTATAGGTAATCCTCTTTTTGCAAATTCTTCTGGAAACTTACCAGTAGGGTCACTAGCTATGAAGACTGGAATAGCGTTAATGAATGCTACACCTGCCTCTAAAGCAGCTTTAGCGTAAGTTCTAGACGCTTCTTCGCTTCCTACAGGTAATAAATTTATTAGAATGTCTGCTTTGCTTTCTTTCAATACGTTAACTACGTCTTCTATGTTAACTTGTTCTTGAATAGGATTAAATACAGATCTCATATGTGGTGCTACTCCATCCAACACAGGCCCGGGCGAAACTTTTACTCCAGTTTTCCTCATTTCTACTATTTTTGGAGTTATATTTGGCGGTTGAAATATTGCTTCTGCAATGTCTTTTCCAATTTTATTCTTGGAAATGTCAAATGCCGCTACTACTTCTATATCGGTTACTTTATAATTGCCTATAATTGGAGTAATTAATCCTTCATAGTAATTGTCTCCCTTATTTTTATAATATTCTATTCCTTGAATAAGCATTGAGGCACAATTTCCTAAACCGGCTATTGCTATTCTAATCATCACTTTTAAAGGGAAAATGTAGATTAAATATATATTGTTGATGAAAGGGATTTGTCTGAGCAGTGAGGAAGTGGAGCGACACTGAGGTGATTATGTTGTTAAGAAGAATGAAGGCTAAAGTATATGGTAGAGTACAAGGTGTAGGATTTAGAAGATTTGTTCAGATAAATGCAATAAGATTGGGAATAAAAGGTTATGCAAAAAATCTAGACGATGGAACAGTGGAAGTAGTTGCTGAAGGCTATGAAGAAGCCTTAGAAAAACTTCTTGATTACTTAAGACAAGGTCCTCCATTAGCCAAGGTTGAGAAAGTAGATTATGAAATGGAGGATTATAAAGGTGAATTCGACTCCTTTGAGACATATTAGTTTATATACCACAGCTTAAACATTTTATATTGGTGTTCTTGTTGAGCCAATGGCAATAGAGAGGGAAGAAATTCTTCCCAAATATTGGTATAATATAATACCGGATCTTCCCAAACCACTCCCGCCTCCAAGAGATCCTCCAGATGCGGAATTTTCTAGGATAGATCTATTAAGAAAGATAATGCCAAAGGAAGTTTTAAGGCAACAGTTTACTGTGGAAAGATTTATAAGGATTCCAGAAGAGGTAAGGGAAGCGTACCTTAATATAGGTAGACCAACTCCCTTAATGAGGGCAAAAAGACTTGAAGAAATGTTAAACACTCCTGCAAAAATTTACTTCAAGTTTGAAGGTGCCACTCCCACAGGTTCGCATAAGATAAACACTGCTTTACCTCAGGCATATTTTGCTAAAGCAGAAGGAGTTAATCATGTAGTTACAGAGACTGGAGCTGGGCAGTGGGGTACAGCCGTAGCTTTAGCAGCAAGGATGTATAACATGGAATCTACAATTTTCATGGTAAAAGTAAGTTATGAACAAAAGCCTCAGAGAAGAACTATAATGGAATTATATGGAGGAAAAGTTTACGCAAGTCCTACTAATTTGACGGAATATGGAAGGAAAGTTTTAGCTGAAAATCCTTCTCATCCAGGATCTTTAGGAGTAGCAATGAGCGAGGCAATAGAATATGCCTTAACTAATAATTATAGATATCTGGTAGGTAGTGTATTAGATGTAGCAATACTTCACCAGAGCGTTATAGGCCAAGAAGCAATGAAGCAGATGGACATTCTAGGAGAGGAGCCAGATATCTTAATAGGATGCGTAGGGGGAGGAAGTAATTTCGGTGGCTTTGCGTTTCCTTTGTTAGGAGCTAAAAGAGGAGAAAAATTCATTGCAGTAGGTTCTTACGAAATACCTAAATTTAGTCAAGGAGATTATATGTATGATTTCCCAGATAGTGCAGGTTTATTGCCAATGGTAAAGATGATAACTTTAGGTAAGGATTATGTACCACCCCCAATATATGCAGGAGGTCTTAGGTATCACGGTGCAGCACCGTCCTTAAGTCTGCTCATAAAAGAAGGGATAGTCGAATGGAGAGAATATAGTGAGCCAGAGATATTCGAGGCTGCAAAAATGTTTGCTGAAGCTCAGGGAATAGTTCCAGCACCAGAATCGGCTCATGCAATAAAGGCTGTTATAGATGAGGCATTAAAAGCTAAGAAGAATCACGAGAGAAAAGTTATAGTATTTAATTTAAGTGGTCATGGGTTATTAGATTTACCAAACTATGAGTCAATGATGAAAAGGCTATCAAAATGAGTAAGATGCTAGTTTCTTATGCAACACTAGGCTATCCTAAAGAGAAGGAATACTTGGAATTTATTGATGGATGCGTCAAGGAGGGTTCGGATATTTTAGAAATTGGTGTTCCCCCAAAATACGCTAAATACGACGGTCCAGTTATAAGAAGAAGTTATAAGCAAGTATCTAGCTGGTTAAAGGACATTTGGCCATTATTAAAAGATACTAGAGATAGAGTAAAAATTCCCATAATAATCTTAACATATCTTGAAGATTGGTTACCAGTACTTGACGATTTCCTCTCTAATTTAGCTAAGATAGGCATAGATGGTATACTATTTCCAGATTTAATAATAGATTATGTAGACGAGTACGAGAAATACGTTAAGAAAATTAAGGATCATGGGTTAAAAGCCGTAATTTTTACTGCTCCTTCAGTTCCAGATCCCCTGATACAAAAAGTATCTAAAATTTCTGATATTTTCTTATATTATGGAGTAAGACCTACTACTGGAGTTCCTATTCCAGTAAGTGTAGACTCATTAATTACAAGAATTAGAATATTAGTAGATAATAAGCTAGTAGTAGGTTTTGGATTGTCTGATGTAGAAGACGTGAGAAAGGCATTAAGAGCTGGAGCGGATGGCATAGCTATAGGTACAGCATATATAGAAGCTATAGAGAAAGGTGGAGTTCAAGAGGCAATAAATTTAGTAAAATATTTCAGAGGTGTTTTAAATGAATTTTAAAGAGATTTTAGAAAAAATAACTGATAGACAAGATCTAAGCGCAAACGAAGCGGAATTGATTGCAAACTCAATAATGAAAGGCGAAATTCCAGAATTAATCTCAGCTGCAATTTTATCATCTCTTAAAACTAAGGGTGAAGCTCCTGAAGAGATAATAGGGTTTGTAAGATCAATGAGAGCTAATGCAGTAAAAGTTGATTTAGGTGACGTAATTGACACTGCCGGTACTGGAGGAGATGGCTTAGGAACAATCAATGTAAGTACTGCTACCGCAATTGTTATAAGTCAAGTTTGTAGGGTAGCAAAGCATGGTAATAGGGCTGCTAGTAGTAAGAGCGGTAGTGCAGATTTCTTAGAAACTATTGGTTATAATATAAATGTAACTCCAGAAAAAGCCAAAGAACTGATTTCTAAGGATAATTTTGTGTTTCTATTCGCGCAACTTTATCATCCAGCAATGAAGAACGTGGCAACTGTAAGGAAAACTCTTGGAATTAGAACAATATTCAATTTTCTAGGTCCATTAACAAATCCTGCTATGGCGAAAAAACAAGTTATGGGAATATTCGCAAAGAAATTTATGGATAAGATAGCTACAGCCGCGCTTTCTCTTTCTTACGATAAGCTTTTAATAATTCATGGAGAGCCTGGAATGGATGAAGTAAGTCCTTTGGGCGTTACTACAATATATGAGATTAAAGGTAATAATATTGATAAATACGAATTTAACTTTGCAGAGATTATAAAATATAAACCAAAAATCTCAGAATTGTTAACTAATGACAGTAAAGAGTCAGTAATCAAAGTTTTGAGAGCTTTTGCAGGAAAAGATAAAGCCGTAGAGGAGTTCATAAAGGTAAATTCTGCAGTTGCTTTATATTCATGCGGTCGTGTTAAGGACTTTAAAGATGGCTACGAATATTCTTCTCAATTAATTTCTACATCGTTAAATAAGCTAACAGACATAATTTCACATAATGGTAATTTAAGCATATTTAAGAATTTTATGGCGATGATAAGTGACAATTAAATTAAAAATTTGTGGAATATCTACGATTAGCGATATCTTAGAGCTATCTAAGATGAATATAGATTATCTTGGGTTTGTTACTGACACTATAAGTAAAAGATATGTAAAGGACGAGTTCATTAATATTGCTAAAAAAATTTCAGAGAAGCCTATTGTTTCTGTTAAAGTAAATGGAAAAATTTCTGAATTAATCGAAAAAGCGAAATATGCCGACCTACTACAGATACATAGAGTCCTAAGTGATTCTGAGCTAGAAGAGTTAAACTCATATGATAAGAGGATCATATTATACGTTCCTGCTAGTGAAAAGTATTTAGCATACTTAAATAAGGCAATTCGTTATTCAGACATGATATTATTAGATTCCCCTAAGAAAGGAGTTCAGATAGATCTAAATTTTGCTAGAAAAATAGCAAAAGAATACGATGTAGGTATTGGTGGCGGGATAAATATAAATAATATTGATAAAGTGATAGAAATTGACCCAAAGTGGATAGATATTTCAAGTGGAGTTGAAGTATATCCTGGAAAGAAAGATACGCAAAAAGTAATAGAAATAGTGAGGCGTGTTAAAGTATGAATGTGTATCCTATAACTTCCTTTGCTCAACCATACGAAGTTTTCAAATGTGTAAGAGCAAATGAGGATTTTGCTGCTCTTTTAGAGAGCGTTAGTGGACCTCAAAATAAAGCAAGATACAGTATAATAGCATGGGGCAAGAAAGATTATTTGAGCTCTGAGTATTCAGAAGATATTGCAGATAAGCTTTATTCAATTTCAACGTATGGAGGTTTTTCAATTCCAGAATTTAATGCGTATATTGGTTATGTGTCTTACGATGCTGTTAGGAACTGGGAAACTGTTAAAGATATTAAACCAGTAGCAGAATCGTGGCCTAACGGAGAATTTTTCTTACCAGAGAACGTTATAATATATGATCATAATAGTGCGAAAGTCTATGTTAATGGTGATATACCTGGAATTTCTAGCTGCGGAGAAATAGGTGATATAAAATTCTCTGGCTATGACCAATCTATGAATAAAAATGAATTTGAAGATGCTGTAAATGAGATCTTAGAATATATTAGGAACGGCTATGCTTTTCAAGTAGTACTTTCTAGGTTTTATAGATTCACATTTAAAGGTGACTTAATGAAATTCTATTATAATCTTAGGAAAATTAATCCGTCTCCTTATATGTTTTATCTTAAATTTAAGGAAAGAGAACTTATAGGTTCCAGCCCAGAGTTGCTTTTTTCTGTACAAAACGGCGTTGTAGAGTCTTATCCTATAGCTGGGACTAGACCTAGAGGAAGCACTCCAGAAGAGGATTTTGAACTAGAACAAGAACTTCTTTCTTCGGAAAAAGAAAAAGCTGAACATTTAATGCTAGTGGATTTAGCTAGGAACGATATAGGTAAAGTTTGTTATCCGGGTACAGTAAAGGTTCCAGATTTCATGTATATAGAGAAATATAGTTATGTTCAGCATATAGTGAGCAGAGTAATAGGTACTTTGAAAAAAGGATTTACGCCAGTTGATGTGCTTAAGTCGACATTTCCTGCTGGCACAGTGAGCGGTGCCCCAAAGCCTATGGCTATGAATATTATAGAAACTTTAGAACCATTTAAGAGAGGCCCTTATGCAGGCGCAGTAGGTTTTATATCTAAAGATTCTGCAGAGTTTGCAATTTCTATTAGATCAGCCTTTGTCAATAAAGACTTATTTAGAATACAAGCTGGCGCTGGTATAGTGTATGATTCTATTCCTGAGATGGAGTATTTTGAAACTGAGCATAAAATGAGGGCATTAAAAGTCGCTATGGGTGTTAAAAATGGACTTGACTTTGATAATTGATAACTACGACAGTTTTGTTTATAATATTGCACAAGCTGTAGGCGAACTAGGAAGCTATCCTATAGTTATAAGAAATGATGAAATAACTGTTAAAGGAATAGAGAGGATAAATCCAGATAGGATAATAATATCTCCTGGTCCAGGTTCACCAGATAAGAAGGAGGATATTGGAATCGTAATAGATGTTATAAAGCAGTTAGGTAAAAGAATTCCAATTCTAGGTATATGTTTAGGTCATCAAGCAATTGGTTATGCATTTAACGCTAAGATAAGAAAAGCTAAAGTAGTTTTTCACGGTAAATTAAGTACAATAATTCAAAATTCTTCTGCGGTAATCTATGAAGGATTGCCGAAGGAATTTAAGGCTACTAGGTATCATAGTCTTGTAATAGATGACGTAAAACCTCCTTTAGTTATTGATGCATATTCTAAGGAAGATAATGAAATAATGGGAGTTCACCATGAAGAGTACAAGATCTTCGGAGTCCAATTTCATCCTGAAAGCATAGGCACGCAAGTAGGACAAAAGATATTTTATAATTTCCTAAATAGGGTATGATAATGGTTAGATTCCTAACTGGCTGGTTAAAAGATGTAGTTAATAATGCATATAGCAGACCTTATGTTCATAAAATTAGAGATAAGCCAGTCTTCTCATTAATTGATGCGATAAGAAAAGTAAAAGAAGAAAATAAGAACCCTATCATAGCAGAATATAAAAGAGCTTCTCCTTCTGGATTTTCTGCAGATAGAGATCCTATAGAATACGCAAAAGAAATGGAAAGATCAGGTGCTGTAGGAATTAGCGTGTTAACTGAAGATAAATTTTTTTCTGGTTCATACGATTATTTATTTATAATATCTCATACTGTTAAAATTCCAGTTTTAATGAAAGATTTTGTGGTCACTGAAAGGCAAATAGATAACGCATACAACTTAGGTGCTGATAGTATTTTGCTTATAGTTAGAATTTTAACTGAGAGAGAACTCGAAAGCTTGATACTTTATGCAAGGTCGTATAGATTAGAGCCTTTAGTAGAAATTTTTGATGAAAATGAACTAGAAATAGCATTAAACGCAGGTGCAAAAATTATTGGCGTTAATTCTAGAGATTTGCTTACATTTACCATTGATCAAGAAAGGGTGAAAAGAGTCTTGAGAAAAATTCCATCAAACGTTATAAGAGTAGCCGAAAGCGGTATAACTTCTAAGGAACAAATAGAAGAACTAAAAAAATACGGTGCAGATGCTTTTCTAATAGGAAGTTCCCTAATGAAAGAACCAAGTAAAATTAAAGAATTAATTTAGACTATTATTCACAATGAGTTTTTCACAAGCTATAGGTAATTTGACAGGAGAATCTACTTTACTTTACCAAGAAATAGCCAGACGAGTTGAGAAGGAAAAAGGAATAAAAACGATTAATTTTGGAATAGGGCAACCAGATGTGGTGACGTTTAAAAGAATAAGAGAAGAAGCTAAGAAAGCATTGGATGAAGGATATACTGCTTATACGCCAGCAAAAGGGATTGACGAATTAAGACAAAAAATTGCAGACTTTTTATCACAAAAATATGGGGATAAGATTAAAAAAGATGAAGTAATCATAACGCCTGGAGCTAAAACTGCACTTTTTCTAGCATTTTTACTTTATATCAATCCTGGAGACGAGGTTATACTCTTTGATCCAGCATTTTATTCTTATGCAGAAGTAGTAAAGTTACTCGGCGGTAAACCAGTTTATGTTAACATTAATTTTGATAAGGAAAAAGGATTTTATATAGATATTGGTGATTTAAATTCAAAAATTAATGCAAAGACAAAAATGATAGTGCTAAATAATCCTCATAATCCTACTGGAATGGTTTTTGAACCTAAACAAATTATTGAAATCCAAGAAATTGCTAAAGAGAGAAAGATTATACTATTGTCAGACGAAATTTATGATTATTTTATCTATGAAGGTGAAATGAGGAGTGTTTTACAAGACTCTGGTTGGAGAGATTATGTCGTTTATATTAACGGTTTTAGTAAAACGTTTTCAATGACAGGATGGCGTTTAGGTTATGTTGTAGCTAAGAAAGAGGTTATTGATAAAATGGGTATATTAGCTGCAAATATTTATACATGCCCTACTAGTTTTGCTCAAAAAGGAGCCTTGGCAGCTTTTGATTCTTTTGATGAAGTAAGGGAAATGATAAAATTATTTAAAAAGAGAAGAGACGTAATGTTCTCTGAACTTTCTAAGATAAGGGGTATAGAAGTATATAAGTCCCCAGGAGCGTTTTATATGTTTCCTAATATGAAAGAAGTAATAAAGAAAGTAGGCAGTTCTAAGGAATTAGCTATAAAATTAATAGAAGAAGCTGGCGTAATAACGATACCTGGAGAAGTCTTTCCATTAAATGTTGGTAAAAATTTCTTAAGGTTCAGCTTTGCAATAGATGAAGATAAAATTAAAGAAGGCGTTAAGAGAATTAAAGATGTGATAGAAAAAATTGTTGATGAGAAGAGCTAGAGCGATCAGTGAGCTAAACTCCCATGGGCTGATTTTCAGCTTTTTCAATTACGACTTCTTCTCTATCCTGTGATGGTATATATTCTAGCGAGTTTATTTTAAGCGTAATTTTTACATCATTTTCCACTTTCTTAATGCTCTCTATCATTTCATTACTAGCGTAAAGCTTTACGTTTACTGGAGTTACTATTGACATTTTATTTTTAATCTTTGAAGTTCTCACCATAGAGTTGAATTTCTTTACGTAATCACCTATTTTTTCAGCTTCGTTATCTTCCTCTATATCGTCAACATTAGGTAATTCTTCCAATAATACGCTTATTTTATCTCCAAATAGTCTTGAATAAATTTCTTCTGTTATATGCGGAACTATTGGGTGCAGAAGTATTATTATATCCTTTAATAATCTCCTTAGCGTGTATAGAGCTGATTGATCCTCGTTAAAGAGTCTATATTTTATAAGTTCCAAGTACTCATCTGCTACGGTTTCCCAGAAATAGTTATAAAGCTCGTCTATTATGATGTAAAAGTCATAAGAGTTATATGCCTCAATTGCTTTCTTGACAAACTTCTTATGCTTTATTAATATCCATTTATCTAAAACATGAAGATAGTTAGGTTTACTTATATTCTTTCCGTGAATAAATGGATAAGAAAGCCTACTTGCGTTCCATAATTTTTGTAATAATAACTTTTTGCCTCTTACATTATCCCATTTGAATGGGAAGTCCTCCCCTATTGATGCATCTAGTAAGGTCATTCTTATTGCGTCCGCTCCAAACTCATTTACCCTTTCTAAAGGTGAAACTACATTACCTTTGCTTTTACTCATCCTGCTTCCGTCGGGTCCCAATACTTGACCGTTTATAAGAACTTGCTTGAATGGTACATTCCCGGTGAGCATTAGTGTCCTAAAGAACGTATAGAATAACCATGTTCTAATTATATCTGTACCTTGAAGTCTTAGTGATGCTGGGAAAGCTTTAGCGAATCTTTCCTTATTAGTATAAAATCCTGATAAGTATATCACGGTAACGCTAGAATCTATCCAAACATCTGCAACGTCGGTTACTGGTTTTAATGGCAATCCACAGTAAGGACATTTTTCATACGGTGGTTTAGTTTTTGTTGGATCTACTGGTAAATCTTCTTCTTTAGCCGGAATTAAGTGGTTATTATCGCAATACCAGAAGGGTAGTGGAGTACCGTAAACTCTTTGCCTACTTATGTTCCAATCCCATTCTAAACTCTTTATCCATTCTTCTAAATAGTAGGACATTCTTGAGGGCTTAAATTGCATCTTTTTGTACTCTTCAAGAAGCTTATCCTTGAATTTTAACACATCTATATAAATTTGCTTCTTAGTTAAAAATTCTATAGGAGATAAGCAATCGCTTCTTTCAGTGTGAGAGAGCACGTTATGCTTAATCTTTTCTATTCTTCTCACATATCCTTTCTCCTTTAGTATTTCAATCATTTTTTGCCTGGCCTGTGCAACTGTTAGCCCATCAAGTATTCCAGTTCCTTTTATTCTACCTTTATTATCAATAATTTCAGTTGATGGTAAATTGTACTTGAGTTTCCATTTTATATCTTGTGGATCACCATAAGTACTTACCATTACGGCTCCAGTACCAAAGTCCTTCTCTACTGCTTCGTCTGCCATTATTTTAACTTCTTTATTAAATATTGGAACTATTGCAGTCTTTCCTATAAGATCCTTATATCTTTCATCTGTTGGATTTACTACAATTGCTTGAGTAGCTGCAAGTAGTTCTGGCCTGGTAGTTGCTATTACTATTTCTCCTCCATCTTTTAACGGAAAACCTATGTATACGAGAACTCCTTCTTTCTCTAGATATCCTACTTCGCTTTGTGCTACTGCAGTTTCACATTTTGGACACCAATATACTGGTCCTTCTTTAATTTTTACTATTCCCATTTTATACATATCTAGTAAACTTTTCTGTATAACTTTTCTATATTCTGGTGAATACGTTTTGTATTCAAAGTCTTCCCAGTCTGGCCTATAGCCTAGTCTTATCATTGCTGTTTTCATTCTATTTATCATTTCGTTGGTCCATTCTATACATTTTTGTAAGAATAATTCTCTATTTTCCTTAGGTATACCTAGCTTATATTGAACTTTTAATTCAGTAGGTAAACCTTGAGTATCCCACCCTTGCGGAATTAGAACATTGTATCCTTGAAGCTTCTTAAACCTTGCAATTGCGTCGGCAATTGTCACCCAGTATGCATGTCCCATGTGGAGTTCTCCACTAGTAAATGGTGGGGGAGTATCTATGTAGAAAACTGGTTTGTTACTTTTCTCATCAAAACGAAATACCTTTTCCCAGTATTCCTTACTTAACCAAAGATTTTCCCACTTAGGCTCAATTTCTGCAGGGTTATAATGCTTTGGCCATTCTTCCATTTTCTTTGTTACATATTCCTGACTTAACAATAGCTGACCACCATCCGTTTATAAAACTTACAAATGAGATACTTACAAAGCATATTTTATACTTTTCTTACATTCTAATTTTATGGAAAAGATTGCCATAATAGGTGGTGGAGTTAGCGGTTCTTATTTAGCTTATTTACTTTCTAATTCGGGGTACGATGTTACATTATTTGACATTAAAGAAAAATACTTTAAACCGTGTGGAGACGTAGTTCCTAATATTTATAAACCCAAATTTGAATGGAAAATAAAATATTACATAAAAAATTTTGCATTTTATTTAGATGGAGAAAGAATATATGATGTTAGTTATAGGAATCCAAAGTGGATTGTAATAGACAAGCCAGGATGGATAAATTCTATGAGAGAGAAGGTTAACCAGGTCATTTCTACAAAGGCAGATAAGTCAAAATTCGACCTAGTAATAGACGCTAAGGGCCCATATGACATGGACAGGCAAGTAGTTTATACTACTAGAGCATTAATTGAGACTAATGAATTCAATGATGAAGCAATATTAGAGTTTAATACAAAATTTACTGGATTTTTCTGGATATTTCCTGATGAGGAAGGAGTTTTAAACGTAGGGGCAGGCTTTATAGAAAACAAAAATTCTAAAGATCTTCTCCTAAATTATATTAAGAATAAATTTAAGGATTACAAAATTCTGGATTTAAGAGGAGCACCAATATCAATAGGCAGTGTTAAATCTAAGTCATTAAAAATTGGAGAAGCTAGAGGCTTAGTTTTTCCTATGAGCGGAGAAGGAATAAGACCCTCTGCAATTTCTGCAGAAATAGCATACGAAGCCATAACAAGAGGAAAGAATTTTGATGAATATTTATCTTATAACTTGACTAAAATTGAGAGAAGGATTGAAATACAGAGAAGATTATTAGACGTGTATATGAAGTCTAGCATTAATGCCAGAAAGTTTTTGTTAAAAACTTTCTTAAGAAATGACGTATTAATAGATGCGTTCCTTGAGGATAAATTAGATTTTGAAGGAATTTTAGAATCCGTCAGGGGTATAAAATATGGTTCAATTGTACGTTGAAAACTCAAAAAGTAAGTCTGGAAAACACGCTATAAGAACTTTATTATATAAAGTAGTAGATGGTAAACTTATTGAAGTAAAGGATGAAGGAAACAAAGTTTCTCCGACTTATAAGGTAGGCGAGGCAAAGGTTATTAATATTAGCGATAACGGAATTTATATTTATGTAAAGTTGGTTAAAAATATCTATAATAGAATTATTGGAGAAATATTAGTTATAGACAATAATTCGATTGTATTAAAGCTCAAATATAGGAAGTTAAAAATAAAGAAAATAGAAGGAGACGAAAAATACTTTGATAAAGTAAAGGAATTATTTGAAAAGCTAAAGATTCCTATAAAAAGAGCTAACTTAAAGTGATAAAATTGTTCAACATAAAACTTTTAGTTCTAGAAGAACCGGGTAGGTTAAGAGAAGTCTTCTATAGTATGGAAGGAATTTTAACTAATATTTGCAAGCCAATACGCCTTGGTGCTTCATATATTTGCTCTGTCTCAAAAAATACGCTAATTAGTGTATATCTTAGCGGCAATTTAAAAAATTTTCAGCTTCTAATAGAAATAGAAAGTGAAGATGCAGAAGAACTTACATCTACTTTAGATAGAATTATTAACGAATTAAAAAGTAAAGGAATTCATATTACATTATTTAATACTTCTACAACTTCCTTGTAGATCTCTTTTACCTTATTTTCATCATATTCGCTAATACTGCCTTTAAGTTCAGCAATTGCATAACAAATAAATAACTTATCATTAATTTTACATATTCCCTTTTTAAGTATATTACCGTACTTAAACGGAATATTTACATCTATGAACAGCATTTTACTCTCAGTTAACGTGACATTGCTCTTGTCTAACTTTATCTGTACGTCCATAATTATAAATAGGGAAGAATTATCTTCAAGAAGAGTTACTTGATTTCCGTTAAAAAAATACTTTATCATATTACTGGAACCAGTTCGCTACCGCAATATGGGCATTTGCCCTTTAATCCTCTCTTATCTGCCTCACAGAAGTACGCTTTATACTTCTTTTCACACTTTGGGCACTTGTATACTACGTCTACGCCTATAGTAAGTTTTCTGTTGCATATTCTGCAGTATACTTGAAACCATCCTAAATGTCCATAAGCGTTAGTCCCTCTTATTCTGACACTCATGATCTCTCCTTAAGTTCTACCCAGTATTGTATATATAATTTTCTGCAAAGGTTTTACCATCAACTTCAAACTAGGATTTAATATTTTGAGTGATAAAATATAGTCGACTATGAAAGCTACAGTGGAGTATTATAGGCCAGAGATTATTAATGCTAACAATTTTTCCCTAGTAAGTATTAAGAAATATAAGGAAGAAGAGGTAGATTATTCAGAAGATCTAGAATCTAAAACTATTAATGGCGAAGTTATAATAGTAAAATATAAAGAAGGAGAGATCATTAATGCTAGTGTAGATTGTAAGTATAAATTTCCATTTCCTGTAAAAATATTTAGAATAGGCGTGCCAAAGGAATTTAATAACGAAAATGTAAAGATAGATTACATTAATGTTGCTGTCGACTCTTTGATCATAGGCTTAAATTTTGATCTCAAGGATTATCCGTTTATAATCTTAGATACTAGTGATGGAACTAAGATTATTTCTTCTTCTGATATAAATGAAGTTAAACCTACAATAGTTAAGAATAAGAAGAAAAAGAAAGGTAAGAAAGCAAAGAAGAAAAAGAATGCTAAGAAATCTAGTAAAAAACGTAAAGTTAAGAGCAAAAGTGCTAGAAAGAGCTGAAGAATTTAAACTTAATAATAAAGCAGGAGAAGACGTATGGTTTAGAGAATTAGTATTGTGCATATTAACTTCTAATTCCTCATTCATTAGTGCATATACAGCGTTAAATAATTTGTACGATAAATTATTTTCTTTAGATGAAGACGGAATTTCGAAAGTTCTTAAAAATTCAGGATACAGATTTTATAATTTAAAAGCTAAATATTTATTTAATATAAGAAAATATTACGGTAAGCTAAAAGCTTGGATTTATCCTATAGCAAACAAGGATGAATATGAAGCTAGAGAAGAACTTCTTCAAATTGAAGGAATAGGGATGAAAGAAGCCAGTCATTTCCTAAGAAATGTAGGTTACTTTGATTTAGCAATACTAGATAGACATATATTAAAATTTTTATCTTCTTATTATTTTTCTTACAACAAGAAGTCTTTGCCAAAAAAGGATTACATTTATATAGAGTCAGTTTTGAAAAGCATTTCCATTTCTTTAAATTTACCAGTTGGTTTACTTGACCTGTTTATATGGTATAAGGTGACTAATAAGTTAGTAAAATGAATAAAAGCATATAAACCAGAGATTTCTCATATATATGAGCTAAAAATGATAACCGTAGCCGACTTCAAAATTGTTCAAGAAAGTTTAATTTTCTCCTTCTATAATACTGCTTCTTCTTATGTTTTTTCATCATCATGGTAAGCAATAGATAACTTCTTGTAACGGTGATAAAAATGGAGCAAACAACTATACAAACCAATTCTCTAAATAAAGAAAATCTAAATATCTTAATAACCGATCCTGTAGCAGATGTAATGCTAAATACTCTAAAAGAGAAAGGCTTTCATGTAGACTATCAACCGGAGATTTCTAAGGAAGAATTAATGAAGGTAATTGAGAACTATGATATAATAATAGTAAGGAGTAGAACTAAGGTAACTAGAGATATTATAGAAAGAGGAAAGAGACTTAAGATAATAGCAAGAGCAGGAATAGGATTAGATAATATCGATACTGATGCAGCACAAGAAAGAGGAATAAAGTTAGTTTACGCACCAGGAGCGTCTACAGATTCTGCAGTAGAGCTAACAATAGGTCTTATGATAGCAGGAGCAAGGAAAATGTATACTTCTATGACATTAGCTAAGAGCGGAATATTTAAGAAAATAGAGGGTTTAGAATTAGCTGGGAAAACTCTAGGAATAATAGGGTTTGGAAGAATTGGTACTAAAGTCGGAATAATTGCAAAAGCTATGGGAATGAAAGTATTAGCATATGATATAATGGATATAAAAGATAGGGCAACGCAATTAGGAATAATTCCCGTAACCCTAGAAGAGTTATTGAAACAGTCTGATGTAATTTCTCTCCATGTGACAGTAGGTAAAAACGCTAAACCAATTCTTGACGAGAAGGCATTTGAAATTATGAAAGATAACGTAATTATAGTAAATACTAGCAGGGCAGTAGCAGTAGATGGTCAAGCTCTATTAAAATATATAAAAAGTGGTAAAGTTTATGCGTACGCTGCAGACGTATTATGGCATGAGCCGCCCAAAGAAGAATGGGAATTAGAGCTTTTAAAACACGAGAGAGTTACAATAACTACGCACATAGGTGCACAAACAAAAGAGGCACAATACAGAGTAGCAGTAACTACTACCGAGAATTTACTTAATGCTATAAAAGAACTAGGTGTTCAATTTTGATTTTAATACCTGGTCCAGTTAATGTACCTCAAAGTGTTTCTTTTGCAGCAACTAGGGTTGTAAATCATAGGTCTGATGAATTTAGAGAAGTAGTAAAGTCCTTGGAAGAAAAGATGATAAAGCATTTTGACTCAAGCAGAGTCGCGTTACTTACGGGCTCAGGAACTTTAGCTGTGGAATCTATGGTCTTCTCATTATTGAAAAGAGGAGAAAAAGTGATAGTATTTACTTATGGTGAGTTTAGTAATAGGCTATTAGATTCTATAAATAGGAGGGGATGTGCAACAAAGGTTTATTCTAAACCTGCAGGAGAGGGATTTTCGTTAGAGGATGTAAAAGTGGCTTTAGATGAAAATAAAGACGCCGATGCAGTAGCTTTAGTACATAATGAGACTAGCACTGGAATAGCGTTTAGAAACTTGGGAGAAGTTACTAAACTTGTTAAAAATTCAGGAAAGAAGTTTATAGTTGATTCTGTTTCAGGCTTTGCAGCATATGAGATAGATGTCAATAATTGGCATATTGACGCTATAGCTACTGGTAGTCAAAAAGCATTAGCTTCAGTACCAGGAATGGGGTTTGTAGCAATGTCTGAAGAAGGGGTAAGCGAGCTTCATGACGATGATATGCCAAATTACCTTAACTTGAAATTAGCATTAAAATTCCAAGATAAGCATGAAACTCCATTTACTCCATCTACTGGAGCTTTCTTTGCCTCATTAAGGGCTGCAGAAATTCTGGAAATGGAAGGATTAAAAAATAGAATAAAAAGACATGAGGCTTGTAGTAGATATCTAAGATCTGTACTGTCTAGTATTAGCTTTTCGTTATTTGGTAATGAGAGTAACTTTTCTAACACAGTAGTTGCAGGGATTCCTCCTATCCCTTCTAAAACTCTTAGGGAAGAGTTAAAGAAACGTGGAATAGAAATAAGTGGGGGAATGGGAGAATTAAGGGATAAAATAATTAGAATTGGTATATTAGGAGTTGTGGATGATAGAGCTATATATAGGTTATTGCTATCGCTTTCTGACGTATTAAAGCAGGATATCGAGATTAAACCACCAGCAGAATGTAAGCTTCCAGAATTCTTAAGGCAAGAGGTTATATGGTAAGGTAAATTTATTTTCCTAGATTAATATGTACTTAAGATGTCTGAATTAGAAATCGTTAATAAGCTGAATGTTGCTTATATAGAATCTTGGAAGAAGAGATTAACAATTTATGAAATTGCAAGAATAGTTAGTGCAAGAGCTTTACAGCTAGCTATGGGCGCAGTACCATTAATAGATATATCCGGATTCAAACCCGAGCAATTAAACTCCATATCCATTGCTGAAGAGGAGCTAAAAAGAGGAATTTTACCTATAACAATTAGAAGAAGATTCCCTAATGGTAAAGTAGAATTAATTTCAGTGAAGGAGATTTTAGGGGGTTAAATATATCCTGTAATCCGAGAAATTATACGTTAATTATAGCTGAAAAACCTAAGGCGGCTAGAAAGATAGTAGACGCTTTTTCTTCAAAATTCATAACTTGTAAATCTAACTCTGCACTATATTGGGTAATCCCTAGTAGGAATATAGTAATAGCATCCGCCGTTGGTCATATGTTTAATCTAACTGGACCTTCTGGATTCCCAGTATTTGAGGTTGAGTGGAAACCACTATGGGAGATAGACAAGAAATCCTACTATACTAGGAAATATTTGATTTTGCTCCAAAAATTATGTAAATATGCTAAAGAATATATAAACGCATGCGACTATGATATAGAAGGTTCAGTAATTGGTTACATGATAATTAAAAATTTTGGAGATTTGAAAAAAGCTAAAAGAATGAAATTCTCGTCGTTAACTAAGGAAGAGTTAATTAAATCTTTTAATAATTTACAACCCTTGGATTATAATATGGTTAATGCAGGAATTGCTAGGCATATAGTTGATTGGCTTTGGGGTATAAATGTCAGCAGGGCTTTAATGAATGCAGTAAAAGATACCTCAAAGAAAAGTGTAATATTGAGCGCTGGAAGAGTGCAGAGCCCTACGCTAATAGAAGTTGTTAAAAGGCATCTTGATAGAGAAACTTTCGTTCCTTTGCCTTATTTTAAAATAGAACTAAAAATAAGGCTTGGGAATATAATAAATACAGTATACTTAGACCAAGAGTTTCATAATATTGATGACGTAGAATCATTAATAACTAGGTTAAAGAAAGATAAGCTAATAGTAGATAAAAATATTTTAAATAAGGATAAAATAATTAGACCTCCTCCTTTCAATTTAGGAGATTTACAATTAGAAGCTGGAAGATTATTTGGATTGTCTCCTTATAGAACTGAGAGAGTAGGAGAAGAGCTTTATCTCGATGGAGTAATAAGTTATCCAAGGACTAATAGTCAAAAAATACCGCCTACCATTAATATCAATGAAATTGTAACAGGATTAT
Organism: Acidianus ambivalens; assembly: GCF_009729015.1. Lineage (NCBI taxonomy): Archaea > Thermoproteati > Thermoproteota > Thermoprotei > Sulfolobales > Sulfolobaceae > Acidianus > Acidianus ambivalens. Next base: position 270,984 of record NZ_CP045482.1, on the reverse strand, counting down.
CTCAAAGATTCGGAGAGTTAGTGGACGAATTAAACCTTATGACTAAAGGGAAATTTATAGTTAGACAAGGTAATAAAGACGATCCGGCACACCCAGCTATTTATCCTACAGGAGTTATTCCTAAAAAACTAGGTAAACAAGAAAGTGAAGTTTACGAGCTTATTGTTAGGAGATTTTTAGCATCTATTTCTAGAGATGCAGAAGTTACCAGACAAAGAATTATTCTAGAATTTGAGAAGGAGAAATTAAAGTTACAATTAGATTTTCAAAAGATAACCTACGAGGGTTGGCTAAAGATTTATCCCTATCACAGATTTGAGAACGAAGAACTTGTAAACGTTAATGAAGGAAGTGAGGTAGAAATAATTTCAATTAAACCAAAGCTTTTACTGACAAAGCCTTTAACAAGGTTTACTAGGGTTTCTCTACTTAAATGGATGGAAGATGTAAAAATAGGCACTGAAGCTACAAGAGGAAAAATTATAGAAACGCTATTCCAGAGAAAGTATGTAGTAACTAGAAGAAGTTATATCTATCCGACAAAACTAGGTATAATTGTTTCTGAAGTTCTCGAGAAATACTTTAACGAACTAACTGACGTTAAAATGACAGCAGATATGGAAGACAAATTGGACGAAATTATTTATGGTAAGAAAAATAAAGATGAAGTAATTAATGAGGTTAAAGATAAAATTTCCAAATACTTTGAGAAATATAATGAGGAAAAGAAAATTATAGGCTTAGAGCTAGCCAAAGGTTTGAATTTAGTTGCATATAATAAATGCAAACTATGTGACTTTGAGGCTATGAAGGACGGATTATGTAAATATCATTTAATTGCTAAAGAAAAGCTTGATGAGGCAATTAAAATCTGGGAAGACAGAACTGGATATGACATAAAGATGATTTTAAAATATATTAAAGGAAGTAAGTCAACAGGAAAATTAATAAGCGATTTGCTGTCTATTTAACTTAAATGATGTTAGACATGCCAACTGACCGATGAAGGGCACTTGGGGTAGCTGATTATTATAATGCCTTAAACTTTTCAGTCCAAGCTTCATAAGCTTTAAGAAGTTCTTGGTTAACACTGGGCTTTCTTATCTTTAGGACTTCTTTGAAATCGTCCATAGTTATTTCTCTCGGTTCAGATAAGTTCTTCTCAAACATTTCTTTCACAACTCTCATATGAGCAGACTGTACTATGTCTCTTATGTCGCTTGCTGAATAGCCTTCAGTCATTTTAGCTAGTTCTTGAAGATCAACATTGCCTAGTTTAACCTTTGATGTATAATACTTAAATAATGCTAACCTTTGATTAAAATCTGGTAAAGGAACGTAAATTCTCTTTTGGAATCTCCTTAAGAAAGGTTCATCTAGTCTCCAAGGCTTATTAGTAGCACCTATAACGTAAACCATGTAATTTTCATTTTTATCCATTATTCCGTCCATTTCCTTTAAGAATTGGTTTCTAACTCTAACTTCTCCTCCAACTTCTGAAGTATATGTTCCAAGTAACGCGTCAATTTCATCTACAAAGATTATAGCTGGCTTATTATCTTTCTTAGAATATTCTCTCGCAGTATTGAATATTTTTGCTACATTCTTTTCCGCCTCTCCTAGCCATTTCGACATTATAGATGCTGCATCAACATGAATAAAGTAGGAGTCTATTTCGTTAGCTACGGCTGCAGCAAGCATTGTTTTCCCATTACCCGGAGGTCCATATAAGAGGATTCCTCTCGGCCAACCTAATGGGAATAAATCAGGCCTCTTTGAGGGGTATATTATTGCTTCTTTTAAAGCCTCTTTAACGTCATCTAAGCCTACAATGTCGGAGAATGAAACTTTAGGTTTTTCTTTCATTATTAGTTCGTCATCTGTTTTTTGGGAATTATCCTCTTGAGGAGTCTCTGGTAACATATTTTCAAGAACGCTTACTCGTTTTTTGTATTCATCAATCATTTGCTCATAAGCTTGCCTTGTCGGAGAATCTGGATATAAAACAACTATCTGAGTTAAAACGTCTATGGCTTTCTTATAGTAAGTTATTGCTTCGTCTCTATTTCCTTCCTTGTCAGCTCTTACTGCGGCTATAGCGTATTTTCTTGCCATTTCTTCTAACATTATAGGAGCGCTCATTTTCTCATGCCTCGATACTGATTAGCCCTTTATTTGCCATTTCCTTAAGTAATCCCATTACCTCGTCTTTTTCTACTCCATATTTTTTAACTACATATTCTACATCTAAGAAGCCGCCATTACTATTGATATAATTTAAGAGCTCTTTTTCATCCAACTTTCTCTTTTCATACTGAAGTTTAACTTGAGTTGTAGAGGGCGGATGAGGCAAATCTGGCAACATTTCCTTTATTTTAATTTCTGCGGTTTTCTGTGCCTCTTCCATTATCTTCTTAGCTTGTTCATCTATTGTAGAAGGTAAAACAGTTTTATCGCTCAAAGCTCCAGTCTCTACTGCAATACTGTTTACACTACTTGTTATGGAATCTAAAGCCAAAGCTACCTCTGGTGCGATTCCTTTTATTTGATCCTTTAATTCACCTAATATTTTAACTACTGGGAATAAAACTAGCGACACGCCTTGTAATTCTTGAACAGTATCTAGTTTTAATCTTACTTTTTCTATTGCTAAGAACGCTGTATAAATTATTTTAATCATCTTTCTAATATCAGAAATTTCCTGTGCGTAAATTGTAGCTCTCGCAGTATCTCCTTCTATTTGAGCTCTAACTAGCTTTTCAAAAAGCTCTTTATCCCTTTCCTTTAATCTATGCATTCCCTCTTCTAGCTTGCTTTGTTGATCTTTTAGTTTAATTGATATCTCAGTTAGGAGCTTACCGAGTTGAGCTCTCTTTTTTTTATCACCATTAAAGCGGGAAAATATGGGTAACTTTTCTAGCATTCTATTTCACTGGCTTGGTCATAAAGTATTTATTACCTTTACTGGTATAGGCATTGGTATGTCCGACTTATTCTGATCGTTCTTATTACTCTGATCTGAAGTATTACTTATTGGCGTTGGTGTTTTTAAGTCGAGTCCTTCTTTATCTAATAGGTCAAGTTTATCTAATGTTTTCCTTATGTCGTCTTTTTCCATTGTATAACTATCCTTAGCCTGCCTTAAAATTTCTATAGAGTTTTTATACGAGGATTCAGACATTTCTGCAGCTATGTAACTCATTTTTACAGCTATCATTGCTTTATCAATTTGCGTTAGTTGGTCTTCCACGTCATTAAGTCTTTGTTTTAGCTTATTCTTAATCTTTGTATAATCATCTCTTATCTTTACCATTTCAGTATCGAGTTTTCTTTTCATATCGTCATAAGTTGATTTTGGAATCTCTTGTTTAGCGTATAATTCCTCTAACGCCCTTTGCCTTTTCCTAATTTTTTCCATATATGTTAAGGTCTTTATAGCCTCGGCTTTCCAATCTGGTAAAACTACAATGTTGTCTCCGTCAATTTTTATTCTAGAAGGGTCTATAGTATTAAACGAATTTCCTTGAGCTACTTCTATTCCAGTAACGCTTCCATCAACTTCAGTATAAACGTGAACAATGTACCCGAAATCTCTGCCATATGGATCTTTTACTTTTTGTCCAATGTATTTCATTAATATCTCAGCTGATATCATGGTAATACTCCTCAAAGTTACATGTTGAGATAAAATATTTAAAAGGGTTAAGGCTCGTCAGAAGGTCTTTTTCATCACAGATAAGCGCTTTTAACCTTCATCATCAAGCGAGTAATATTATGGGTTGTGGTATAAATAAACTTTATACATAAAAAGGATAAGTGATGGCATTAAGCGAACTTAATAACATTACGTCGCAGATATTCGGTAATATTAATATACAAACTGTACCTATTTCTGAAATATTAATAGTGACAGGTATTGTTATAGCATCAATAATCTTATTTGCAGCATTTATATATGGAATGTTTAAATTAGCGAAGGCATTACCTTCAATGTCTGTTAAGAATTTTATGCTACTTATGCTAGTAATTGCGGCAGTGCTAATAATTATAGGTATCCTTATACCATAAAGTTAGATAATATTTTTATTTCCATATTCTATTTCATATTCATTTTCTATCTCTAATATTCTATTATATTTAGCTGTTCTTTCTCCCCTTGCAGGAGCTCCAGTCTTTATAAAATCACTGTTTAATCCTACAGCTAGGTCTGCTATGAAATTGTCTTCAGTTTCTCCGCTCCTATGGCTTATTACTGTTTTTATAGAATTTTCTCTGGCAGTGTCAAAGAATTCGTAAGTTTCTGTTAAAGTTCCTATCTGATTAGGCTTAACTATAACTCCTCTAGTTGATTTATTTTCAATTCCTTTCTTGAGATATTTAACGTTAGTTGTATATAAATCGTCTCCAGTTATAATGGTATTTTTAAGTTTAGATTGAAGTTCTGCAAAATGCTCAAAATCGTTCTCGTTAAATGGATCTTCTAAATATAGAATTGGGTATTTTCCTGCTAATTCTGAGTAGTAATCTATCATTTCTTCTGCAGACTTTTTAGTTCCATCTATTTCGTATACTCCTTCTTTTTCATTGTAAAAATCTGAAGACGCAGCGTCCATACCAAAGAAAAATTCTCCTTCATATCCTGCCTTCTTTACTGCATCAGATAACAATTCTAATGCCTCTTCTGTTTTATTTAATGGTGGGGATACTCCACCTTCGTCCCCTAATGCTGTATAAATTTTACCGAATTTTTCAGTAACTAAGTTTTTCAACTGCTTATAAACTTCTGTTGATGCAAATAAAGCTTCACTAAATTTATTAAATTTTAGAGGAATTATAATAAATTCTTGAATTTTTAGATTATTACCTGCATGAAGTCCTCCGTTTAATATATTTAAAAGGGGAACAGGAATCCTATGTTTTCTCCCACCACCTATATATTGAAAAATTTCAAGCCCTAGTGCTTTAGCTGCAGTTTTTGCTACAGCTATTGAGGTAGCTATTATTGCATTTGCTCCCAATTTTGATTTGTTATCTGTCCCATCAAGTTGTATTAATGTTCTATCGATATCTTCTTGTCTTCTTACATCAAAGCCTCTTAATGCATCATTGATAAAGTAATTTACGGAATCTATAGCGGGTTTAACTCCACCTTTACTATCTCTTAATTCTATGGCTTCCCTGCTACCTTTAGACGCACCTGCAGGTGCATCGCCAAAGGATTTTATTCCTCCTTCAGTTTCTACAAATACTCTTATAGTTCTATTTCCTCTAGAGTCAAGTATTTCTATTCCTTTTATTTTTTTAATAATGAACTTGTCAGACAATTTAAATTACCTCCATAGAATTTACTATTCAAGGATATAATGTTCATCGTCCCTTTTATATTCTTAATTTATGGAATTCTCTCGCCAGTGTATTTTGCAATACTTAAAGGAAAGCTTAGTAACGAAAAGGCTTTTTTATTTACTTGGACTTTATCTCCTTTCATTATATCTTACGTTTATAACTGTATTTTTACTTTCTATTATATTTTAATAATATCTAATTTTATTTTCGTATATGCGTCATTAAATGATAAGTTAAGCAAGTATTTATGGAACGGAGTTCTATTTTTAGTTCTAGCTTTTTTGATAGAATTTATTTATAAGATTTTTTAAGTCCTAAATAGTGATAGATGATATATGCCAAAAAGAAAACAAAAAGAAATAGATGTTTGTCCCAACTGCGGTACTAAGGTAGATAAACCAGTTAAAACCTGGAATCTAGTTTCTCCTTTACCAGACGCAGAAGGTAGAATTACTATTACCGTTATGGGATCATACGTTTGTCCAAATTGCGGATACAAGTGGAGAGGGGTAGTATCTAAGATAAAAGCAGGAGGCTCATCTGTGGAAATTCAAGGAAAAAATGGTACGGTTAAAAAGATTGGAGACGAAAAACCAGAGAAAAGAGATGAGGGAGAAATCATAGAGCTTGATTTAAGTGATTTAGATGAAGAAGAGTGACATTATAATAATTATTTTTATAGCTTTTGTTTACATTCTATTCTTTACTAATATAATTACTACCGCAAGCGTAGAAGGAGTGTCAATGTATCCAGTTTTTCAGAACGGTGCACTAACGTTTTACGGTCCACCAGAAAATATACAGTACCATAATGTTATAATTTATAAATCCCCAGAATACGGAATTTATGTTATTCACAGGGTTGTCGGTATAGATGGTAATCATTATATTACACAAGGCGTTGATAACATATCAAATCCATATTCTGATAATAGAATTGGATTAGAACCACCACAAGGAATTCCTAGTACAGATGTAATAGGAAAAGTGACTGAAGTAAACGGTTATATAATTTCGATACCATATTTAGGCTATCTTTCTATATTATTTTCCTATCTGTAAGCTATTTTAATATTTTTATTACACCTTTTTCCCTAAGTCTAAGTACTCTATAAGACGGTGTTACACTAGTAGGATGATTAGCTTTAACTTGATCTAATCTTTTTACGGTTGTATTCTGAGGAGTTTGGTGTATCTTCTCTGGATCTTTATAGCTCTCCTCTAGGATTTCCTTTAATGCATCTATGAATTTATCTAAAGTCTCTTTAGGCTCTGTTTCAGTAGGTTCTATCATTAATGCTTCTTCTATAATTCCTGGGAAGTAAATAGTTGGAGCATGAAAGCCTCTATCTAATAATGCCTTTGCTATATCTAATGCAGTAACTCCTTTATCGTTAAGCAAAGGTTTTGCACTAAATACAACTTCATGCTTTCTTGGTCTATGCGGTGCTAATAATTCTAAGCCTTTAACATTTTTAAGCTTAGAAATTAAATAATTGGTAGCTAATGTGCTCATTTTTCCTACTTGTGAAACGCCTTGAGGCCCTAAGCCTAATATGTAAACATAGGCTCTTATAACATTTCCTATATTACCATAAAAAGACGCTATTTTACCAATAGTTTTTACTGGATTCCTTAAAACATACTTATCTCCTTCTTTATCAACTATAGGATACGGCAAATAATCTTTTAGCTCGCCTTTAGCACAAATTGCTCCCGCTCCAGGTCCCCCGCCACCATGTGGTACTGCAAACGTCTTATGTAAGTTTATATGAACTATATCAAATCCCATATCCCCTGGTCTTGCCACTCCTAGTATACCATTTAAATTTGCACCGTCGTAATATAATACTCCGTCGATAGAATGAATTATCTTAGAGATCTCTAATATATTCTCCTCAAATAATCCTAAAGTATTAGGATTTGTGAGCATAAATCCCGCAGTTTTTGAATTAACTACTTCTTTTAGTATATCAATATCAACAAGCCCTTCTTGATTAGATTTAATATAAATTACCTTATATCCGGCCATTGTAGCACTTGCAGGATTAGTTCCGTGAGCAGTATCTGCAACTAGCATTTCGTCTCTTCTTCTATTTTTAGATTCATGATATTTCTTGATCATTAGAACTCCAGCCAATTCTCCTGCAGCTCCTGCAGGAATTTGAAGACTGCATTCGTCCATTCCAGTAATTTCTGCTAGCCATTTCTGCATTTCGTACATCATTTCTAGAATTCCTTGTACAGTATCCTCGTCTTGTAACGGGTGATAGTTTTCTACCACCCTACTAGTTAACTCCTCAACCTTAGGGTTATATTTCATGGTGCATGAGCCTAGTGGCATCATTCCTAAGTCTACGCCAAAGTTCTGCTGTGAAAGTCTTACAAAGTGTCTTACAACTTCTAATTCGCTTAATTCCGGAATTTCGAGTTCATTTTTTCTCTTAATTTTCTCAGGTATGTCAATTTTTACATCAATATCCTCTTCTGGTATTATAATTCCTTGTTTTCTTTTTTTGTCGCTTGATAATTCGTAAATAAGTGGTTCGTTCCAATTAGCTTGTCTCCACAATTTTCTTCACCTCTTCTATCATTTCATTTATCATATGCTTTGTGTGTACTTCGGTGACGCAAAATATTGCATCTTTATCTGAGATTTTTAATCCTCCATAAATTCCTCTAGCTTTCAAATTCTCATGAATTTTACCGTAGCTTATGGGAAAACTTACTGTAAATTCCTCAAAGAAATCGGAATTAAACTTTCTTTTTCCAATTCCTTTTCTCTCAAATTCTAAAAGAGCATAATGACTTCTCTTATATATTTCTTCTGCAAGTTTCCTTAAACCGGATTTTCCTAGTAATGATATATACACTGCGTTAGCTATGGCCATTAAGGCTTCATTTGTGGTTATATTGGAAGTAGCTTTTTCTCTTCTTGTGAATTGTTCTCTTGTCTGCAAAATAAGAGTATAACCCCTTTTACCTTCAGAATCTGTAGTTAATCCTACTAATCTACCAGGCATTTGCCTTACTAATTTACCATCCCATTTAGTGGCAAAAATTCCCATATAAGGTCCTCCAAAATTTAACGGTAAACCTAGTTCCTGGCCGTCTCCGACCGCGATATCGATATCGTATTCTCCAGGCGGTTTTATTAAACTTAAAGATAGTGGATTCACGCCCATAATCGTAATGGTTCCTTTCTTTTTAGCTAAATCAACTATTTCTTCAATGTCAGTCTCAAATATTCCAAAAAAGTTTGGTTGTTGAATATAAACAGCGGAAGTTTCTTCATCTATTTCTTTCTCTGCAACTTCTAGGTTAATCTTTCCTTCATTAGAATAAGGAATTTCCTTTATTTTTATCTCTTTCCCATAAGTCCAGGTTTCTAAGACCTTTTTGTGGTAAGGATTAATTGATGCGGGAATTACAACCTTTTTCTTACCGTTTATCCTATAAGCCATTAATACTGCTTCAGCTAACGCAGATCCCCACTCGTACATTGACGAATTTACTACTTCCATTTCAAGTAAATCTGCCATCAAACTTTGATATTCGAATAAAGCCTGGAGTAAGCCTTGGCTTATTTCTGGTTGGTAAGGAGTATATGAAGTGTAAAACTCAGACCTCGATATAACAAACTTTACTGCTTCTGGTACGTAATGGGGACATACTCCTCCCCCTAAAAATGGAGGCATTCTTAATTTAGCGTTCTTATTTTCAAGTTCCAAGAGCCTTAAATAAATTTCATATTCTGAAAGAGGTTTTGAATAACCAACATTCAATAATCTTTTTAATTTTATTTCCTCTGGTATATCCTTAAATAGGTCGTCAATGCTATTTACTCCTATTTCTCTAATCATTTCGTTCTCATAATCAAGGTTTGGTAGCCAAGGGTGGTAGACCATTTAAATTTCATATAGTATATTTTATAGAGGATTATAATGTTGTTTAAAACTCCTCTTTCAGCAGTTGAAGAGAGGATAGGTGCAAATTTTGGAGAATTTGCTGGATGGGAAATGCCAATGGATTATACTTCTTATCAAGACGAGCACATGGCTGTAAGGCAAAATGCGGCGTTTTTTGACTTGTCTCACATGGGTAGAATAAGAATAAAAGGAAAAAAAGAAGAACTAGATAAGATAGTAACTAGGTCATTATCGACTGAAAACTTTAGGATGATAGGGCCTTCTGCAATGCTAAATGAGAAAGGTGGATTTATAGACGACATAATGATTTACAAGGTTTCAGATACAGAGTTTTTAATGGTGACTAATGCTATTAATAGAGATAAAGATATCAACTGGATAAAACGTAATTCTTCGCTGGAAGTTGAGGACTTAACTTTCGATTATGTTATGCTGGCAATACAAGGTAGAAGAGTATGGGAATTATTAGGATATAAAACGGACCTACAACCTTTACAGTTTGTTTTAAATTCTAATTTTCTAGGAGAAGACGTATTTCTACTAAGTAGATCTGGATGGACAGGAGAAGACGGTTTGGAAGTTTGGGCTAAGGTGGAGGTTGCCGAAAGGATAATAAATAAACTCATAGAAAAAGGAATTAAACCGGCAGGGCTAATAACGAGGGATAGTTTAAGGCAAGAAATGGGTTTTGTACTATATGGAGAGGATATAGATGAAAACACGACACCAGTAGAGGCCAGATATTGGGTCTTTGATTTAGATAAAAATTTTATAGGCAAAGAGAAAGTTGAGGAACAACTTAAGAATGGCGTAAAAAGAATAAGAGTTGGGTTTAAATTGCAAAAAGGTATAAGAGTAATCCCTCGTCATGGTTATAAGATAAGAATTCTAGAAATAGAAATAGGAGAAGTAACTAGTTCGACTTATTCACCGTACTTAGGTAGGGTAATAGGCATGGGTTATATTAATTCATCTAACGCCTTCTTTGGATTTCATGCTAATATAGAAATTAGAGGCAAGGAGTATAGAGCTAAAATCTCAGACTTTCCATTAATCTAGGTGTTCGCATGGGAGAAATAAAAGTGGGAAAATACATAGTCCTAGATGATAGGCTTTATACCGAGACTGATGAATGGGTAAAGATTGATGGAGACGTTGCTGTAGTGGGAATAACTGATTATGCTCAAAAGAAGTTAAGGGACATTGTTGGAATTGAATTACCTAAGGTTAATCAAGAAGTTAAAGCTGGAGATCCTGTTGGAACTATAGAATCAGTTAAGGCTGCTTCGGATCTTTATTCGCCATTAAGTGGCGTAGTAGTAGAGGTAAATGAGGAGCTTGAAACTTCTCCAGAAATTATAAATAAAGATCCTTACGGTGAAGGTTGGATGTTCAAGATTAAAATTAAAGATAAATCGGAAGCTCAAAGGCTATTAACTCCAGAAAAATATATTGAGAAAATAAGAGGTGAGTAAATTGTCGTTTGAGATCAGAGAATCGTACATTCCTCAATTAACTAAACCAAGTTATATGATAATTGGATTACCGGATGCTGGCCTAGTTGGAGAAATTGCTACAGAATTTTTAATAGAAAAAGGAGGATTCAAGGAATATGGCGAAGTTTTTTCCAAGAAATACATTCCGCCAGTTATGCATGTTACTAATGGTATAGCTAAGTCTCCTCTAAGAGTATATCATAATGTTAATACCATAATATTACATGCATGGACAGCGTTATCTGCGTCTTCAGCATATCCGTTAGCAGAGTTTATAGTTGATTATGCAAAGAAATACGGAATAGATACAATAATTTCTATTACTGGTGTTCCAATACCTAATAGGTTAGATATAGAAAAGCCTACTGCCTATTGGATAGCAAGTGAAGAAGGATTATCAGAAGAATTGTCAAAGACTAATTTAATGCAAAAATTTGATGACGGGTATATTGCAGGTCCTTATGCACCTATATTACTTGAAGCGTCAAGGAAAAATGTTAGAAATTTTGTAGTAGTTGTTGAATCATTCCTCGATATACCAGATCCAGAAGCTTCTGCAGTAGCATTGGATATTATATCAAAATATATAGGCTTTAGTATAGATGTTAGCTCTTTACTTAAAGAAGCAGAAGAAATAAGGGCTAAAATTAAAGGCTTAATGGAGCAAACTAAGAAAGAACTTCCCTCATATTCTTCTGTAAGGCCTATGAGTTATGCGTGATAAAAATGCCAGCATTTAGAGATCTTTACGATCTTGTGAAAAAGATGATGGAAGAGGAAATAGAGAAGGAATTTAACGAGCCATTATACACTTATTATGAAACAGATAAGGAAATCTACTATATAGTAGATGTTCCTCACCTAGAAAGTCAAACTCTTTACATTAAAATGGAGAATAATAAATTAGAATTAAGCTGCAAGGACAAATATGGTAAATGTTATCATTTAGAGCTTCCAGTCAATAACGTAGAGAAATACGACGTGGACGTCGTGAGGAATAAAGGATTTATAAAGATAATTCTGAAGAAGAAATCCACTTAAAAAGCTTCTTTTATAAGTTTATAATAAAGTTGCAACATATTTATAAACGCTGTTTAACATAGTAAAAATAGTGACTGACTTGGAAGAGTTTGACAATTCCAAGGATATTGAGACTAGGAAAGTACAAAAGTTAGGTTCTTCTTCACTTTTCATCACATTACCCAAAAAATGGATAAATAGATGGAACATTAAGCCTGGAGACAAAATTTTAATAGAAATTTCCGATGACGGTTCACTTAAACTTCTTGCAGAGAAGATAAAGCTCTTATCTAATAGGAAAACAATAAAAATTGATATAGATGCTATAAAGCAACCAATACCCAGCATGGTTTTATGCCTTTATTCTTTAGGCTATGACGAAATAGTATTCGAGTCTAAGAAACAAATTGTCCAAAAAGAGATAGAGGACTTAATTTCAACAACTAAACAAATGGTTGGCGCAGAGGTGACCGAGGCCTCGGAAAATAGAGTAAAATTAGAATGCTTACTTGATGCTGAAAAAGTGGGCTTAGAATCTTTACTAAGGAGAATTTTAAACATCATCTCAAAGAAAGTCGATGGAATAATCTCTTATTTATCTGGAGAACAACCGAAAGATAGTGAATTAACCCAGCAGGAGGACTTAAGAAGAGTTTACTTAATGTTACTAAGGCATGTTGTAGGGAGCAAATATGAAGTTTCTTCAAATTTAAATAAGAACTTTTTAGTAGTCATGAATGCTGTAATTTTACTTAATATCTCAAGACTAATAGATAGAATAGATTCTACGATAAAAACAACTAAACTTAATGAAGATACTCCAATTTTAAAGGAGATCTTACAGAAAATTAATGATCTATTAGACGAAGTAATAATGAGCATACTATTTCCTAGCATGAAGAGAGTAAGTAATGGACTAAACTTAATAAATCAAATAAATTCATTACTACAATCATTTAATGATAAATCTTCAATAATCTATACATCTGTTGTAGATATAGTATCTAACTTACAATTGGCATTAGAAAATTCTTCTTGCACTTTATTTTTAGAAGATATGCCTTGGATAGAAAGAAACTTTAATGTTGTTAAATAACATATTATTGACAGAAAATGTCAACACTTAAGATAGAAGACCTTCACGTTGAAGTTGAAGGCAAGGAAATCATAAAAGGAATATCACTTGAGGTAAAAAGCGGAGAAGTTCATGCAATAATGGGGCCAAATGGCAGTGGAAAGACTACATTATCTTTGGCAATAATGGGACATCCTAAGTATAAAATAACAAAAGGAAGAATATTACTTGATGGAGAGGATATTACTAACCTTGAAACTGACCAGAAAGTTAAGAAAGGCTTATTTTTAGCGTTCCAAAATCCAATAGAGATTAGCGGAGTAAAATTATCTACACTTTTAGTTGCAGAATACAATAGAGTATATGGAAGTAATGAATCAGTTACTCAAGTATTCTCTAAAATAGCTAGTTTATCTAAATCGGTGGGTATCTCAGATAGTCTTCTTAACAGAGGAGTATTTGAGGGCTTTAGCGGTGGAGAGAAAAAGAGAGTAGAAATTCTTCAGTTGCAGATATTAAAGCCTAAATTTGCAATTTTGGACGAACCAGATTCTGGAGTTGACGTTGATGGTTTAAAGACAATTTCTGATGTAATAAAGAAAGTCAAGGAAGAGAATAATACTGGATATTTAATAATAACTCATTATAGGAGAATCTTAGATTATGTGAACGCGGATAAGATCCACGTGTTGTATAAAGGAAGAATTGTAGCAAGCGGAAGCATGGAACTAGCTAAATTAATAGATGAGAAAGGCTATGAAGGAGTAATAAAGCAATAACTACTATTTTATCATTTAACTTTATAATCTAATTATTTTTGCATTTCTTGAAATATTTTACTTTAACATGGAAAGGTTTAAATGCTTTCTTTAACAGAGTTAAAGATGGTAGAAAAATGACAGAAGAGAAAGTGTCAGTAGATATAAACGAGATACTTGATGCTGCCATAGAGGCCAAGTATAACAGAGTAGATCAAATTGAATTTCATAGAAGAGTTGTAGAAAGCGGGTTATCTAGAAGTACAATAGAAGCAATTTCTAAGGCAAAGAAAGAACCAGAATGGATGTTAAGATTAAGGCTGAAATCTTTAGAGCTATTTGAAAAGCTTCCTACTCCTAACTGGTTACCTGACGTTTTAAGTTCGCTCAATGTGTCTAACTTAGAATTATACATAAAACCGGACGTTGAAAGAACAGATAGCTGGGAACAAATCCCTAAAGAAATAAGGGAATACTACGAGAAGTTAGGTATTCCTCAATCTGAACAAAAAGTTTTAGGAGGATTAGTTGCAGTATTTGAGTCCGAGCCAATTTATGCTAATGTTAAACAAGAGTTACAGAAAAAAGGAGTAGTAATGATGCCACCAGAAGAGGCAATGGTAAAGTATCCTGATATATTTAAACAATACTTTATGAAAATATTCCCAGCTTCGGATCATAAGTTTGCTGCACTTCACGGAGCTTTATGGAGCGGAGGAGTATTCGTTTACGTTCCTAAAGGAGTTAAGATTACTACTCCAGTTGAAGGATTCTTTGTAATAGGAACTGAAATGGAAGGACAGTTTGAACACACTTTAGTTATTGCAGACGAGGATTCTTACATTCACTTCATTGAAGGCTGTTCTGCACCGCAGTTCAAGAACTTTTCATTCCACGACGGTATGGTAGAATTATTTGCAAATGACAACGCTCACATAAAGTTCACTACAATTCAAAACTGGAGTAAAAACGTAATAAACTTCAATAACAAGAGAGCTTGGGCAAACAAGAACTCAGTAATAGAATGGGTTGAGGGATCTTTAGGTTCAAAATACAGCTTCGTATATCCGTCAACAATACTTAGGGGAGAAGGAGCTTCATCAACTAGCCTGGTAGTAACTTTAGCTTCTGCAGAGGGAGACTGGAAGGATAGTGGCTCAAAGATGATTCATGCAGCACCTCATACAAGAAGTAGGGTAATTAATAAAAACATTGGATTTAACGGAGGAGTCAACGTTTATAGAGGTTTAGTTAAGGTCAATAAAGGTGCTGTAGGTTCAAAAGCCTTTGTAAAGTGCGACTCATTAATGTTAGACGAAAAGACAAAGGCTTATACATTCCCTCATAACCAAGTATTTGAAGAAGATGCTGATGTAGCTCACGAAGCTCACACTTTCAGGATGAGTGAAGATCAATTATTCTATCTAATGAGCAGAGGAATAAGTGAGAAGGAAGCTACTTCAATGTTAGTCCTTGGATTCATGGACGAAATAATGAGAGAATTGCCTTTTGAATACGCTGCAATGTTAAATAAAGTTATAAAATTAGAGTTAGATAAGTTAGGAGCAGTGGCATAAATGCCTTTAGTCGATATAGATTCAGCTAAAAGTTTTCTTTCTTCTTTAGAAAATAGGTCAGAAAGAGAGGAGCTCTTTTCAATTTATGAAAGATTACCTTATCAGTTAATTAATGATTCACCTACAGTTAAACATTATACAAGATGGGAAAATTTAGATAAGCTTAATTTAAAAATAGAAAGTTTAGACAGGAAAGGAGGAGGTAATTATCCTAGCATTCCAGGCTATGTAAGGGTTGTAATTCATAATAATTTGGTGAAAGAAACACCATTAGAATTTTCATCCAGTGTGGGGAATTCATTAATAAAACCAGAAGACCACAAGTTGGTATCCTTAACTCTTTCTCTATCAAGGAAGCTAGAAATCAAACAAGGCGGGAAATATTTAATTTACCATTATACTGACGTGGAGGGGAATTTTTCTCCAATAAACATTGAAATTAAGGTTCCAGAAGGAGAAAGTGCAGACGTAATATATTATTCTGAAAATAAGGGTAAATCTATGAATTCTGCTGTAATTTCAGCCTATGTAAGTAAGAATTCTTCACTTAACCTTACTCTAGTAAACAAGGGTAACTCAAGCTATAATTTTGTTTACTCAAAGGCTAAAGTAGAAGGTTCCATAACTACTTATATAATATCTTCCGGCTTCTCAGAAGGTCACGTAGAATACCATTCTTATCTAGAGGAAGGTGCACAAGCATTCTTCAGTTCCAGAGCCTTAGGCGTTGAGAATAATAACATAGATGTAATAACGAACGTCTATCACGACGGTCCTAAAAGCGTCAGTAACGGATTTATGAAATCGGTTTCAGCAGGTTCCTCTTTTGTAGTTACTAGGGGAGATGCAAGAATTAACGAGCAAGCAATAGATTCTTCGACTTCAATAGTAGGTAGGGCAATAATGTTAGGCGAATCTACTGCCGTTGTTGCACCAATGTTAGAAGTTAGAACTGGCAGAGTTATAACAGCTAAGCATTCAGCCTCGGTTTCTAAGGTTCCAGAAGATTTAATATTTTACCTTCAGAACAGAGGATTTGACAAGAAATCTGCAGAAGGTTTAATAATAAGGGGCTTTATGGAGGAAGAAGGAGATACTGAAATTGTTAAGAAATTAATAGATGAAATAATTACATCATTAGGTTATTAGTTTCGGTCAACTCTCTCTTTTTACCTTTGTGCAAATAAGGATAATATATAGGGGAAGAAGAAAGGTAATACGAGGGCCATGAGAGTAATAACATTTAAAGCAGAAGAAGAGTTGTTACAAAAGCTCGATTTATATGCAGCTAATAGGAGATTAACTAGGAGCGAAATTATAAGGGATGCAATTAGGAAATATTTAGAGGAATAATTTTACGGAAATTTTTTAGCCTCACTTTTCGATTATTTAATTGCCGCCGTAGCTCAGCCTGGTTAGAGCGCCGGACTCATACGGCAGGGGGACATCCGGTTGTCCGGGGTTCAAATCCCCGCGGCGGCATTTCCCTAATCTTTTTCAGAAATTGAAAAAGATTTACGTTCTCAGACTGAGAATGATTGGAAAGCTTATGGAAACAGTAGGCTATCAAAAAGCAGAATCTTTTTTAGAATATTACCCTTTAATATAGACTCATTTTAAAGGCGATAACTTTTTAGTATGACCAAAAATGATCTTTCTTCTCTCATTCATTTTACTCAGTATTTACGTGGAAAAAGATAACAATATAAGAAGCGACGCTAAGTTTAGAAAGACTATAATCTCGACGTAAGGAGTTAAGAGAGTTCTGAAATATGAGGCAATGATTAGTCCTATAGTATTACTTACAACTCCTTAAACGCTTCTTATTCCAGAGGCTGCTATTCTATCCTTATTCCTAACTGAAGACATTGTATAAGCAGTGTTTGAAGTAGTGGCAATTCCAGACGACGCGCCCAGTTAAAAATTCTCCTAAAATAACGTTAAAGAAAAGGGATAAGGAGGATAAGGTCATTAATGCAAAACCGAAAGATGTAACTCTCAGCTTATATTTATCGTGAAGTCTACCTGCATAAAGTGAGATAAGCGTAAAAGAAAGAGGATAAAGTAGTCTAAAGAGCCTATCTCTAAAGTCGATAAATGAAGAGAGTACAAATAGAACACAAAGAATGCTGCTATCATGTTTCTTATAATAGAATGTAGAAAGCCCGAAAGGCTAGATAGGTAAAATCCCTTACCTAGCTTTATTTTCCATATAGTCATTATCAAACCTAATATAGAGAGTACAAAGAATGGGTAATAGTAAAGTCCTAGAATTATACCGTCAAATATTAATGAGGCATAAATTACATTAATCCCCAATCCCGATTTAGCATGCATTTCCTTAAGAGTAGATAATAAGTAAAGCGAGCTAAAGGAAAGTGCTGAGGTTAACAAGAATAAATACTTCCAGTCAATTTCGGCTATCAATCCCCCTAAAGGTAGCCCTAAAACGTAGCCTAGGCTTACTATAGTGTGATTTAACCCTATCATTTTACCTCTTTCTTCATCAGAGCCTATAAGGCTAGCATAAGATAAAGAGGTTAGAAGAACCATTGAGGCTCCAACACCTTGAACAATTCTGAGGGCTAGAATAAGCGTGAAAGAATTAGATAAGACTATAGGGAGGGAGGATAACCCCATTATTGTTGTTCCTATTTTCATGGTTCTTTTTGCTCCTATTCTTTCGGCTAAAAGTGAAGATGGAATGGGAAGTAATACTTCTATAACCACGTAAAATGCTAGGAGAGTTGAAGCTTCTACAAACGTTATTGAAAAATCTTTAGCTATTAATGGAATGGTCATCAAGATCATTGTAGTTTCAAGTGAAGAGATGAATGAAGGTAACGAAGAGAAAAGTACGATCTATTTGATATATAGCGAAAGACTGAATACATGTAGATACATTAGTTATCAACAAGGAAAAATAATTAGTAAAAGAAGAGAGGGTTTATTACAATCTATTATCTGTTTTAAAACAAATACGTTTGGAGGTGAGATGTAAGGATGAGTGAATTATCTAGATTTTATGGTATAATACGCTTTGGTAACCTGAAAAGTTCAAATAATGAGCGAAGTACTCAGTTATCCACTGATTGTTACATCATTACCTAGGAGGAGATTAGTATATTTGGGTAAGAAAGGAAGATAGCGCAATTACTTCTTCAGATACAATAAATTATGAAGTCAAATCCTTGAATTAATCTTAACGAGTAATTTAACGTTCTTATCGAAACGTATCGTTACTCTAGAAAAGAAGTCGTCCCTACCTAATATTAGGCTGGGGTAAATCCCTCCGATTTCTCCGAAATCGGCTACTGCAACTGGGATTTCTAAATTCTCATAAGTTCCATGAAATGAAATTTTAGTTTGTACCTTTTTGTATGCAGGTTCAGATTGTTAATACTACTGTGTCCAAATAACGATCTTCCAGATTATTATAGCACTCGTTTAGAGTCTTCTTATTTATTAAAGAGAACCTACTGCCACTATCTGGTAAAGCGTAAATTAGTAAGTTCCCTCCTACCCTGGGGCATTCTATCTCACCTTTCAGTAAAGGTACCGCATAGCCTCTTAAGGTAATGAAGGGAATTTCTATGTAGTTACTCATACTAATTCTTCTCTGCTTCCACTACCGTTAAAATATCGTATTGACTCCTTTTATACCCCTTCTTTTTCATAATCTCCTCAACTTCCTCCCAAGAATTACCCTCTGCCACAATATTCCTATTTCTCGTCTATTGCATAATATTTTCTTACTATCCTAATGGTTTCGGGCATATGCTCTCAAATTAAATATGACCTTCTGAAACTATAACTTTATCTATTATACTACACTCTATTATTTTAGGATTCTGTACTAAATAGATGTGTTAAACATCTAAATTAAAAGCATGAAACATAGTTTTGCTCACGGTAAAAAGAAAAGTAACGTTTAGGAGTTCTTGGAGGAGTTTTCCGAGACTTATTCCAAGTATTGATAGCTTCTTTAAAGACGATAATTTATTGACTATAGTAGAAGCTAATTTATAATTTCCTATAATAACTACTATTCATCATGCTAAGTCAATTAGAGAAGTTATTCCTTACGGACCCTGTTAGATTCGCATTTGAGATTTACGACTTAAGGTTTGACAAGGAATATACTGAATTTAAGACGGTTAGGGAAGGCTATTTAATGATATATAGAAAATTTTATCCGCCAAGAATAATTCTTTACGCAGATAAAGAGTGTACTGCGAGAGAATTACTTTCAACGCTGAAGAACGAGGAGAGTAAATTTGTTCTATTCATAGAACCAAAATGGTCACAGTTGCTAGACTTTCCTAATATGAAAATTTATCCAGAAATATTAATGACTTGTGATAAACCTAGCGTGTTCAGAAGAGAAAACGTGAGAAGGCTAGGTATTGAAGATAAGGAGGAGATTTTTGCCCTTTACGGTCAAGGTCTGGGTAATGTTATACTTCAATTACTAAGCGAGAACAAAACTACTGCATACGGATTGTTTCTAGATAATCACCTTGTTTCAGCAGCATATACATGGATTGAGCTAGAGAACGTTGCTGTAATAGGAGGAGTCTTAACTAAGGAGGAATTTAGGAATATGGGCTTAGCTACTTCAGTCGTGTCAATGCTAACTGAAGACCTTACTAAAAGAGGTAAGGTAGCCTCTTTGTATGTGAGAGAAGATAACAATCCTGCAATTCATGTATACAAGAAGATAGGTTTCAAAGAATATTGGAGAAGGTTATGGGTATCTGTAAATACTGATGAGAAACCATTATAATACTCACATTTAATTTTAAGATCCTGAAATTGTATATAGTCAGATAAAGTAACTAGAAATAACGAAGATATTATTAGTCTAGGAATTGTGACATATAGAAAAGATTAGAGGTATTATTAAGGCTCTTGAAGAGCTAAAACAAAACGATACAGTAAAGGTTCTTTTTATAATTCAGCTATTTCACGTTAATTTTATTATTTGCTGATAGGTTATATCTATATTTTCTGCATTATACGTCTTATCTTGTTGTATTATGATAAATAATGTGGCAAGCATTAGATCTTTAAGTTATTGAACTTATTTTCTATTATTTAAGGATCAGTAATCGTGAAATTTTTATAATCAAGCAAAAGGCCTGTTTTTATTAGTACCCCTTCACCTACAATATTTTCTTCAATTTCTGGAACCCATAAAGCCCTACATAATATTTGCCTGCTTAAAATATTCAACGCTAACAACTTTTTGTAAGGCTGAAAAACAAAGGTCTTTAGCAACGCAAATTTCTCCTCCGTCTGAAGGTTTTGCACTTATTTCATCGAAAACATCAGACTTTACTATTAAATCACCACTAAAGCCCGTATCTATTAAAAACCATTCTTCAACGTTCTCTACTGTAAGCTTAACTCTCATTCAGTGTATAATTCTGCAGGAGCTATTATTCTAATTTTTTGCCTTCTTTTATTTTTTCCTTTGCGAAATTATACGCGTCTTCCTCACTGCTGAATACTCCCAAAACGTTACCAACGTCGTCGACAACTAATATTCTCATGAGATAAATTTTGCCTTGATAGCTAAAAGTTTTACATTACTAATTAGATTCATCGCAATGGTATGGTTTTTGTGATTAAAAATGAAATTTTATGAAATCATAAATAAATATGAGATAGGGTATAAGTATCAATTAAAATCTTATATTATTTGATAAGGTGATAAAAGATGCCATCTTATGAAACTATTTCCAGAATATGTAACCATTATCATCTCCCACTTATTATAGTATATGGTATAATATCTATTTTTATGACAATCTTCAAGCAATTAATTCTAACCTATATTATATATTTGGTCTATTCTATATTATTACTTTTTATGACATTTTTGCCATATTTGATTATATCCAGGTATAAAATTTATACCTTATTTATGATTGTTAGTTCTGTAATAGTGATGTTAGTAGTATCTCTTGTATTCATGTACTCTACTGCATATTTAATTTCACCTTATGTAGCAAGTTTTATATTAACAGTTAATCGCATATATTACAATATCATTATATATGATTAAAAAATATAATGTAGAACTAACTGTAAATAAATACGAGATTTTGCAATCAGTATTTCTAGGGGGTTATATAATTGTTAATCTCATTACTTTAATATAATATGAAAAATATGACTTATTACCTAATATCTTATCTTATGCATTACTTTTTGGTTTATTTTTAGCGTTATCTTATGAAAAGAAGCAATTAAAGTGAAAGATTACACTTGGCGATCGAAAATGGACAAATATTATGAGAAAGTATGCTGGAGATACAGTTTGTAACTTGTAGGGACTTCAGCTTTTGCTGGAATTTACATGCCAACATTATATCATAATGATTAATTTGTACTTAAGATAAAATCATGAAATATCGTAAAAATATGTCGAATTTATGAGAATATTATATTTTTGTTATTGTCAACGTATATTATTATCTGCAATCTTTAGCTAACTTTACGCAAACAGTGAATAGCCTATTTACTCTTCTGCTTAAGGTAAATGTAAATCTTGTATCTTATGCAATCCATTAGCCTATCGTGATAGTCCGACATATGTAGAGCAATATAATCTAGAACGTCATCATTTTTAAGTAATTCTTCCACACTTGTAGTCGCATTTACTATAAATCCTGGATCTGCTTTAGGGTTCTTAACTTTCCTGTTTTTAACTAGTTCCTTAAGGTATTCATCGGTGTAAGAAATCCACTTTCTAATTACAGCCTCTATGTCGTCTCTATTTACTCCTAGCTTCTTAGCAATTTGCTTTACTGGTCTATTCTCGCACCTCATTTGCGCAATTTTCTCCTCAATCTTGGGATTCATGACTTTCACTAGAGCCGCCGGCGGGATTTGAACCCGCGACCGCCGGCTTTCTTAGTAGACCTTACAAGGCCGGCGCTCTACCCGCTGAGCTACGGCGGCATATTAAATTTTGGTTAATAACTTTAAAAGTTTATCAGCGTAGTTAACAGCTTTAGTAGAGAAAGGCTTATTAGGTGAATGTAAAAATAATAACTCAGCCGGGTCGTCTAGCGGTCAAGGATGGCGGGCTTTGGCCCCGTCGACCTGGGTTCGAATCCCAGCCCGGCTATACATTTTAAAGTGCATGGGTAATATTTTATTGAGGTTAAAGATTTTGCCATTCTTTGGTATTTTTAAACGAAACAAAGAGAAGGAGCATTACGCCTATGATGAACTCGGAGAATGGGTAATAATTTCTGGAAATTCGAAACTAGGATTTTTATATTCAATAATTTCAAAAACAGTGTCCAAATTGACAAAATATTATGATCTTTACATTTTACAGTTTCTTGAAGATTCAGAAATTAGGAATTTTTACACTATTAAAGCAATGGTATCAACTAGATCTCCTATAAAGGATTCTTTACTTTCTTCTAAGCTTTCTCAATCTCTTTCAAAACATGGTACATTAGGTCAAATAGATGTTGTAAAATTAAGATACTGCGGAATGAATTACTTGTTTTTCAAATTTAATATTCTTCTTAAGAAGAGTAAGAATGTCAAGGAAGACGTTAAGGTGCTTTTACCTCCTTTAGGAGTTAGCGCATCGGGAATTCCTTATTCAACTAAAGATCTTTTTAAGTCGATTTTTGAGTATAATTCTAATGCAGTTTGTCAATCTATTCTGGAGTTTAAGGATGATAATACTGCAAGGATTTTAGCTAATTGTAGTGATTATGTAGATCTGGAGGGGATAAAGTATTCATTATCTTACTTTTCTAAAGATTTTAAGACAAGTGTTAGATCCTCTATTAGGTCTGTAGAAGTTGAGATTGAAGCTAAAGATTTTAATAAGCATGCACTGATTCCTTTACTTTGGAACAATTTTCTTGATATATATTCATCATCATCTTGTTAAATCGTGAGATTAGGATCTAGAGCATTTCCCTTATCTCTTCCTTATAACAGCTACTAATTAAATATAAATTTTGAGCTTTCGAATTATTCTTGGTGAATACTTCTGATAAAGGTAAACGATCTCGAAATTCCTACTCTTGACGATATTAGCTTTTCTGGTAATAAGCTTTTAGTAAGAATTGATATTAACTCCCCAGTAGACCCAAAGACCGGTAAGTTAATTGATGATTCACGTATTAAAGCTTATAATGAAACTATAAAAGAGTTGGTAAATAAAGGGAATTCCTTAGTTTTAATTTCGCATCAAGGCAGACCTGGAGATAGTGATTTTATTTCACTTGAAGAGCACGCTGAGCTTTTGAGCAAATACTTGGATATGAACGTAGAATTCGTGGAAGACGTAATGGGACCTTACGCTAGAGAGAGAATAAAAAACATGAAGAGCGGTGAAGTAATTCTTTTAGATAACGTGAGATTCGTTTCTGAAGAGCTTATAGAAGCTCCGCCTACTCAACATGCTAAAAGCTATTTAGTTAAAAGGCTATCTCCTCTTTTTGACGGTTATGTTAATGACGCTTTTGCAACAGCTCACAGAAGTCAGGCTAGTATAGTAGGCTTTCCAATGGTTTTAAAATCCACAGCCGGCAGGGTAATGGAAAAAGAAGTCTCGGCCTTGGCAAAGATTTTTAACGCTGACGAATTTCCTAAAGTTTTTGTCTTAGGTGGAGGTAAGGTCCTAGACAGTATAAGAATAATAGAGAATCTAGTAAAAAGGAGGTTAGCCGACAGAATTCTAACCGGTGGTTTAATTGCGGAACTTTTTGCGGTTGCCAAAGGTTTGGATTTAGGTAAAGAAAATATGCAGATATTGGAAAAGAAGGGACTTATATCCTTAATTCCTAGGGCTAGGAAAATCCTTCTCTCTGGTGGCCCAATAGAAATTCCAGTAGACTTTAAGGTAGAGAAAGAAGAAGGAAAAGTCGCTGAGGAACCCAGTAATAAGGTTACTGGAGTAATAAAAGATATAGGAAGCACAACTGTGGGTATTTATTCATCATTTATAAAGGATGCAAAGGTAATAGTGATGAGGGGTCCAATGGGAGTAATAGAAGACGAAAGGTTTAGGGAAGGTAGTAAGAAATTACTTGATAGTGCGTTAGAAAGCCAAGGTTATCTTATAATAGGTGGAGGGCATATGATAAGCATGCTTGGCGGTAGTTCGGAAATAAATCCAAGTAAAGTTCACGTTTCAACTGGTGGCGGTGCATTGCTTTTATTTTTAGCTGGTGAAAGATTACCTGCGCTCGAGGCTTTAGATCTTTCCTATAAAGAGGTGGTGAAGAAGAAATGATT
Organism: Acidianus ambivalens; assembly: GCF_009729015.1. Classification (NCBI taxonomy): domain Archaea; kingdom Thermoproteati; phylum Thermoproteota; class Thermoprotei; order Sulfolobales; family Sulfolobaceae; genus Acidianus; species Acidianus ambivalens. The sequence continues at coordinate 246,504 of NZ_CP045482.1, read as the reverse complement.
AAAGTAGCATTAAATGGTTATGGAACTATTGGGAAAAGAGTAGCTAACGCAATTATGTTACAACCCGATATGAAGTTAATAGGCATTGCAAAAACTTCGCCTAATTATGAGGCATTTGTAGCACAAAAAATGGGTATAAATATCTACGTTCCTCAGGAATCAATTAAATCCTTTGATGAGGCAGGGATAAAAGTTGCGGGAAATATAGAGGATATGATAAGGGAGACTGATATTGTAGTTGATGCTACTCCTAATGGAGTTGGAGCACAATATAAGGAACTTTATCAAAAATTTGGTAAAAATGCGATATTTCAAGGAGGAGAAAAGGCTAACGTTGCAGATGTTTCTTTCTCCTCTCTTTGTAATTATAATGACGCTATAGGAAAGAAATACATAAGGGTAGTGTCTTGCAATACTACTGCGTTACTTAGGACTATATGTACTTTAAATAAACTAAGTAAAGTCGAAAAAGTTAGGGCTACAATAGTTAGAAGGGCCGCAGACCCTAAAGAGGTTAAAAAGGGCCCTATAAATGCTTTAGTACCAGACCCTGCTTCAGTTCCTAGTCATCACGCTAAGGATGTCAACACTGTGCTTAAAGACCTAGATATAATCACAATGGCAGTTATTGCTCCAACAACATATATGCACATGCATTTACTTAACGTAACTCTTAAGTCTCAAGTAAGTAAAGAGGACGTCATAAATCAGTTTTTGAATACAAATAGGTTTCTGCTTGTAAGAGGTAAATCAAAAGTTAATTCTACTGCGGAAATTATTGAGGTTGCAAGAGATTTAGGTAGAATAAGGAATGATATTCCTGAAGTAGTAATATTTGAAGATTCAATTTATACTAAGGGTAATGAAGTATTTTTAATGTATGCGGTTCATCAGGAGTCTATAGTAGTTCCTGAGAACATCGATGCAATAAGAGCTTCGTTAAATTTGGCCAGTGCAGAAGACTCGATAAAAATAACAAATACTAGTCTAAATATAGGTAAAGGGTATCTTATATGAGCTCTCCAACATATACCGTAAGTTTATGGTTTAGAAGAATCTTAGTCCCTGTGGACGGGTCAGAAAATAGCATGAGAGCTTTAGAATTGGCAACAGATTTTAGCCTTAGATACGGTTCTAAAGTTACAGTAATTCACGTATGTAATACTTGTGAGGAAGCCGAGCACATTAAGAAAAAAGTTGAGGAAAGGATAGGGGATAAAATAGATTATGATTTTAAAATAATAAAAATGTCTAATGACAGTAGTGTTCCTAATGAGATATTAAAAGTGATAAATGAGGACACTTTTGATGCAGTAATCATGGGTTCTAGAGGTACTTCAGTCAACAGTGATATAAATATAGGATCAACAGTGTTATCTGTTGCAGCAAATGCTTCAATAACTGTTATAATTGTTAGATAATCATTGGAATACTCTTACTGGAGTAACTTGATAGGTCAACGTTAAATGTGTATTTTACTTCAAGGAATCTCTTTCTTAGTTCTATTACTTCTTTCCTGACTTCTTTAGGATCTTTTCCATCTATTGCGACTTTCTTCATTAATTCGGCAATTTCGTCCATTTCGTCTTCTTTCATTCCGTATCTAGTCATTTCTTGAACTCCTATTCTTAATCCGCTAGGATTACTGACAGTTTCTGGAGTATCACAAGGCAATAAGTTTTTATTTACTATTATATTGGCCTCCTCTAGTAATTTGGCTATTTTAGCCCCTCCGCCTAGTTCTCTAACGTTAACTGCAACTTGATGGCTTTTAGTGTATCCTAAATGCTCTCCTACTACCTTAAATCCTCTCTCTGCTAAGGCCTCTGCAAGTTTTTTTGCATTTTTAGTTATTTGTGAAGCATAATCTTTACCGAAGTATTTCATTTCTATTAAAGTAACTGCAGTTGCTGGCAGTCTGTGTAAATGATGATTGCTTACAAACCATGGAAATATTGTCCTCGATATTTCTTTGAACAGATCATCATCATTTGATAGTATAGAACCTCCTTGAGGCCCAGGAAAAGTCTTATGAGTGGAGGTAGTCATTACATCTGCTCCTTCATCTAATGGATTACTCCAAGCTTTACCAACTATTAATCCGTAAACGTGAGCAGCATCGTAAACTAGTTTTGCCCCGACTGCATGAACGTGAGGAGCAAGTTCTTTTGTAGGATGAGGGAATAAATATAAGCTTCCTCCAAGAACTACGAATTTTGGTTTAACCTCTTCTATCATTTTAATAGCCTTATCTACATCAACGTTTATGTTTTCTTTATCAAAAGGCATTTCTATATGTTGTATTCCTAGTGCTCCTAAAGTTCCGAACTTTGTGTGACTTACGTGAGAGCCTGCCTGAACTGGAGCTATTAATGCCTTATCCCCAGGGTTTGCTAAAATTCTGAATACTGCAGCGTTAGCTATTGTTCCACTTATTGGCCTTAGGTCGGAGTTTTTAGCTGGAGTTACTTCGTTCATTAATTCTATTGCTAGGCTCTCTATTTCGTCAACATATTTTGTACCTTGATAAAACCTCTTATAAGGCTTACCTTCAGCGTATCTTGACATGAAATCGCTCATATATACTGCCTCTGCTAGTGGACTCATCACGTTCTCTGATGCTATCAGATTTATTGCTTCAGTCCGTCTCCACGTATTTTGTTCTTTAGTTAATTGAATAACTTTCGTTAACTCTTCGGGCAATTCCATGGCTTATAGTTTCACAAAAGAGAAAATTAAGCTTTTATGCCCCTACCTAACATCTTGTGAGCTCTGCCTAACTCCTTATTGCTAAGTGCTGAAAGCAGATTTAATTCTCCTGCTAATACTGTTGATGCAATTATTTCAGCAAATTTTTTGGCATTACTCCCTGGTGGATTTCCTCCACCAGCAACCCCCATGATGGATAATGCCTCTCTTTGAGTAGGTAGTCTTGTTCCTCCGCCGACAGTTCCCACTTCAAGTGACGGTAAAGTCACGCTTATATAAAGATCTTCTCCTCTAACTTCAGTCCAAGTATATCCACTACTGCTTTCTACTACTTGCGCCATATCTTGTCCTGTAGCAAGAAAAATTGCTGCAATTATGTTAGCAAAATGCGCATTAAATTGATAAACATTTCCTGCTCTTGCGCTTCCTAACAAGTTTTTCCTTAAATTTACTTCATGTATTGCCTCAGCAGTAGTGTGAAGAACTTCCTTAAGTATTGTGGAAGGTATTAAAGCTTCTGCAATAACAGTTTTGCCTCTACCAAAAATTGAGTTAACCATTGATTGCTTTTTATCGCTACACATATTTCCGCTAACTGCAATGCATTTTGCTTCGGTAAACTCGCTTTCTATAAAATTGCAAATTGCTTCAGAGGCTATAGTAGCCATGTTCATGCCCATAGCATCTCCTGTCTCAAATACGAATCTTAACCATACATTATTTCCTAAAACAAAAGGTTGTATTTCTTTCAATTTTCCGTGAGAAGTAGTTGATTCTGCTACTTCCTTTATTTTATCTAAATTTTTATTTATCCACTGCAAAAAATTTACCACGCTGTCTATATTAGGTAATTTAAATATTGGTGCTCTAGCCATACCGTCAGAAATTATCTTAACTTTAGCTCCTCCAGCCTTTGTAATTGCCTTACAACCTCTATTTACGCTAGCGATTAACGCTCCTTCGGTAGTTGCGAGCGGAACGTAAAAATTACCCTTAGCATAATCTCCATTAACTTTTAAAGGGCCTACTATGCCGACTGGTATTTGTATTCCACCTATTACATTTTCTGCATTTCTATTTTTTATCTCAGAATAGTCTAAAATTGTTGACCCTATAGAAGGTAAACTTATGCCAAGGATTTTTTCTAATGCAAGCCTTCTTGCAACCATTGCAGCATTTGCTTCCAAAAAATTATCAATTTCATGAAGCTCTATTTCCCCTTTAACAGCTTTTTCTACTACCTCATCTATGTTCATCTTCTACCAGCCTAAATTTTATACCGTATTCTATCAAGCCATTACTCGAGTCTGCCTTTAACCTCCTTATGACTGCTTCTACTCTAGAATTATCTTTAATTTCACCAGTAATGTCTGTTAATGGGGCTACAATTTCAATGCCTTCATCTAATCTTATCAAACCTACGTACTCTGGAGCTGTTTTTTCAAAGCCCGGTCTAGTTTGATATGATACAGTATATGAAATTAGAGTTCCACGTCCGCTTAATTTTACTTTAGAGACGCTTGTAGAACCGCATTTATTACATATTTCTCTGTAAGGGAAGAATAGATTACCGCATTTATTGCACTTGCCAGCGATTAATGAATATAGACTCTCTTTATTTCTCCAAACTTGTGCAGGAAAGACTTTCATTTTTAACACCTCTTTAATCCAATTACATAAGCTGAAGTACCTAAATCGTCCGTTGATATTATCACTCCTTTTTCGCCTTGTGCCCTCTTGCCTGGGAAAGAACCTGCTAATTGCATGAAAGATTCTGCAAGTTGATAAATTCCGGTAGCCCCACCTGGGTATCCTCTAGATTTTAAACCACCGCTATAATTCACTTGAATTGAGTCTAGCATATTCAAAGATTTGCCCTTTTCGAAGCCTATCTCTTCTAGGATTAGTGCTGCATTAATGCTATAAGAATCGTGAATTTCCATGAAATCTGCTTTGTATTCTCTAAATTGTGAATAGGCCTGTCTTACTGCAGGCATACTCAGTGTTGTAAATTCTGAAACTGCTGAGGAAACACCAGTTATTTTTACTTTAATCTCTGGTTTAAACTCCTCATTAGTAAGCAATACTGCCGCTGCGCCGTCTGCTCTTGGTGAAGTATCGAATAGTCTAAGAGGTTCAGAAATAATTTGTGATTCTTCTATAGTTTTCTTATCTACTTGGAATTTTAAATAAGCGAAAGGATTTTCTGAACCATATTTATGCATTGCTAAAGGCCATTGGGTGAAATAATCGTAATCTACACCGTAGCTCTTCATGTATTGTTTCATTTGTAATGCGGCAAATGGCTGTAAAGTTAGTCCTTCTCTATATCCAAATTTTTCGTCTAAATTTTCTGCAGTTATTTCATTGAGATAGCTAGTAGGAAAGTCACCCATTTTTTCTACGCCTATTAATAATACAGACTTAACTAACCCAGATTTTATCATGTAATAAGCTGTCTCTATTGCAGCACCTCCGCTGGCATCTCCATTTTCTATTCTGGTTGTGAATCCTGAAAAACCTAACATGCTGGAAATCTTACTAGCTAAAAGAACTTGATTAACTGTAGTTTCAGAATAAGCATTTGCTAAAATTATCGCGTCTGGCTTTATTTGAGAGTTAAACTTACTCATTACCTCTGCTACTAAGTCTACTAAGTTTTTCTCATAATATCTATCTATTTTTATCATTGAAGAATCATAAACTAAGACGTCTGTCATTATTCATACACCTTGTATTTATTTGTGAATTTCGCATATTCTGCATAACTTACAATGATCTTATTTGAAATATAATAATCCGTCGTATGAGCGAGCTTTTGTTTCTCTAAGATATTCTCAGTGGTAACAAAACTAAAAGCATCTGCACCGGCACCGCTACCAAATGGGGCAACTAGAATTCTTTGTCCTGGCCTTGCTATGTCAAGTACTTTAGCAAATCCTAGTAATGCTGAGGCGTTATACGGATTTCCTATGTATGGAGATACTAAGCCTGGCTTTACTTTCTCTAATGGTACCCCAAGTTTTTTAGCAACTTGAATTGGGAATTTTCCATTAGGTTGGTGAAAAACAAAGTAATCGAAGTCAGAAACCTTATAACCATAATCCTGGAATAATTTTTCAACAGCAGAAATTATATGCGCGAAATATGCAGGTTCTCCAGTAAAAGCTTCTCCGTGTAAAGGATAAGGCATTCCGTCCCTTCTCCAGAAATCTGGAGTATCAGTATTGAAAGAAGCAAATCCTTCTAATACAGCTGCAGATTCGTCAGATTTACCTACTATAAATGATACTGCTGCAGCTGCTGAACTTAACTCAAGAATATCTCCCGGATTAGATTGTGCGGTATCTGAACCAACTACCATACCGTATTTTATCTTTCCACTCTCAACCATACTTAAAGCCAAACCCAGCCCCACAGATGCAGCTCTGCAAGCAAATTCCATATCTGCACTTAATGAGTAATGTGAAACACCTAGGGCATCTATAAGTACTGCAGCAGTAGGTTTTACTGCATAAACTTTAGATTCTGAACCAAATAATACTAAGCCTATTTCTTCCGGGTTTATTCTAGCTCTATTTAACGCATTTCTTGAGGCTTCTATAGCCATAGTTGTTGAATCCTCATCTGGTGCCGGTACAGATTTTTCTGTTAAACCTAAAACTTTAGGAGTAGTGGCTTCTTTTCCCCAAACCTTTGCTATGTCATTGACGTTTATTCTATATTTAGGTATGTAAGATCCCCATCCAACTATACCTGAACGCATCTTAATAATTCATCTTTGTATTTTTTAAAGATTTTCTATTGTCGATATACCTAATAGACTATTGTCTATAAAAAAGTAAAGTATGAAGACAAGAAAAAAGAAAGAATTAATTAAAAGAGAAAAAAGAAAGAGAGGGTTTAATCGGAGCTTCTATCTGCGTAAAATACTTGGTATCTTCTTGGTTTTAACGCCTTTACAATATAATCAAAAGCAGCTTGCGGGTCACTTTGCTCTCCGCAAGTATAAACGTCAAGTGTGGCGTAATTATATTCATTCCATGTGTGAAGCGCTATATGACTTTCTTCCACTAAAGCTAGTACGGAAACCCCACCTTTTTTGCCTCCAAATGACCAAGACTTTGCTTCTACTAATTTCATGTTTGCTATCTTTACTGCTTCTAGAACTAACTTTTCTAGATATTCTCTGTCAGTAAGTAATTTAGGATCTATATCGTATAGGTTTCCGAATACATGCTTTCCTACAATTTTATCTTCAGAAGATTTGAGAACGAGTCTCTCTTCCATTTCCTGTTCTATTACCCTCCACGTTTACATGAATAATTTACATTTATAAATGTAACTGAGCAATTCTATTTGGATTATTTTATATGATTTTATCTAGGTATTTTATCTTCCGAAAACTCTTTAATCGCTTAGATATTATAGAATAATGGACCCGTAGCTCAGCCAGGATAGAGCGCCGGCCTCCTATGGCTGAAGAAAGCCGGTGGTCACGGGTTCGAATCCCGTCGGGTCCGCCACACTATTTTGATATTATTTGAAGCTAAGGGGCAAAGATCTACCCAATATACCTCCATTTAGCTATCCTTATATATCTTCTGGAATTTTAGGTAAATCTATATAACCTTTTAAGAATAATCCAACCAAATCAAATAGCTTGGCAGAATTTTTCATTATTACGAAATCATTGCTTATTATTGTTAATTCGCTAGACATCACAGTCTTATCAGCTTTATTTACAGTTTTTGCGTTTATGCCTCTTTTCCTGAGATTTGATGCTAACTCACCACTATGACTAATCTGCGAATCTAAAATTATTGTAAAAGATAGACCTAAAGAGTAACAAAATTCTGCGAATAAAATTAATATATCTTCTATTCTGTCATCTCCTTTCTTTGAACCTAAGCCTAGATCTCTTACGAAGCCATCATCGCATATAAATGCCTCATCGTTATCTAGGGCATTTAATATAGTTATTGCAACATTATAGCCGTCAATTGCTACATTCTTTTCTAGGATCGTCTTTTCCTTTATTTCCTTAATTTCTTCGTCGGAATGTGTGCATCTATAAAGAAGTAGTCTTTCCTTAAAAGAAAGAGAATATCTTCCAGTCACAAGGTCTAATGCGGGCTTTCTATTATATCCTCTATTTAACAAATATTTATAATCAATGTATGCTTCTTTCAATTCCTTCCTTAATATCATTAATTATCTCTTCCCTTGATTTCCCTTCTAGCATCATGCTAACATAAGTTCCTTTTCCTCCCCCTTTTCCTCCCTTGTTTCTCAGAAAGCTTGCTAGCTCGTCTAACTTTAAGTCTTTGCTAGATGCAATGTCTACAGTTTTCTTGCCTATAAATACTGCTATAGTTTTACTACCTTGAGAAGTCAATTTTCTTAATAAGTCTTTAACTATGTCTTTATCTATTATTTCTGGCAATATCTTCAAATTAATTCCATTAACTTTCTCTTCAATTACCTTACTTTCTACGTAACTTGAATACCAGTTCCTATACATTGATAAAGTTTCTTTAATTTCCTTCATTTCCTCTAATGTTCTCTTTAATCTTATCTCAACTTGTTCAGGTGAGGTTTCTAAATCCTCTGAGATTTTGTTTATTTTATCCTCAATACTTCTGGCATAATTTGAAACCATATCTCCTGCAACGTATTCTAATCTTATTACTCCGTCTTGTATTTTCTCTACATTAATAATCTTTATTGCACCTATTTCACTTGTATTGCTTACGTGAGTTCCGCCACAACTTTCTACGTCCCAATCCTTAATTTCTAATAGTCTAATAGTAGGTTTATTTACAACTCCACCTTCATATATGGAAACTCCAAAAGTCATTTCAGCTTTCATTCTATCCATTTCTATAGCTGTCACCGGTCTTCTATCATTTATCACATAATTAGCCATATCTTCAAGTTTCTTTATCTCTTCAGGAGTTAGCATCTTATAATGAGTAATATCAAGCCTGGCCTTTTCTGGAGTTTTCTCTGCTCCAGCTTGCCAAACGTGTTCTCCAAGTAATTTCTTAGCTGCAGCCAATATAACGTGAGTTGCAGTATGATGTCTCATTAACCTATATCTTCTTTGCCAGTCTATTTCGCCATAAACTTCTTCTCCAACATTAAGCTTTGCTTCCTTATCTAAAACATGAACTACAACATCACTTACTTTTTGAGTATCTATCACGTGGTATTCTTCTCCACTCTTTGTCTTTATTATTCCAGAATCTCCTAATTGTCCTCCTCCCTCTGGGTAAAACGTAGTCTTATCTAAAATTAAGAAGTTCTTATATACTCCAAGGACTTTTCCATTAAAGCTTCTCATATACTGGTCTTTATAGTAAAGCTTGTCCGTTGGTTCAAACTTTTTAGCAAATTCTACTACGTCTGGCGTAAGTTTAGCCTTCTCTTTTTCTCCCTTAATTGGTGCGGATTGGTGTCTCTTCGCAACTAAAGCATAAAAGTTAAATGGAACAGAAATCTCTATTCCTTTCTTCTTCAGTTCTTCTGCAATTAAATCTGGAGGAATTCCATTAGTGTCGTAAGTTTTTATTAAATCTTCAATGGTAATGTTGCCTTTTTTAGCTAAAGCTGAGGCTACTGAAGGAACTTTTTGTAAAGTCTCTTCATACTTTTCTTGCTCATATTCTACAACGTCTAGAATGTAATCTTTATTCTTAAGAAATTGTGGGAAATCTTCTTTCCAGAACTCTATTTGTTCAAGAACTAAATCTTTTAATCTAATATCACTGCCTAAGATTTTCATTACGCGGAGAGCTCTCCTTATTAGTAATCTTCCTAGATATCCTTCGCCAGAGTTTGAAGGTACAAGTCCATCAGCTAACATTAGTGTAATAGTTTTAGTGTGGTCTAAAACTTGAAAAACTCTTGCTGCTCTTGTAAGTTCTTTTTCTACTTCTTCTTTCCTCAATCCTAGCGCTTTAGCGACCATCTCTCTATGATGTGTTATAGTTAATGGATTGTCTGGGTCAATTCTGCCAGCAAATCTAGCTGCAGTCTTTAGCATTTCCTCATCTACGTAAGGTTGATCCAATTTTTTAAAGAATGTATAAACTAAATTTCCGTAAATTGCGTGAAACGCTGTAGGAGTCTTTTGAGTAAACCAAGCTATTCTTTCTATTCCATATCCTGTATCAACTATTTTTAATTTTAATGGGACATATTCTCCATTAACTACTTGATACTGCATAAATACTAAGGTAGCCAATTCTAATCCGCCGACAGTAACCTCAAACGACGGTCCGGCATTTCCTCCTCCTTCCCACCATGATTCTTTAAAAGTTAGAAGTTCTTCTGGAATTTTCAATTCTTCAGTAAAGAATTCCTTTGCTAATCTAACAGTCTCATCTTTCCAATATACGAACTTATCTGGATAGTTAAAGGCGTGATGCCCTCCCATCTCAAACGTTGTCAAATGTCTTCCGAATGTTATTCCGACGTTATCAACGTCTTCTAATCTTATACAAGGTTGAGATACTACTAATGGGTTTGCAGGAGGTTGAACCATTCCGCTAGTTACATGAGGCTGAAAATCAACAATACTTGCTATTGTTAGGTATAAATCATCTCTCCATCTAGCTAAAACTGGCTTTGGTGGTATAATAGTATGTCCATGTTTGTGAAAGAATTCTAAGAATTTTTTCCTAGCTTCACTAACGCTAAGGTTTAGTTTTCCTATATTTGAATCGAGAAAAGTGTAATCAGTACACGGTATATCTGCACAATTATCTCTATTTTCGTCGGTAGTCCAGAATGGGGTTTTACATGATATACACTGTTTTCTTACATAATGATTCTCTAGGAAGAATTTTAACCTATATTCGTTCTCGTCTACTTTCATCCTATAACAAAACAAGAAAACAAGAATTAAAGACTAATGTAGAATAATCAAAAAAAGTTTTTATCCGAATAGGGATGATAGTCCTCCTGCTATTTCTTCTTCGCTTGGTCCTTTCTTTTCTTCTTCCTTCTTTTCTTCTTTCTTCTCCTCCTTTGCTGGTGCAGCTTGTGCTTGAGCTGGTGCCGCTGCAGCTACTGGCATTGCTACTGCATTCTTTAATACTTCATCAATATTTACTTCTTTTAATGCTGCAACTACTGCTTTTACTCTTACTTCATCTACATTTACTCCTGCAGCTGTTAATACGTTCTTTAGATTATCCTCTGTTATATCTTTTTTAGCTGAGTGTAGTAACAAACTTGCGTATATGTATTCCATTTTTAATCATCTTCATCTTGTTAAGAGGAATTTAAAAGCTTTGTTAACCGAATAGGGATGATAGTCCTCCTGCTATTTCTTCTTCGCTTGGTCCTTTCTTTTCTTCTTCCTTCTTTTCTTCTTTCTTCTCCTCCTTTGCTGGTGCAGGAGCTTGCTGTGCAGTTGGTACCTGTATTCCTAGATCAACTTTTCCACTTATCGCTCCAGCTAAAGCATATGCTTTAGCTAATGCTAACGAGAAGACTGCTTGAGCAGATTCTGGTGTTATATAGCCAGACTCTCCAGCTAAAGCCATAGCATTTCTGTAAGCTTTTCCTAAGGTTATCTTGAGTATCTCTGGTTCTGGGTACGCTATTTCTACTCCTAATGCCAACGCGTTCTTATAAGATTCTAGGATTTGTGATTTGTATTCATCTAATTTTAATTCTAGTTGTTCCCCTGGAATAATTAAATTGTCATGATATGCGACTTTTAGCCTTAATTTCACATATACTGGCATTATTCCTAGCTTTTGTAAAACTGGAACAATTTCTGGTGGAATTGGTTGCCCGGGCTCTGCTACTACTGTATCCTTTGTTATCGCAATTTTTCCATCTTGAACTCTGGTTGGAATCTTTAATTTACCAAATACGCTTATCATGGGTCCTGCAGGTATTCCAGTATCCCCTGCAGGTATTACCACTTCCTCGTCTGCCTTATCCCCTGGTAAGGCATACCTCTTTAATTTGAATTTCGATAACATTAAAGATATCTCAAATGGATTCTTATTGCTGAAAATAAATGCATTAGTGCCAGTTAAATATTGTTCAATTTTACTTACATCTATTCCGCTTTCCTTAGCGGCTCTCTCAAATAGCTTATTTTTAGATACTTTTATCTCCATTACATTTCTAAATTTCTTCCTTATTTCATGAAGTTTATCTGTCGGAAATCCGTCTAGGCTAGCTATTATAACTGTCTTGTGCTGTTTTATTTTCTCCTTGAGTTCTTTTACTTCTTCGATTTTCCATTGGGGAATTTTATGTTGTTGAACGGTTAAGCTCATTTTTATCACTTAAGTTTAATTTCTACTGGTTTACCCATTGTGGTTTTCACATATATAGCTCTTATTATTGAAGGTGACCTTATTTTGCCCTCTATTGCTGTTAATACTGCGTTAGCGTTTTCAGCTAAATCTTCTGGTTTTTGATCTTCTGTGCCTATAAATACTTGTGTATGAGGCTGATCTTTTGTCTTAACTATTGTAGTGTGTTTAAATCTTATAATATATTCTGTGACATCTGATGTAGAAGGTAAAGGAGTGGGGAACTTACCTCTTGGTCCTAAAGCCGGACCTAATATCCTTCCAGCTAAGGCCATTGATTCAGAAGAGATTAAGAACCAGTCATTTTGCCTTGCATACTTCTTAATTATTCTTTTTTGGCCCATAAGTTTTTGTAATTCTTCCTTAGTTAATATTACATTTGGTTCCGCTTTCTTTGCGGATTCTAATTGTTCAAAAGATGGAACAACTAGAACTTTCTTAACTTTAGATGGTATTTTAGGCAAAACTACCATTTCTCTAAGTTTTACGTCTCCTTTTTTCATGTCAACATCTTTGAAAGTTACTATTAAGTCTACGCTTTGAGTGAATTTTCTTTTAGGATTATTCTTCTCTGATAATGCCTCTTTTAATCCTTCTATTAGATTATCTTTTGGAACTATCATGACTGTTACGCCTTACTCCACTTTTCCTCATATTTTGAAAAAAGTTCGTCATATTTTCCTTCGTCTATCTCATTTATAAGCTCTTTTGGATCCTTTTTATCTACTGTTAAGCCAATCTGCCTAGCAGTTCCTAGTATTGACTTTACTGCAGCCTTAAGAGTTTTTGCAGTAAGGGATGGTTTCTTTGTTATTGCGACGTCTATAATATCCTCTAAGCTAACGTTTCCAATTTTTTTATGCGCGGGATCTCCAGAAGGTGCTTCAGCGCCTGCTTTTTTAAGCAGTAGAGAAGAAGTTGTGGGTATACCTACCGATATTTCAAATTCCTTTGTATCCAGATCAACATCTATTGTTACCGGTACTGTCATTCCCTTAAATTGAGCAGTAGCTTCGTTTATCTTTTTAACTACCTCACCTACGTTTAATTTTAATTGAGATAACGTTGGTCCTAAAGGTGGTCCAGGTTTTACATTACCACCTTCTACTACTATTTTTATGGTTTTCTTAGGCATGAATCCATCACCTTAAGTTTTTTTCACGGGTTTAACTTGATCTACGGGTATAGTTACTTGTAATGGGAAAGCGGATTCTAAAATATTTAACACTACCTCTCCCTTTCCTTCAGTAACTTTTACAACCTGAGCTTGCATTCCTCTAAATGGTCCAGAAACTACTTCTACTAGGTCTCCTTCCTTTATTGTTGGGCCAGTAACTTTCTTAGACACCATCTTTACTATATCGTCTTTAGGTACCAGTCCTTGAGCTATTCCTCTAACATGCCTTATGCCAGCAATTAGTAATTTGACTACATGAGGTCCAGAAGCTTCAACTATTACGTATCCCTTAAGACCAGGAGGTACAATTATTGAATATATTTCTGGGATATTATTAGTTTTAGCTCTCTCCTCAAGCATAAGCCCTACGCTAACTTCTTGTCCTCCAGTAACTTTAACTGCATAATAGTTTCTGATCTTTGATTCCATTAACTCACCTCAGATTATAAACGCCAAGACTAATTGTATCAAGTAAGCTAAAAGTCCTACGAAAGCCATTACTATAAGTGTTACCTTTAAGTACATGCTGAAAGTATCTTTATCTGGCTTTTTAGCAACAGTTATTATTCTTTTCCAATCCTCTGGCAATTTCTTTATTCTTTCTAGTAGATTCATACACTCATATTTTAGGACTGAGTAAATTAACTTTAACTAAAAATTCTCTCGATAAACCAATCTACACTAAAAGGAATTAAATCGTCATAATTCTGTCCAGTTCCTAAGAAGATTACTGGTTTTTTCAATTCATATGCTAAAGATAAAACAACCCCACCTTTTGCATCAGCATCAACTTTCGTTAATATCACACCATCATAATCTACAACGTTCTCAAAATACTTTGCTTGCTCTAATGCATCATTACCTGCTAATGCGTCTATTACTAATAACTTTAAGTTAGGTTTTGAGATTCTTACTATTCTTTTCAATTCCTCTGTTAAATCCTTATCAACATGCATTCTACCTGCAGTGTCAATAAGGACTACGTCTATTCCTCTACTTTTCGCTGCCTGAATTGCGTCAAAGGCTACAGATGCAGGATCTCCACCATATTTGCCTTTAACTAGTGGTATTTCCAATTTTTGACAATGTATTGCAAGTTGTTCTTGAGCTGCAGCTCTAAAAGTATCGGAAGCGGAAACTATTACTTTAAGTCCAGCTTTTTTTAACATATATGCAACTTTTGCAATAGTTGTAGTTTTACCTACTCCGTTAACTCCGAAGAACATTATAACATAGGGTTTTGGAGATCTTTTAATTTCCTCTATCAAATTTCTTTCAAATCTATTTTTCTCTAAAATTTCCATTATAGAATTTTTTAATGATTTTTTTACTAATTCATCTAAATCTTCACTTCTGTTTACTTTTTTACCTATTAACGATGATTTAAGGTCCTCTAGGATTTTATCAGTAACCTCCAGACTAACATCACTTTCTAATAATTCTGTTCTAAGCTCTTCAATAATGTCGTCAATGTCGTCCTCCTTTATTTCCCTATATCTAAAGATATTGAAGATATTTAATTTACTTCCTATGCTCCCTTTTTCCTTAGTAGGTTCTTCCTTTTTTTCTTCTACTTCGTTCTTTATTTCTTCTACTCTATTTTGCTCATTTTGTTCAATCTGCGAAGAAGGTTTTTGGGCTTCTTGCGTTACAAGCTGTGTTGTAGAATTCGATAAAGTCTGTTGTGGTTCTTCAGATTTTTCCTCTCCTTTTTGTCTAAGTTTTTCTGTAAAGGAAGAAAAAGCCTTTTTTAACTTTTCGAAACAAATTATTCACCTTTTTGTTGGGCTTGTGCTTGAATCTGATTTAATATATCTACTATTTGATCATATGCCGCTTTACTCTCTGCAAGCTTTTTATCTAGCCCTGTTGATGCTTCTTTTAGTTCGTTTTCTCTCTCATCTAAAATTTTTAATGCTGTGTCCATATCAACCTCTACATAATATGATAAGCCTAAATAAACTAGAACTTTTTGAGGCGGTTGATTATTAATCTTAAACATGAGGTATCCTTTCTTATCCGAAGATACTAACATCTCTTGTTGAGTTTTTAGTTCTTGTATAGAAGCTTTAGCGGCTTCAATTGAAGCTACAGAGTCTAATAGTTCAGCTCTAGCTGCCGAGAGATCATCTATTTGTTTCTTTAAGAGTTGAGCTTGCGCTAATAAGTCGTCCAAAGATATTACTACTTTATTCTCTTGCTGATCGGACATGATTTATCACATTAAAATAATCTTGTCTAGCTTAGCAATATCTTTTATTCTCCTATCTGGAACTTCGTCCAACGGAATTTCCTTAATTTCTTCAATTTTGATGTTATGTCTCTTTATTTTATTTTTACTGCCAAAGTATGCATAAATATACTCTGTAGCTTGTTTTTCATTTAATGCTCTAACAAATTTTATAAATTTTTGTCTTGTTGGGAATCTACTTTCATTAAATAGTGCAGTGCCTTTTACCATGTAAACTTTAATCTCCTCCATCTCATTCACCTAAAGCTTTCTGAATTCTTAAAATCTCTGGTCCAGTAGTAGATGAACCAACTAATATTCCTTTATCATTTGCCACTAGGCCGCTTCTAACAAATGCGCTACCGAAATTTACCGTGCCTATATCTATGTTAATTTTGAATAGTTTAGATAGTTCCTTTATTTCATCGTCGCTGGCATCTATGTGTACAATTCCACCTTTATCTGTAACAACTCCTACTGACCCTACAACAGATACATGCGCAATTCTACCTTTTTTAATTTCGTCAACTTGTAATGCTTCTTTAATTTGCTTGACTTCTGCGTCTGAAAATTCCGGATAAACTAATGCAGCGTTATCGTTTGTCAATATTACATTTCCAAGTGCAGTGGTCTTCAAGTTTAATACTTCTACTCTTATGTCCTTAGCCAGTTCTTTTACAATTTTTAATTCGTCGTCTCTAATATTTTTAGGAAGAAGAAGTGCTTTATTATTACCTGTCATAAAAATTCCTATTAAGAAACTATCTGCTATTGTAGTTTCTATAATTTCTGTACCTAAATTTTCTTGGATAAGCTTTTTAGTTTCATTATCTAGATTTTTTGGAACAAAAGTATATTTATCGTTAGAAAATATGTATACTCCTATATTATCGGTTCCAAATATACTTAATCTCTGTATATTCATTCACTCTTAATTGCAAGCTTTACTAAATATGTTTTTTCATCTAATTTGCTTACTACTACTCTTATTCTGCTTTTTATCTTATCATATCCGTTAGTAGATAACGACTTTACTACTAATGGGTCTATCACTACTCTATCTGCCCCAAAATGTCTGATTATTTTACTTCTAATTTCCTTTAATGCTCTTCCTAGCCTGTTAGTCCTCTTACCGGTAGCTATCTTTCTTAAGTTAATTACCATTTCAAAATTATCCTTCTCTCTCATGCTTTTACACCTTTAGACTATTCCTTCTCCAGTTTCTTCTAAGAGGATTTATTCTTACTTTTCCATTAGTTTTTAATATAACCCATGCTGGGATAGCTGAGTTTGATTTTAGAGCCTTGGCTAATCTTAATTTTTTAGCTAAAGGTTTAGTTGTGCTCATTTCCAACCCCTTTCTCTAATTTGAATCTTATAATCTCTTTTATTTTGTTCTGCCACTTGGGCTAAGATTTCCTTTAACTCGTCGTCAGTTATAGGAACTCTAATTCTTCCTGCTTGTGCAAGTGCTATTAATTGATTTTCTAAAGATTCAGCTAGTTCTGGCTTTACTAGCTTTACGTTATTTAGCCTTTGCCTTGCTTCTGGTGTTAAAATAACTCTAAGCAAAGCCTCTTTTTGTTTCTCATATTCTTCTCTTTTTCTTCTTTCTTCTAATGCTCTTCTACTTTCTTCTTCAGCCCTTCTGGCTAGTAAATTTTGTAACTCAGGATCATATTCATCTTCTGACATAGAACATCACTATTCTAAGTATTTTTTCAAAGAAGGATTATTTTCTACCAAGCCTTTAAAGATTTCGTATGATAATTTATCTAATAATGATCTTCCCTTTGGTGAAAGACTTCTACCATTTTTAGTTTTAATTACTAGACCAGCCTTTTCTAACTGTTGAAATATTAATCTATTAGCATGACCAGGAGCTTTTACAGTGTGAGGGGGCTTAGTTCCTCTTCTTTTTAGTCCGCTATATATTGTTCTTGAAGTGCTAACTCCAAAAGCTTCTTTATACAATTTCCTAAGTAAAGACGCGGCTCTAACATACCACCAGTTTTCTAAATCGTCTGGAACTCTTTCCTTGTAGCTTGCAGTCTTTGCAAAAAATGCCCACTCTGGAGGCTGTACTTCTTTGACGTTTTCTTTTATATAGTTTGCTAACTTATCTATTAGCAAATTTGGAGGTACCATATCAGCTGTAATCATGTCTATTTCACTGCTATCTTTAAGGTTTAAAAATTAACTTTAGATTAGAGATAACTATGAAGTTCTATACAGCAACAGAGGACGAAATTTTGAGCGGTAAGATAACCGATATTTATTTTGATAGAACTATAAAAACACTAGAACATCTAGGCATAAATAACGTGGAAGTGAGAATGGAATTTCATTCTTATGGACTTCCTAAAGGGTATAGTTGGGCAGTATTTACAGGATTAGAAGAAGCCCTTAAGTTACTTGAAGGAAAACCAGTTACAGTATATGCTATGCCAGAAGGAACATTATTTAAAGAAATAGAGCCAGTAATGATAATTGAAGGAAACTATCTTGATTTCGGAGTATACGAGACAGCTTTATTAGGTATACTAAGACATGAAAGTAGTATTGCAACAAAAGCTGCAAGAATAAAGAAACTTGCTCAAGATAAAACTGTATTATTTTTTGGGCTTAGAGCTCTTCATCCAGCAATAGCTCCTATGGCCGATAGAGCTGCTTATATAGGTGGTTCTGATGGGATTTCTGGAGCATTTGATAAGGATATTTTCGACATAGAGCCTTCTGGAACCATGCCACATGCATTGATGCTTTCAGTAGGAGATAACGAGAAGGCTTGGAAAGCGTTTGACGAAGCGATGGACGAAAAAGTACCAAGAATTGCATTAGTAGACACTTTCGAAGATGAAAGGACTGAGGCATTAAAAGCTGCTAAGTTACTGGGTAAAAGACTAGCAGGCGTTAGGCTAGATACTCCTTCAAGTAGACGTGGGAATTTCAAAAAGATTGTACAAGAAGTTAGATGGACTCTTAATATTAATGGTTTCTCGCACGTTAAAATATTTGTAAGTGGCGGTATAGATGAAGATGACGTAGTAGAATTAAGAGATTATGTAGATGGTTTCGGAGTAGGAACCAGTATTTCAATGCCCCCTAGTGTAGATCTAAGCGCTGATATTGTTGAGAAGAAAATTGAAGGTAAATGGGTACCATATACTAAAAGAGGCAAATGGCCTGGAGCTAAACAAGTATATAGATGTAGCGGATTTAATGATATAATAACTTTACTAGAAGATAAACCAATAGAAGGTTGCAAGCCATTGCTAGTTAAATACATGGAAAATGGGAAAATAATAAGAGACTTACCAAGCTTAAAGGAAATAAGAAACTATGTACTTGAGCAATTAAGGGAAGTCCAAACACTATAACTTTTTCTATTCTATAACTATTTCCTTTAAATTCTCAATACTTCTATTGAAAGCTATTTCGGCTATTGGCTCCATTCTTCTTATAGCATTATATAACCTTAAGTTTAAGCTTCTAAATACGACGGTAACTCTAGTTGAATTATTTTTCTCAATTTTTTCCTCAGCCATTAGTGCTTCTGTCATAAGAACTCTTCTTAGAGTCCTTAGCTCTTCTAATACTTCATTTACAAGCTTTAGATCTTCTTTATTTAATACTTTTACTACATGATCTACAACGACTGCTGTTTGGTCAACTATCATATCTATTTTATCCCACGATACTTTTAGTACTTCTAAATCCTCTGGATGTAACGAAAGTAAATCGGATGCGGCTTCACTTATTTCGTCTGCTGCTTCTTCTATTGCTTTCATTAAAATTCTATTTCCTATTATTTGGATTCTCTTTACTCCTATCATATAGGCTAGGCTCCTATTTACTTGAGCTAATAGTAATTGTCTTAATGACAAGTAATAAAGCCTATCAACTTCCTTCTCTAATTCTAGGACTTCTTGTAAAAACGTTCTACTAGCCTCTTTAATTCCTAAATTCAAGTAATGCAACATTTGCTTTAATGTGTTACTTAACCTACTAACTAAACTAGCCATGCTATACTTTGTTGGATCTAAAAACGATTGTATCTGTAAATTAGTAAGATCTTGCGATACAATTTCTAATCCTATTAAGCTTCTTACAGTATCTTTAACTTTCCTTAATATATCCTCATTAAATGGCCCGTCTGTAGACTCTATTGTTATTTTATCAAATCCTAGGATATACAAGCTATAAATTATTCTACTTATTAGTTCTGGGCTCACGTTAGTTTTTATTTCTATCTTCATTTCTTTACTGCTTCCTTCAGTTTTCAGATTAGGCGGATAAACCTTTAGGCTTCCATCCTCATCAACTTCTAAGTAAATACTTTCTCCTGGGTTTAAACCAACTTCCTTAACCCAGTCTGCGGGTAATGATACCATTAATGTCGATTTACCAAATTTTTGTACTCTTCTAACTTCCATTTTACTCAACTATATATTACTAGACATATAAAAGTAATTTAAATCTTTTCTATACGACTTTAATGGTTGGTATATAACCGAATTCTTTTATATAGATCTTTTTCTCACCCCTAGAAGGTATAATTCTTATACCGTATGGTCTTTTCTTCACGAATTGAATAGCCATTGCGTCCTTGATAATATTCTTATATAATTCCTTATCCTCTTCTATCCCTACCATATCTAATCCTGCTGCGCATGAGAATGTCATACTTAGTAATTGCGAGAGCGTTAAAGATTCCTCCTCAACGCGTTTAGATAATATAGCATCTTCACCTACTGGTAGCATAACTTCAGAATAACCTATCGGTGACACCTTAGCTTCCCACGCGCTTGAGAATAATTCTTTATTAAGCTCGCCTACAGTCCATACGTGCCCTCTATTAAAGATCTTTTTTCCGCTTCTTTCTTCAATTAATCCTCCAACACTTTCCTCTCCCCAAGGAGAAAGCGAAATGTCTATTCCTATGTATTTTAACCCAGTTTTACTCTCAATAGTTTTTCCTATTGCATCAGCCTTTTCTAAACTTTGTACAGCTTTTCTTTCCTTGAAATCATTAACGTAAAGTAAAGATAATGCAAAGGAGTCTCTAGCTACATCTGCGGTAGAAGTTGGAAAATAAGGTGTTAAAAGGAAGTAATCATTAATAAGTATTGCAAATCTTGAAGCTTCTGAAGGTTCTAGCCTTGTTATAAGATTTACAATTTCGTCAACATAAGAGGGTGATGTTAATAATACATTTGCATATATATTTTCTCCTGCCGAAAGTACATCTTTAACTTGGCTTAATCTTTTGTCCTTATCCTTTATACTTATCAAGCTAAAAATTATTGAGTTATCAACTACTAAATCTAGAAGTTTCGAAAATTCTATATTAGGATTTGTCTCAGGAAAGCTTATTCTCTTGGTTAGTATATCTTCTTCTTTAATGGAATTTAATTTGTTAGTAATAGATAAAATTTTATCTTTGTTTATATCTGCTACGAAAGCCGTTACGGCTCTTATTTTCATGGCTAAATATACTTTGCTCGTTTTTATAACCTTTAATCATGTTATACTATCTATGGCAAAATTAACAATATTACTTGCGGATAATAGTATGGATAAATTCTATCATGGATTAGTTCTAGCTATAGGGGGCAAATCATTAAATTGGGACGTTAAATTTTTCGTCACTTCACAAGCAGTGATTCTATTTACAAAAGAGATGAAAGGTAAATCTAAGCTTAAAATGGGATTTTTTGCAAGACTTTTTATTAACTTTCAAATGAAGAGAATGAATATTCCAGATACATCTAAATTACTAATGGAGGCAATAAAAGAAGGTATTGAGTTCTACGTTGATGAAGCAGGGTTAAAATTGGCGGGTTTCTCTAAGTCTGATTTACTAGATGGAATAAAATTGTCCGATACCATATCCTTTTTAGAGGAGGCAAAGACTTCAGACGTGGTGATTACGTTATGAAGGAAATAAATTCTGATGGAATATGTCCAGTAGTTTTGCTTGAAATTTATAGAGAATGGAAGTCCTTAAAGGAGGGCGAAGAGGAAGATGTGATAATAAGAACTCCGTGGGAAGCTTCAGTTCAAGCTCTAGAAAAATGGTGTAATGAAACTGGAAATATATTTTTAAGTTATGAAAAGCAAGGAAGTAAAATAGTGATTAGGTTAAAATTAAAGAAATAAAAAAGAAACTCTTTTATACGTTATATTAGGATAGATTAGTAGGTAGATGCATATTGTGTCAAAAGATCTTCATGTATTTGAAGACCCTATAGAATTGTTAGAAAATATGTGGCCTACTCCACTTTTAAAATTAAAAATAGGAGAAGACGTTTGGGCAAAGCTAGAATTCTACAATCCCTTCAGTCATAGTATAAAAGATAGAACTGCATGGTTTCTCTTTAGACAAGCTCTGGAGAATAATGCTAACGAGATAGTTGAAGCAACGTCTGGTAATTTAGGAGTAGCGCTTGCTTCACTTTCTGCAATATTTAATAAGAAATTTACTTCTTTTATTCCTGCTAAGGCTCCTCAAAGCTTCAAAGTTATGATGAAAATTCTAGGAGCACAAGTTATACAAACTGGAAAATCCACCACAGAGTTATTACCATTAGTAAAACAATACTCAAAAACTACTGGGGCCTTACATTTAGACCAATTTAGAAATCCATTAAATTACATGACTCATTATTATACAACAGCTAAGGAAATAGACGAACAATTAGAGTATCTAAATAAGAAACCCCAACGCATAATAGCCACAGCAGGCACTGGGGGCCATCTAACTGGAATAGCTAAATACTTCAAGGAAAAATATGGTAGTGATGTAGAAATTATAGGAGTTCAACCTGCAGAAGGAGAAAGAATTCCTGGAATCAAAAGGCAAGACGAAAATAGCTTTATAGGACTAGTTAAAATTGATAGAATGATTGATATAACCAGGAAGGAAGCAGTAGAAGGAATAGTAGATATTGCTAGAAGTAGTGGAATTCTAATAGGTATAAGTGCAGGAGCTACTGTAGCAGCATATAAGAAACTTGCTGATGATAAGACTACCGTATTAGTGTTTCCAGATGATGCGTTTAAATACTTTATGGAATTAGAAGATATAGATTCTAAAATATGAAGTTTGAAGATGTGATAAAATCTCTATACTTACAGAGTAAGTTAATCAAGCTTGAAGAAAAAGAGTACGTTATTAAATGTTATTCTACAAGTGCAGGAATTAAATGGTATTTTATTTCCTCATTTTTTAAATCGTATCCTTATGCTTCGAGTCCTCGAGAGCGAATGAATAGAGAGATTGATTTTTTTACTAGGAAATGGAATGGAATAGGAACCCCAAAAATTATAGATATGGATTATGAGACTAACTGTATAATGAGAGATTACATAAAAGGAAGACCTATAGAAACAGAAGAAGATTTTCTTATGCTAGGCAAGGCTTTTAGGATAATTCATGATAACGGGCTATCATTAGGAGATACAAAAATAGAAAATTTTATTGTAAATGAAAAGATTTATGTTATAGACGCAGAACAAGCTATCCAAACTAAGGAAGAAAAATACTTTGCGTGGGATATTTTAGTTTTTCTTCTTTTCCTAAGTTATAAATATATAAATGATTTAAAAAACTTTGAGAAAATGGCTAGAGTATTTTTAAACTCTTATAAGCCTACTCAAAAGGAGATATCCTATATCCTCGATATAAGAAATATAGGAGTATTAACTTTATTCCCTCCAATGGCATTAAATTTAATCAAAAAAATTACTGCAGAACTTTAATTATTACCGCACTATCTTTCTTTAAAATCTTCATTATACTTTCGTTTATTTTTGTTCCACAAGCAGGACATCTATAGAAATATCTAACTTCTCTTCCTTCACTGTTACTTTCAGTTTCTGCCATGAATTCCATCCTTATTCCGCATTTAGGGCAAAGTACTTCTTTCATCTAGTTTATTAAGGTTAAAAACAATTTAAAAGTAATGAAGGACAGATTTGGAAGAGACCTTGAGGACTTAAGAATTACGCTTACCCATGCATGTAATTTTTCTTGTTTTTTCTGTCATATGGAAGGTGAAGGGAACGAAAATTTATCGGGATTACCTTTACGCGATATACTACTCGTAGCCAAGGCTTCTAAAGATTTTGGGATAAAATACATAAAATTAACAGGAGGAGAACCTACTTTACGAAGAGATTTAATAGAGATCGTTAAAAGCTTGAAATCTTTGGGTTTTGAAATTTCCATGACCACTAATGGCGTTTTACTTCCTAAACTAGCTACTAAATTAAAAGAAGCAGGATTATCTAGAGTCAACATTAGTCTTCACGCATTAGATAGGGAAACTTTTAAGAAAATTACTGGAGTCGACGCTCTAGATAAGGTTTTAGAAGGAATAAAATCTGCTATTAATGCTAATCTTAGACCTGTAAAATTAAACTTTGTTGTAAATAAAATGAATATTAATGAAGTAAAAAAGATCATAGATTTTTCAGAGAAACTAGGGATAGATGAATTACATTTAATAGAAATGCATCCTGTAGGGTTAGGCAAATCTTCGTTTTCATATCACGAGAATTTAAATATAATAGAGGATTATCTAAAGAAGAATTCAACAAAAGTAACAATAAGGAATAAGCATTTTAGGCCTAGATATTATTTAAATTCTGGCTTAGTAGTAGAGGTAGTAAAACCTTATGCTAATCCAATATTTTGTGCTGGATGCAATAGAATAAGACTTACAGTAGATGGCAAGTTAAAAACATGTTTATATAGAGAAGATAAGGTAATTGATATTTCTGGAATACTTAAATCGAACTTGTCAGAAGACGATAAATTAGAACTAATAAAAGAGGCATTTAAGTTAGCAATAGCTATTAGAGAGCCAAATTTTAAATATACATTATGAGACTCAAAAAGCTTGAAGAGCTCTCTCAAAAATATAATAATTCATGCATAATAATAAGTGGAGATCCTAATGTTTATTATTTTACTAATTATAAAGGAGCAGGTAGTATAATATATTGTGACGGAGTTGCGACACTTTTAGCACCTCTATTAGAGGAGAATAGAGCCAGAGAAATAAGCGGGCTAGACGTTAAAATATATTATCCAAGTAATATAGCTAATGGGATTCTTGTAGGCTCCTTATCAGATATTTTACCTAAGTTAATTACTAAGAATACTGTAGCATTAGATATTAACTGGTCTACTGTTAACGTTTATAGGCTTTTATCCTCAAAATATAATTTAATTGATATATCAAAAGACATTTCTGAAATGCGTAGTATTAAAGACGATGAAGAATTGGAAAAAATAAAGAAATCTGGAGAAATAACTTCAGAAGCAATGAAGGTTAGTATGGAGAAAATTCTAGAAGGTGAAATAACTGAAAAACAGCTATCTGGAATAATAGATTATACTATGAAAGCCAGTGGTGCTGAAGATTACGCTTTTCCTTCAATAGTAGCAGCAGGTAAAAATTCCTCTTTCCCTCATCATATTCCTACAGATAAGAAAATCCTAGAAAATGATAATGTAGTTGTAGATATAGGAGCAAAATTTGATGGATACTGTTTTGATAGCACAAGAACCTTTAATGTTAAAGGCGAAGTAAGGAAAATCTATGAGATAGTTTTAGAGGCTCAATTAGAGGCAATAGATGCAGTAACTTCTGGAGTAAATGCTTCAGAAATAGATAAGATTGCAAGAAAAGTTATTGAAAAATATGGATATGGAAGATATTTTGTTCATTCTACTGGTCACGGAGTTGGTATAGAAGTTCATGAATCTCCTTATATATCGTTTAATTCTAACGATGTACTAAAGAAAAACATGGTAATAACTGTAGAGCCCGGCATATACATTAAAGATAAGTTCGGAGTACGGATAGAGGATACATTAATAGTAACAAACGGTAAACCCGAGGTTTTAGAAACGGCTTATAAGCTTTTGTAAGTTTTTTTATAAAAACTATTTAATTAGCAGAGTCTCAGAATACTAATTGGCATGGAAACATCAATATCTCAAGAAAAATTAGTAGAAGAAATTGCAAAAAGAGTAAGAGAAATACTAGAACTTTTAGGGGAAGATCCAAACAGAGAAGGTTTAAGAGAAACGCCAGAGAGAGTTGCAAGAGCTTTAATAGAAATGACTTCTGGTCTAAGAAGTCCACCACCTAAAATAAAAGTATTTAATGCTAAAGATATAGGCGAAGATATAACTGAAGATAAAAACGGAGATCAAGTAATTCTAATTAGAGATATACAATTCTCTTCCCTTTGCGAGCATCATCTCTTACCATTTATAGGGAGGATTCATGTTGCTTATGTTGCTAACGATGATGGCAAAGTTGCCGGATTTAGCAAAATAATAAGAATAGTTAACTATTATTCAGCAAGACCTCAGATCCAAGAGAGATTAGTTTCTCAGATAGCTGATGCAATAATGAATAGCGAAATAAAACCAAAGGGAGTTATGGTAATTGGTAATGGTATTCATATGTGTGCTTATGTGAGAGGAGTAAAAGACAAGGAAGCCAAGCTAGTTTCAGTAGCAACTAGAGGAGTCTTTAAGACAAACAGGGCATTAGTTAATCAAGTATTTAGATTATTAGATACTACGCATGAAAGAAGTTTAAGATTATAAGAAAGAAGAAAACTTTAAGTTTAATAAAGTGTTTTTTAAATTTTTAGTAATGAAAGGAAGAGATAGAATTCTTAGTATTCTTAAAGAGAGAGGATCATTACCTCAAACTGAGTTAGTTAAGATTTCTGGAATGTCAAAAAGTAGAGTATCTGAAATACTTAATGAATTAGAAAAAGAAGGAATAATATTCAGGAAACAATTAGTTGGAAAAAATCTTATAGTATCGTTAAATGAAACGAAATTTCTCAGGCTAGGAATTATAAATGCTGCAGAATATCCTTTTATTATTCCATTTATAAAAAAACTTAGAGAAAAAGGAATAGAAGTTGAAGTAAAAATTTACGACAATGGCCTTCAAGTTACTAAAGATTTAGTCCTAGGTAAAATAGACATGGGATTTTCGCCAGTTATTTCGCAAATAATATTTTCAAAAATATTTGATATAAAAATTATAGCAGGAGGTGCAAAGGGAGGTGCAGGAATAGTAGGCGAATCGTGCAATATAGGTTCTACAGTAATGTCTAGTATGGAAACATGGACTCTAGCAGAAGTAAAGAATGCTAATATAATTCCTTTTAATTCTCCACAAGAGTTAGTTAAAAATTTTGAAACAAAAAAAGTTCCGGCAATAGCTATTTGGGAGCCTTATTTATCTATACTTGAATCTAAAGGACATAAAGTAACTCATGTATTTGAACCAAATCACTGTTGTACATTAGCTATAAGAAGCTCTTTAGAAGATGAGGAAAAAATAAAAGAGATATATGAAGATGCATTTTCCTGGTTTTTATCTTCAAAAGATAGATGGATTTCGGATTATTCCAATTTATTAGGTGAGGATTACAATATAATGAAAAAAGCATCTGAAAGATATTACTTCGATAGCTATTTAGATTTAAAAGAAGTTTACAAAAATTTGAAAAAAATGAATATATATATTCCGGCTTAAGAATCTAGATAATAGTATAACTCCATTGGATGCGGATACATTTGTAGAGTCTTTGCTTCTTCTCTCTTTAAGTCGATGTATGTATCAAGTATTGTTGAATTGAATACCGGCTTTAAGAATTCTTTATCGCTCTCTAGTTCATCTAATGCTTCATCTAATGATCTCGGTAACTCTTTGATACCTAATTGCTTTCTCTTTTCTGGAGTTAGATGATAAATATTCTCATCTACTGGATCTCCTGGATCTATTTTCTTATTTATTCCATCCAATGCGGCCATTAATATTGCAGCGAACGCTAAGTATGGATTGCACGAAGGATCTGGCGCACGATATTCTATTCTCTTTGCTTTTTCTATTCCCTTATAATATGAGGGAACTCTAATTATTGCGCTTCTATTAGATTTGCTCCAAGCAATGTATACTGGTGCCTCAAATCCGGGGACTAATCTTCTATAACTATTAACAGATGCAGAAACTATCGCAGACAATGCTCTTGCATGATGTAATATTCCTCCAATTACATACCTCCCTGTCTGACTTATTTCAGCATATTCGTCATTAGGATCGTACATTAAATTCTTTTTGCCATCAGCAGTCCATAAACTGAAATGAGTATGCATTCCTGTTCCATTGTCTCCAAACATCGGTTTTGGCATGAAAGTCGCTACCATGCCATGTTTTGCTGCTACGTTCTTTACAACATATTTTAGAGTTTGTACTTTGTCCGCAGTATCTGCTAATGTGGAGAATCTAAAGTCTATTTCTCCTTGACCTCCAGTAGCTACCTCATGATGAGTTGCCTCAATTGTGAATCCAAAATATTTAACTAGAGTTTCCACAGCCTCCAGTCTTACATCCATTAGTTGATCTACTGGTGGGGCTGGATAGTAACCTTCTTTATATCTAATTACGAATCCTCCACTATTTTGCCATGGTGCTTCTCTAGCAATAATTTTGTATCCAGTTCCTCTTTGAGGGGTGGCTACATCAAGGTCTATTTTATCGAAAATGAAGAATTCCATTTCTGGACCAAAGAAGGAAGTATAACCTTGTGATAACTGGTATTTTTCAGCCTCCTCTGCTATGAATCTAGGATCTCTTTCAAATCTTCCTTTTCCTCCGCCCCAGAATACTTTAGTAATAACTCTCGCAACTCCTGGCGTCCAAGGAACTAATGTCATTGTTTCTGGTACTGGTAATAGCACCATATCGCTTTCGTAAATCATTGTAAAACCTTTTATGCTACTTCCGTCAAGTTTTCCAAAGCCCGTCTTTACAGTATTCTCATCAAACTCGCTTGCTGGAATTGTTATATGATGTAATCTTCCTGGAACATCTGTGAATTGTAAATCTACCCATTCAATTTTATTATCTTTTAAGAACTTTAACATGTCTTCTGGACTTGATGGCATGAATCGAGTTCTGTTAAAGAGTATATAAGCTTTTATTGTAATTCGTATATAAAGTTTTTAGATGACAAAATAAATTTATAATTACTTTTCATGACTATTGAAAAGTTCAAGTAATATCTTTTAAAAAATTTTTAACAATTTTCCATCTTCCATGCGTAAGTGAGAATTTGCGAATTGCGAATCATTTATGTCTTGAGTAGTAAATATCAATTCTATGGAATTTTTACGCATTATCTCAATAGTTCTTTCTACGAAATCCTCCTTATCATTAATGTTAGAGAACGCTTCGTCTATGAGTATAACCTTAGGTTTAGCAAGAATAGCAGTAAGTATGGAAACTCTTTCTCTTTGGCCTAGGCTCAGTTTGTCTACTTTTTCATCTAATGAGATTCCGTCTAATAGATCTTTATACTTCTCAAGTTCATTAATATCATATTTAATTTTCCTAATTTTGGCCCCCCACACTAAGTGAGATTTCACTTTAAGTCCAGGAATATAAGAGTCTGGAGTTATTATAACAGTTCCTCGTTTTTCAGGTGGAAGTTTTGTTACATCCACGTTGTTAATTTTAACATAACCTTCATCGATATTCAAAAATCCTGCTAAACTCCTCAAAAAAGTAGTTTTTCCACTACCGTTTTTTCCAGTAATACATACTATTCCTTGTTCTTTGATTTGAGCATTAAGATAAAAATTGCCTAGCTTTTTTACTATTTTAGCTTCAATTGTCACGATATATATTTTTTAATAGTATCCTCTAAAGTATTTTCATCAACTGCTCCAACTAGAGAATCCTTTAATTGCCCATCAACGAAAATTAGTGTAGTTGGTATATTCAGAACATTATATTTATCTGCAAGCTTCTGGTTTTCATCAACGTTAAGCCTTCCAAAGAATGCTTTATCCTTATATTTTTCTGCCACTTTCTTAAATATTGGTTCATATAAATGGCAGGGAGCACACCAGTCAGCCCAACAGTCAATTACTACAACTTTATTTTTAGAAAGAATTTCGTCAAATTTATCTTCACTGACGCTTTCTGGCTCATATTTCGGTGATTTTATACTTTCTGCCCTTTTCTGTAACTTCTCAGCAATCTCCTTTATTAAGGACTCAATTTCGCTCAATTTTATCCACTATATATACTTTCTTTAGCCTCTTATAAAATGCAACTCTTTGGTTAACATAATTAAGTAATTCGTCTTCAAGACCTTCTTTATGCTCTTTAACTATAACTTTAGCTACAGGGTGAGTGCCTAGATTTCCAGCGTCTTCGCCGTAAACATATGCTTCCTTTACTAATGGATGAGTGAGTAAAATTTCCTCTAAATCTCTAGGGAAAATCGGATACCCCTTATATTTCAGCATTCTCTTTTTCACACCTTTGAAATAAAGTAACCCTTTTTCATCCATGCTAACTAGATCTCCAGTTTTTAGCCATTCTCTTTCAAATACTCTTTTAGTTTCTTCCTCATCTTTGTATCCTAACATAAGCCATGGAGCTTTTACCCATAATTCTCCAGTTTCTCCAATTTTTGCCTCTTCTCCATTATCCTTAACTACTTTTACTTCAGCATTAGGTAAGGGTTTACCTATGCTTATTACCTGAGAAAATTCAGGAGGCTGATACGTTATTACTAATCCTTCTGTAAATCCATATTGTTGTACTATATCCTTATTAAATCTCTCCTTGAAAGCCTTTATTGTTGATGGGAATAATGGTGCTGCTGTACTAATACAGAGTCTTAAACTATCTAGATTACCTTCTTTCTCTTTAGCTAATGCGTCGTAAACCATGGGTACTGTTGCTAAATAGTTTATTGAGAACTTATCTATTGCTGATATTATTTCTTTAGGATCAAATTTTCTCAAAATGTACATAAATCCACCTGCTTCCAAAGTTACTCCTAAAACGCTGTTACCCAGTACATGAGCCAATGGCACAGTTAATATACTAGAGATATCCTTAACTCCTAGGGCCTTATAAAGGGATGCAGAATTTAATTCAACTCTTTCTGCGCTATGTAATACTTGCATAGTCCTTCCTGCTATTCCGGCATAATAATAAATCAAGCCAACTTCATCTTCTCTATATTCATATGGTGAAGTTTGCTCATAACCGCCATCGGCGGAGTCTATTATCACTTTATAGTCCTTTAATACGTTCTTTTCCCTTTCGTATACTTCATGATCAGTCAAAACTAATGAAGGCTGAGAATCTTCTAAAATGAATTTTAAATCTTCTGCTGAGGTTAAGGGATCTATTGCTACTACTTTTCCTCCGGCCCAGTAAACGCTTAAATAATTTATTACAGATCTAGTTGAGTTAAACATTATATGTGCAACTGTTTCGCCAGGAGAGATTAATGATGCAGTTCTTCTAACTTCATCAACAACTTGTTGGTATGTTAAACTTCTATCCCCTCCTAAAAATGTCTTGGAAGGATTTTTCTTATACCATTCATAAAGGACTGTTGCTAAGCTCATGAGTAACCGTTTTAAACTTATAAAAAGGGTCTAAAAAATAATGAAGCTTATAGGTATTTCAAGGATTCATATTACACTATTTGACCTCGAAGGTAAGTACGGTAGACTAGACGGAGGGATGGGAGTAGCATTAAAATATCCTAGGATAGTTATCAAGACTGGCGAATGCGAAGAAATTAACATAGATGGAGTTCCTAAGGAGAAGTTTTGCATAGAAGAGGACTACCCAGCTCACGTAGGTTTAGGGCATACAACACAGTATTTATTATCAATAACGAAGTATGCGTTCGAGAAGAACTTCCAAAGAAAGAGCTCTGTAGAATTAGCTAAGTTAGTGAAAAGAGGTTCAACTTCCGGTATAGGTGTATATGCATTCGAATACGGCGGATTTATTGTAGATGGAGGTCATTCATTAAAAGTTAAGAAAGAGGCCTTACCTTCAGATTTTTCCACAGCCCCTCCGCCACCGCTTTTACTTAGGGTAGATTTTCCTTGGTATATTTATGTAAACATTCCAGAAGGCAGGAGAATCTTTGGTAAAGAAGAATTGGCAGCATTTAAAAATGCTAAGCTTGAAGGATTAGATACTTTAGCTAGAGTAGTTCTCATGGAATTTATTCCTTCTGTCATAGAAAAAGACTTAGAAAACGTACTGGACGCGCTCGATAGAATACAAAATCTAGGTTTTAAAAAGATTGAGGTATCTTTGCAAACGGATAAGGTGAGAGAACTTATGAAAAAACTTAAGAGCAAAGGTTTCCCTAGCGGAATATCATCCTTTGGTCCAGCAGTTTATACTTTTGTCAATTCTAGAAGAGAAGGAGAAGAACTAGTTTCTACATTTGGTGGATTTTTAACAGAGCCAAATAATAAGGGGGCTAAGGTAGTTTGGAATTAGATTATGATGAATTTGTCATAGAAGAACTTAGGAAAGTGTATGGGAAAAGTCTGAATAGCTTTCTGGATTCTATTAAAAGACCAAATTCAAGGCTTTACGTTAGGGTTAATACGTTAAAGACTACAGTGGATGAAGTTTTACAATCGATGTATGGATTTAAAAAAGACGAAGATTTTCCTGAGGCTATCTATGCTGAAGTTAAAGGCCCTAATAAGTTAGAAAGTTTAGACTCTAAGGTTATTGTAGATAAGAAAACTGCTGAGAGCGTAATGCTGGGAGCGGACGTTTACCCACCAGGAATTAAGAAGATAATTGCAAATGAAGGCAATTCTGTAGAAGTAGTAAGCGAAAACGGAATAACAGTTGCTAATGGAGAGTTAGTAAGGTTACCTGGAGGAAAATTTATGGTCAAGGTTTATAATTCTTTGTACTCTTCACCTAAGTTAGCAGATACAAAGGAAATAAAAGAAGGTAAAATTTACGTTCAAGGTAAAGCTTCAATGTATGTAGCTAGGATAGTAGACCCTCGACCTGGAGAATTTATAGTAGATACGACAGCCGCACCTGGAGGCAAATTATCGCACATTTACCAACTAGAACCTAGGGCAAGAATTATAGGATTTGACCATACATATAAAAAAGTTGAAAAAATGAAACAGCTATTTAAGAAAATGAATGTAAACGTTCAAGTATTTGTTCACGATTCCAGGTATTTAAGTGAGCTAGGAATAAAAGATGTGGATAAGGTGCTTATAGACCCTCCATGCTCTGCTCTAGGATTAAGACCTAAAGTTTATGACAAAAAGACTAAAACGGATTTAATGAATCTTCATGCGTATCAAAAGCAATTCTTGAATTCAGCGTATGAGATCCTAAAAAAAGGCGGAGAGGTTATTTACTCTACATGTACCGTTACTGAAATAGAGAATGAAGAAGTCGTTAATGACCCTAGATTTGATATAGAATATATGATAAGATTTCATCCTCAAATACATGACATGACCGGGTTTTTTATAGCCAAGTTGAAGAAGAAATAATGTATGCCTATAGAAGATTTTATGGGCAGAAAGCCAAGAATTTCTAAGAACGTTTTCTTACATCCTACAGCTTATATAATTGGTGATGTTGAAATAGGGGAAATGAGTAGTGTATGGCATTATGTTGTCATAAGAGGAGATAACGATTCCATAAGTATAGGTAAAGAATCTAACATTCAAGAAAATTCAACAATACATACAGACCCAGGATTTAAAGTTGAAATAGGAGATAAAGTTACAGTAGGACATAACGCAGTTATACATGGAGCTAAAGTTTCATCAAACGTCATCATTGGTATAGGTTCTATTTTACTTAATGGTTCAAAAGTAGGCGAATATAGCATAGTTGGAGCAGGAAGCGTAGTACCGCCAAATGCCGAAATTCCTCCTTATAGTGTAGCAATGGGAATTCCAGCTAAGGTAGTAAGAAAAATAAGAGAGGAAGAAATTAAAATGATAGAAGATAATGCGTATGAATATGTTTTACATGTAAAGAGGTTTCTGAACTATGAATCGTGATATAAAAGCGATTAGATGGTTCATAAAAACGCAATTATTAAAAGATCCGTTTAATCCTGGGTATGCAACTTTTAAGGTTACTTCAAGGTGCAACTTGCACTGTACTTTTTGTAATCCTGAATATTATAATGGTGAGCTCGGTGAAGGAAGTACAGAAACTATAAAGAAGATAATTGATAATTTGAGAGATTCATCAATAGTAGTACTTTCATTTGAAGGCGGAGAACCTACTATTAGAAAAGATATTCTAGAGTTGTTGGAGTATGCACATGACGGTTCATTTTACGTAATGCTAACTACAAATGGATATAGGTTGAACGACGACGAATTCTTAACTAAACTTGCAGATAGAATAGATTTCCTTCATTATTCAATAGACGAGTATCATTGGAACGTTAAAGCCTTAGATACATTATGTAAATTTAGACAATATGGAATAAAGGTTAATGTGCAAACAGTAGTAACTAGATATAACTTGAATAAGTTGGAAGATAAAATCAAGAAAGTTAGGGAATGTAACTACAAAATCCTTGTTTTACCTGCAGTAGATTATCCAAATTCAAAGGTAAAACTTGCACCAGATCCTGAACAGCTCTATAATGTACTTTCAGAACTTAAAAAGAAATATTCTTCTACTCTCAATAATTCTTGGGGATTTATTAAAGCATTAAAAGGTGAATATCCAAAGAGGTTAGTAAGCTATGCAATAACAATTTATCCTAATGGTGATTTGCCTTATCCTGACGATATAAATGGAGAAATTGTAGGAAACTTAAGCAAGGAAAAGCTTAACGATATTCTGAAATCTCCAAGAGTTAAGGAGCTTCAGAGGAAAATGTTGGAAAATCAAGCAAAATTTGAATATCTTCATCTGCAGACAGCATCATTTAATAGCTTAAGAGATTTGGCAGAATATGTAAAGGATATGGCTAAATGGAGATTTACAGGGAAAGCTTAAGTAGTATTTTCTTCGAACACTTTTTTATATGCCTGCATTAAGTCTTCTAGAACTAAGTGAGTATATATTTGTGTAGTCTTAATATCTTTATGGCCTAGCAACCTTTGTACTGCCGGTAAAGGCAAACCTCTCCTTATTGCAATAGTTGCAAATGTATGCCTTAATATATGTGGCCTTAGCCCCTTAATTCCAGCCCTTTCTCCTAGCCTTTTAATTAATTTATAAAGTGCTTGGTATGTCATAGGAAAGAGTCTCTCGGAACTTCCTTGTTTAGTTAAGTACTTTCTTAACAATTTTTCAGTTTCCTCAGTAAAGAATACTATCCTTTCTTCTCCATTCTTTGTTTCCCTAACTCTTATCATTCTATTCTTTAGATCTATATCTTCAACCCTAAGCGAGAGCAACTCCTTAGATCTTAATCCAGTATCCAAGAATAAGCGTAAAATTAACTTATCTCTAAGCCTTCTTGTTGCCTCGAAAAGCCTTTTTATTTCGTCTTCGTTTAAAGCCCTAATCTCTTTCCTTCTTGCTCTTGGAATTACTGGATTAACGTTTACTCCAATCCACTTTAAAAATCTTCTTACTGCAATAACATAGTTCCTTAAAGTTACGCTTCTTGCCCTTTTCATTTCTGTTCCTTTTATTTTTCCTTCTTTAGACATCAAGTGGATTATCCATCTATTAACGTCTTCAGAAGTTACGCTTTTGGGGTCTTTCTTAATAAATTCTAGAAAGTCTTTTACCGCAGTAGAGTAAAGCTTTACTGTTCCCTCTCCTGCTTCAGCTGCTTTTAATGCTATAATAAAAGCGTCTAAATAATTTCCGTCAGAAGGAGGGCTACCAAGTTGTAATTTCACAATAAAAAATAATCTTGGAGGAAATAAAAGGAGGATAACTAAATATTACCATATATAATCTATTCCTACTTTATCTAGGCTTTTGAGCCATTCTATGAATTTTTTCACATTTTCTCCTTGGAATATTGAACCGTGTTGTGGTGCTATGATTTTTATATCAAGTCCTTTAATTTGTTCTAGCCAATGATCTATGGCTTTTTTGCTTACTATGTATCTTCTGTGGAAAGGTTCCATGTACTTTACGTGTTCGTCAAAATTTTCTACAAATAAATACCATTTGCCTGTCGGAAACACTGCAGCTCCTAAATCTCCAGAGAAGTAAATCTTGGATACTGGATCATAATAATGGAAATTTCCTACCGAGTGCATAAAATGTGCCGGGATAGCTTTAATCTCAGATTTTCCAAATTTTATGCTCATTCCTTGATCTGGTATATCGATTATTCTACCGGCAGCTTCAAATCCTAAATGAGGAAGGAATCTCTCCCAGAGCTCTGAAACATAAATTTGAGCATTAGGTGCAACGTCTAACCATAAGTTAAGTGAGCCTATAACATCAGGATCTTGATGAGAGAATAAGAGATACTTAATATTTTCTGGTTTTATAAACTCCTTAACGTTTTCATAAACTCTCTCAAAAACAAAATATCCTCCTGCATCCAATAATGCACCTTCGTCTCCATCAACTATAAGATATTGGTTTGTCAGTATTCCTTTTTCATGCTCTGACTCGTCCAATCCTAACCAGACAAATTTGTGATCTCCTTCCTCGTATAGTACGTAAGGTTTATGAACTTTTAGATTAACTGACATTTTTATCACCTTTCTTGTTCCAAAACTTCTACTATTCTTGGAGATATTCCTACATAAACGTGAATCTTAAATTCTCCGGAAAGATGATTAAGATCATCCTCATTGAATGAATCTTTACCGTCTTTTAGAATGTATATGCCTTTTAGCTCACCATTAAGGAATAATAATCTAAATGTCGAAGAACCAGATCCGCTTATGTAGATTAAAGGATAATTTGCAAAATCGCTTATTATTCCTTCTACGTAACTAAGGACTTCCCCTTCTTTTAAGGTAACGTCATCAGTTTTAGCTAACTTTGATTTCATTATTAGCTTCGATATTGATGAAATTTTAGATAGTGATAATGAGAA
The DNA here is from genome assembly GCF_009729015.1 of Acidianus ambivalens. Taxonomy (NCBI): domain Archaea; kingdom Thermoproteati; phylum Thermoproteota; class Thermoprotei; order Sulfolobales; family Sulfolobaceae; genus Acidianus; species Acidianus ambivalens. The sequence goes on along the minus strand of NZ_CP045482.1, from coordinate 210,131 downwards.
ATTTTTACTGCCTACGGTTTGTTGTTCAACTTCTGGAAGCTTTGATAATTCGTTCTTTATGCCGTTAGAAATTTCTTCCAGTATCTTATGTAATCCTTTACCAACAATCCATTCTTTCTCTCCAGAATAACTTACTGATAATTTTACTCCACTCTTTCCTTCTGCAGATATTATTATTTTTATCTCATTTCCTTTTTTGTCTGTTAACTTATATTCTACAATACCGCTTCCTATAAAGGAAGGTTCTACAACAAATTCCCCTTCGAACGAAAATAGTAAAAACCTTGTGAATTTTAACTTTACTACGTTATTTTCGATACCTACTACATTAGGTAAGATTGAAATAATGTTCGAGGGATTTTTTGCCCATGCTATGATTGCATTAGACCTCTTATCTTCAATATCCATAGTTTCAATTTTCATGAGAAAATCTATTCTCAACCTTCTATAAAAACTATAATTATAAAAATCGTGTAGAAATGCAATTAACAATGTTAATCTTAGTTTTAAAACTCTAGAATATGTATAATATTATGCTTTATTTAGATGGTAAAAAGCTTGAAGAAATATTATCTGCAAAAGATGCAGTAAATGCAGTAAAAGAAGCCTTCTCTTTATACTACCAAGGGAAAGTGACTCAACCACAAAGACAAGTTTTAACAATAAAAGGTAACTGGTGGGGAATTATGTCTTCTTATACTGATTTTTCTGTAGTAGTAAAAATTGTTAATGTTATAAATGAGAATAAAAATAGAGGCTTACCGTCAGTACAAGGTATAGTAATTCTAATGTCTCCAGATACTGGAGAACCTTTAGCAGTAATTGACGGTACTATATTAACTGCCATAAGAACAGCTTCTGCAAGTGTATTATCTACTGAACTTTCTTACGGAAATAGAATTCCTACCCTAGGAATTATTGGAGCAGGACTAGAAGCTTATTATCATGCAAAGATTGCGTCAGAGTATTTGTCAATATCTAGAATTCTCATAACTGCAAGAAAATCTCATATCGAGTTAGCAAAGAAAATAGGTGCAGATGCAGTAGATTTACAAACCTTGCTTAAAGAGTCTGACGTAATATTTTCAACCACATCTTCTAAAGAACCGGTAGTACTAGGGAAATTTTTGAAAGAAGATTTTCATATAAGTAGTATAGGTGCCCATACTCCTGATGCTAGAGAGATTGACGACGAAACTATAGCTAAAGCAAAGACTTACATTGTAGATTCTTTACAAGCAGTGTCTTCAGAATCTGGAGATTACATACAGCCCCAAAAGAAGGGATTAATAAAAAATGTAATAGAAATAGGTAAAATAATAACCGATGGAATAAAAATTGAGAGACCTTCTATATTTAAGACAGTAGGAATTTCAGCGCAAGATAACTTAACTGCATACCATGCTTATAAGCTTAGCCAAACCTTTTCCAAATAACGTTAGGACTACCAGATTTTTCATTTACCCACAAAGCTAAAACAAAAAGTAACGAAGACAACCTATTAAGATATTTCACATGAACGTCTCTCGCCTTACCTTCTCTCATTATCTTTACTACACTCCTTTCTGCTCTCCTACATATTGCTCTAGATAAATGAAGAAAAGATGAAGCTAAATGCCCTCCAGGTAAGACAAAATTTCGTAGAGGTTTTATTTCTCCTCCGAACTTGGCTATTAAATCCTCAAGTTCCTTTATCTTTTCTTCGCTAAAATTTAAATTAAATCCTGCAATTTCCGAAGATATTACAAAAACATCATCTTGAATTTTGTATATTAAATCAAAAAGTTGTGGATAAAGAGAAGAAATAATGCCTAGAGAAGCGTTCAATTCATCTAAATTTCCTAAAGCTTCTACTATGTCATCGTCTTTCCAAACTTCACCTTTTGACGGAACTTTAGTCTTTCCGCTATCTCCAGATCCAGTATACCACATGTGGTTAAATACCATTAAAGAAAGTATTAAATCATGCTATACGACGCTCATTGTCACTATTCCTTACTTAAGAAAAAATATGAAGGATATTTTATAGCTGCAGTTTCCATGGATTATAATTCCTCTGTGGAAACCTTATCCTTAAATGATAAAAATATTCTAAAAGGCGTAGCAATACATCCTTGGAATGTTCATAAAGAGAAGATAGAGAGCGTTTTACCATTAATAGATAAAGCGGATTTTGTTGGAGAAATAGGTTTAGATTATAAATATTCCGAAGCTCCCAAAGAACTTCAAATAAGATATTTTGAAGAGTTCCTAAAAAATTCTCAGGATAAGACTGTTAATATTCACGCAGTGAATTCTTGGGACGACGTGTTAAATCTTTTAATTAAACATGATATAAGAAGAGCTATAATTCATTGGTATTCTGGTCCGAAAGAATTACTTCGCGATATAGAAGGCGCAGGATATTTCATAACTATTAATCCATCAGTTACTTTCCAGGAAAAGCATAGGATTATTGCAGAGAACGCCTCACCTAACATTGTGCTAACTGAAAGTGACGGAGGATATGTATATAAAGGAAAGTTACTTGAGCCTACTGACATTCCTTCTATCATAAAGTTTCTTTCTAAAATTTGGAATGAAGATGAGAGATACGTGGAGAAGAAGATAGAGATAAATTTTAGGAAAGCCTTTAATTTATAATGATTGCAGTCGTTACTGGAGCTTCTAAAGGAATAGGCAAAGCCACTGTAATTAAGCTAAAGGACTTAGGCTATACGGTGGTTGCAATATCAAGAAGCTTACCGGAAGTTGGTGACGAAAAAATTCAAGTTGATGTTAGTAATAAAGAAGATGTTTTTAAGACAGTGAATTATTTAATTTCCAAATATGGATTTATAGACGTCCTAGTTAACAACGCAGGTTTCGGAGTTTACGGCTCATTTCTTGAAACTGATTTAAATGAAGAAGAGTATATGATAAGAACTAATTTATTAGGCCCCATCTATTTCATGAAAGCAGTATTGCCTTATATGGTTAAAGAAAGGAGAGGCTCAATAGTCAATATCATATCTGAGGCCGCATATGTTTCCTCTCCTAAACTCCTAGTTTATTCTGCAACTAAGGCAGCTCTAGCTCACATAACTAACGGTTTATGGGCAGAGATGAGGAAATATGGCGTAAAGATTTCTGGAATTTATCCGGGTCCAGTAAAGACAAATTTTACTTCTCATCCATCGTTTAAAGGAGTAAAAGACTCTTTCTCTAAGTTCGCAGTAGAGCCAGAAAAAGTAGCAAACGCTGTGGTAAAAGCTATAAAAACTGGGAAGAGAGAAATTTATGTTCCATCAAAACTTGCTTTAGATCCTTATTTTTTGAAACTTTCTTATATTATGCAATCAATAACTTATAGGTTTGTCGGTAAATATTTTAGTTAGAAATATTTTTTAATTAGCATATATACTTTTATCTGAGAACCATGAATAAGCTGGTAATAATCGGTATAATAATAGTAGCAATAGTTGTAATAGGAGCAGTAGCGTATTTGAGTCTAAGGACACCTACTACAACAACGAAGACACCTACTACGACAACGAAGAAAACTCAAGTTATAATATATGTAGCTGATGCATATACTAAGGAAGCTTGTTGTCTAGGAAAGTGCTTCTCTTCTGCTAGCGGGATACCGGTAGTTTTACCACCTAAAGGAGGAGGGTCTTTCGCACTTGCTAGAGAAATTGGCTCAGGGGCATCTGTCACTGTATTTATGCCAGTAGCTTTAAGTGCAGTAAATGATCTAGGAAGTAATAATCCGGGTTGGGCAATAGCATTTGTTTCCGATCAAATTACTATAGCTTATACCAATACAAGCATATCTAGCAACCCATGTGCACAAAAGGCATTAAGCTATGCTGAAGATGCGATAAAAACTGGAAATTCAACCTATTGGTATAAGTTTTATTGCATTTTAACATCAGGTAAAGTTAAGGTAGGAATTTCTAATCCTAACACAGACCCCGCAGGTTTTAGAGCTTGGATAAATCTAGAGATTGCAGGTTATCTCTTTGCTAATAATACTTATTACTTTTATGATAGGATGTTAAGCAATCACGGTAATGTTACTGCAAGCAATGCTGCAGAATTAGTTCCAGATTTAGAGTCAGGAGCAATACAATTCCTATATATTTATAGATCTGCGGCAGTAGCGAAAGGCTTAGACTATATCCAACTGCCTGCAAAGCTAAACTTAGGCTGTTATAAGTGTTCGTCATTCTATGCAATGTTTAATTATACTCTTAACACAGGAGTAGTAAAAGGGTCTCCAGTATATCTATTTATAACAATACCTAAGAATACTAATAACTACAATGAGGCAATAGATTTTGTCATCTATGTTATAGAGCATTCAAGTATATTAAAGAAATTCGATTTATGTCCTCTCCAACCGGCTATTCTTTTCAACTCTACTGCAGTACCTCCTCAGATAGCTTCATTGTTGACTGAAGGAAAGTTAATAGAAGGAGGTACTCTATGAACTGGTTTAAGCTATTAGGAATTTTTTTATCAATTATACTCGCAGTTCCAGTTCTCTTCCTTATTTACATGGGATTCTTCGTGTTCAAAAGTCCTCAAGCTTTCTCTCAAGCATTCTACTCTGGAGTCGAACTAAGTGTCTTATCTTCAGCATCTGCAGCTGGGATAGACTTTGCTCTCTTTACGCCTTTAGCGTATTATCTTTCTAGAGAAAAAGATTTTATAACAGATTCATTAGTTGACGTTCCCGCGTCAATACCTCACCCTATAGTAGGAGTAGCATTAGTGTTCTTAGATAGTCCATATTCACCTTTCTATAAAATATTTCAGGACTTGGGAATAAACTTTTTTGATACATACTATGGTCTAATTTCCGCACTTGTGATTGTCTCTGCCCCAATATACATAAGGAGCATGAAGAATTACTTTGACTCGATGCCTAGAGTTTACGAGGAATACGCAAGATCTTTAGGTGCTGGAATGGGAAGAGTGTATTTAATGATTATGAAAAACTCATTAAAAGGAGCGTTATCTTCTTCATTGACTAGTATGTCTAGGGCAATGAGCGAATTTGGTTCAATTGCAATAGTTGCTTACTATGTACTTTATGGGCCTTTAGCTGGAACTTCTCCTGCTTCAATCTTAATTTATGAGTATTACGGATACTATGGACCGCAAGTAGCCGTTACTGCATCTGCAATAATGATTGTAGTTGGATTAGTGTTATTAATCTCTTTAAAACTTGTACAATACTTGAAGTAGTTTTTAATTCAATTTTGTCAATTTTTACATATTTTAAACCGAATAATGAAAATTAAATCCCAAATATTGATAGAATGTCCTAGTTAGTACTTCTAACTTATGGTGGGCCCGGGGGGATTTGAACCCCCGACCTCCCGGTTTCTGCCCATAAGTTATCAGCCGGGCGCTCTAACCATGCTAAGCTACGGGCCCAATATCATTCTTTTACCTTTTTATTTTAAACTTATCTATGCATGTCTACTTAATATGTTCTCTTTTGAACTTCTAATAAAAGATAAATTGTTCGGGATAAGAAAGCGAAAATTATTAAAGCAGGGTAGTTTAAGATTATATTGCGGCTGTAGTCTAGCATGGATTAGGACGCGGGCCCTCCAAGCCTGAGATCCCGGGTTCAAATCCCGGCAGCCGCATACAAAACTTAAATAGCTTCTCTTTTTTCTCTATATCATGGATAAGGCTGATCTACTTTTTAATGCCTATAAAAGTAGGAAAGAAATTGAGCCTTTTGAGGTAAATGAAAAGGAAGCTGAAGAGATATTCAAAAAGTTCTCTTCAAGACTAGTGGAGGAAGAGGGTTTAGGAGGATATAAGATCTCTTTGGTTACAAGGGAACATTTGAAAAGATTCCATGGTAAAGAGCCTATGTATGGTATATTAACTAAACCGATGATAACGTCAGATAAGGAAATAGAGCTATGGTTTAATCATAATTTTGCTGAAGTTGAAGTAGTATTTTTTACGGATTCTTGTAGAAATGATAATTTTCCTCAGTGTATTAAAGAAACTAGGTTGGGAGTAGAATTGCCTGCTACTAGATTTAACACTTGGAATTTGAATGCATTGCAATTAAAGGCTGACGATTCTGCTGCTGGTAGGCTTTATATAGGAGAGCAAGTTTCACTGCCAATTAAAGGCGTAGAGATGTTAATAAACGATAAACTAGTAGGCCGAGGTGTTCCTAACTTTATTTATGGTGGACCAATGGATATGGTTAAATGGCTTATCTCAAAAATTGGAGAAGTTAATGGTTATGTATCTTCTGGCGTTTTTATAGGTCCGTTTGAAGTTAAGAAAGGAGATAAGATTACAATATTAGGCGACGTTAATTTTGAAATAAAGCTAGTCTGAATTTTAATGTTTGAATATTTTTATTGTATCAACTTCTTGGATTAAGTTTATATTGATATTTATTAGAAAAGGGCTTATGCAGTCTACAAAAACGCTAACAAGGATTTTAGAGCGTACAAATATTATTGATACTCTCGTAGTTTCAGGAATAGCACTAATTTCAATTTTAATAAGGTCATTAAGCACTCAATATCCTTTAGGAATCAACGGGTTCGACTCTTGGTACTTATTTTATAACGCCTTATTAATTGCTCAAGCACACGGTAATTGGTATGCAGTACCCCCAGATGTTCATGCATGGTTCCCTTGGGGATTTTTCATAGAATTAGGTGATACAATAGGATTACCGTTTATTGTTGCACTTCTTTCTCTGCCTTTCTATTCTACTTATGGTGCTAACGCAGTATATACTGTTACCTTATTCCTATATGTTGCACTTGCTGGTTTAGGAGTAGCAGCAGCTTATGTTGCTGTTTCTGGACTAACTAAAAGCAGGATAGGCGGTTTTGTAGCTGCAGCAATAATAGCTGTATCTCCAGCTTTAACTGTTAAGAACATAGTCGGTGGATTGCCAAAGACTTCATGGGGAGGAGTATTCGTATTATTTTCAATATATCTACTAAATTATGCTATTGAGAAAAAGAAACCAATTTATGGAGCATTTGCAGGAGTGCCTCTATTTTTAGCTGAAGTATCATGGGGAGGATCTACATATATTGATTTAAGCTTGTTAGCTGGAGCTTTCCTACTAATCTTACTTAATAGGAACAATGAAGAGACTGCAAAAGCTTTTACTCTCATGGCAATAGTTACTGCGTTCTTAACCTCTTGGGCGCCAAATAGTATTGGATTCCTTTCAGGATTAGCTCACGGGCTTTCATTGTTAATAATTGGTGCACTACTATTTCTAGACCTTTATTTGAAGAATATCTTACCTAAGGAAATTTTAGATTCTAGAGCATTAATAATAACTGCAAGTGCAGTATTCATATTTGTAGTAGCAATAGTAGGTCTCTCATTTTTAGGTGTAACGCCAATTCCTTCAAGATACTATGCAATAGTTAATCCATTCTATCAAGTTACTGTACCTATTGATAAGACTGTAGCAGAATATATACCGCAGCCAATAACATCAATGATTACTGACTTCGGGATAGCATTATTCCTTTCAGTCATTGGCATGTATTACTTAATAAGGGAAAGTAACCTTGCAGGACTTTGGTTACTCGTTTTGGGTGTAATAAGTATCTACGGTACTTCAGAACAGCCTTATCTCTTTAATTATACTGCATACATGATAGCTCCATTAGCTGGTGCAGGAGTATTTTACATTATAGATAAAACTAAGGAATATAAAGCGAAAATTATTCCAATATTTGTGCTATCATTGGTAGGAATTTCACTTGTAGCAGACGCAGGTGCAGCAATAACTATGAGTAACGTTCCAAACGAAATAGTAACTTCTGCTAGTCCCTATCCTATAATTAATTATGCTTGGGTATCAGCATTAGATTGGATAAATCAGAAAACTTGTCCTCATGCATTCATACTAAGCTGGTGGGATTACGGATATTGGGAGGAAGTTATAGGAAATAGAAGCGTCATAGCAGAAAATAATACACTTAATGGTACCCAGATAAAGCTCATGGCTGAGATGTTCTTAAATAATGAGACTTTTGCTGCAACAGTACTAGAAAAAGATTTTCACTTATATCCTTATGGTAATCCTAATTATACTATCCCAGTTTACATAGTAGCTTACGATGCAGTGACTTCAGTTAATTCAAGTAGTGGAGAAGAATGGTACATAGGTTATCCATCAGATTTAGGTGGAGAGTTTTTAGGATATACAACATCCTTAGGAGATATAGGTAAGGCAATGGGTGCAATGACAGTAATCGCAGGATATCCAATAAATGAATATCTAAACACCAGTCTTATCACCTCTGAAATTTCATACTTAAATTCTACTTTAGGTAGCATAGCACAGTATGACCCAAGCGTCGCTACTGAATTAAACGAACTCTCAAGCATTATAGGTCAAGCATATCCACTTGCGTGGACTCCAAAGGCATATAACTCATTAATTGTTAACATGTTTGTTGAAGCTTTAGAAGGCACAGGATATCCAGTGATAGCGCCATTTAGCAGTAAATTGGAATTCAGCATAAGTGGTTTGCAAACAACACCAGGGACTCCGTTCCCAGAAATTCATATGGTTTATTTCCAACCAGTCTATGTAGCCTTATTCCCATGGGTTAAAGGACCTAATTATGAAACATATATAATGGTAATGATATACCAGTTTGTACAACCTGGGACAGTAATTCCAGAATGTGTTTATTACGGATAAAACAAATTTTTAGCAATTTAATTTAATACCTTTTTTGGCTTCTATTCTGTATTTTACGTATTTATCTTCTGGAGAAAATCGTGGGGGATGAGGCACTATAGTCGGGGTATTACATTTAGGACATTTTTCTTGGAAAGTATAAGTACCGTCTACTGGGCATTTTCTTATTAGCCAAGTCATTTTTGTACACTTATTTCTACTCCTTCTTCCTTAGCAATTTCTTGGAGCTTTTCTATAATAGAATTTAATCTTTCTGCAACGGCTTTAGGTTCAGTGCCAGTAACATCAACCCTATATCTAGGAGCACCTATTGTGTAAATCTTTATTGTAAAATCTGTATCTTCTTCTCCTTCTACTGCCTTTCCGAATAAACTCCTAATTTTTTCTACTCCGTTTGGATCTAGCGTTTTAACTACAACAACTTTTGATTCTTTTACTTTCTTTTCTTCACTATGTTTGGAAGCTTCTTCTATTAGTGGTTTTATCCATATCTCAGGAACTCCAGCATCTCTTAATATTTTATCTCCTTCCTTTACTGCTTTTTGTAAAGCATCAAAAACATCTCCATATTTGCTTTCTAATTTCCAAGCAACTTGTTCCCAAGCTTCTTTTTCTGTCTTTCCCAGTTTTTGCGAAACTAACTCAAGAATTTTGTCCGTTTTTTGTAGTTTTTTCCATTCGGCATTCTTTTTCCTTCTTTCGTCATCATTAACTTTCTTTAAAGATACGTCAACTGTTCCTTTCTTTCTATCTACACGAATAACTTTAACTACTATTTTCCTTCCTTCCTTTATAACATCACGAATATTTTTAACCCATCTAGTACTTATTTCACTCCAAGGTAAAAATGCTTGTAAATTTCCATACTCGTCAAGAGTAACATAACTTCCGTAATCAAAAACTTGCTTAACAGTTGCGATTAAAATATCTCCTTCTCTTGGAAGAGGATGCTTATTATATATCATTTTAACCCAGTTCTTTAATTATCTCGCCAACTATTTTTGCTTTACCACCAGTAGGATAAGCCAGTTGTGTTCCACAAGCTAAGCACCTTACTGGAAAAGTCGCATGGCTAAAAATTACTTGCTCGTTACCACAATTAGTACATTTTACTCTGATAAATTTTCCTTTAGGCTCTGGAATTAAGATCTTAGTTTTCTTCATTACTTAGCCACCTCTACTATCTCCATCTTCTTTATTCTCATTCCAGGTTTCATTATTACATAACCGCATTTAGTGCACTTTAACATTAATACTGCTTTTTTAGTTACTTTTGCAAATCTTTTTTGCTCTGGCTTTCTTTGACCTCCATATCCTAAGTTCTTCCTATCATATCTTCTTTGACCTTCAGCTAGAGTCCTTCTTTTACCTCCTTTGTAAAGAGATACTGAGTGCGGTGTATGAGTTTTGCACTTTGGGCAATATGTAGTTATCGTCTTGGGAACTTTCATAACTATCACTTAGCTTACTATTTTACACGGAGTTATATATTCTGCGGTCCATAAAGCTAGTGCTTTTTGTAAATCAAGAAAGATTAAATCTCCTTTCTTTAGCTCTATACTTTCAATTATTGTATCCTTCATAACTTTACACAAGATTTTACCATCATTAAATATTAGATTTCCGCTCAGTAATGAAATGTAAAGTTCCTTAATTTTATCTAGGATATTAAATACGAACTCATCAAATCCTTTTCCTTTATAATTATCCTCAAGATATTTGCCAAGCCTAACTTCAAATAGCGATCCTGCGAGCTCTTCATAAACCTTTATTTCATTCTTATGAATTTCGTCGTCATAACTTATCCTTATCTTTGCTAAAGTTTGAGAAATTTTCTGAATCTCTGAAAGTGAAATTTCTACAGGAGTATCGGATGAGATTTCCCTATTAAGTATTTCATCTAACATATAATTTCACTTCCCCTAAACCTTTTAAATGCGCGTAAACTCCTATAGATGCATCTAGCTTTATGGGAACGCCTCTAGAAAATTCTATGTTTTCGCCCAATATTTGAAATTTTCCAGTTATATAAGGTAAAAATGTAACGTAACCAGAAAAAGGTGATAAAGAAGTGGAAAATTCGAAATTACTTTCTTCTATTTTTCTTACTAGTAATCCTGATTTACCATGTATAGAATTTGGGATTCTAAATAATCTTTTTATATCTATGGTTACCTCTTCATCTAGAATTACTCCTTGAATTCGTCTAGCCTTTCTTCCAGCCCAGCCAGGATCTGTTGGTAAGGCTGAAGAGTATTTAGGAACTCCAATACCCTTTATGTAATCAACTATTTCTTTTCTATCTTCAGAATCCAATAGAGCACAGTCTCCGCTACATCTTACGTAAACGTGAAAACCTCTATTTCCAGAGAAATATAGTTCGGGATTTAAACCAAAATCATCTTTTAAAATATCCTTGATTATTAGAGCGTTTTCTAATGCTTTATTTATACAATCAGAAGTTATCTCAGCAAATTCCACAGTTTCAACGTTATCTTTAGGGCATTTTTCTCCATCAACCTCAGAACCACACACTGGGCAAAAGTTTATCTTTCTTATATCGCATAATTCATCTGCATCTATATCAAACTGTAAGTCTGCCCCCATCCACCCTTTTTCGTCCATTTCTTTTGCTGAGGGTATTTGATATTTTGCTGTAGAATAAAATAAATGTAAAGGAAGATTTTCAAGTATGAAATTTCTTAACTCTAGAGGAGAGGAAAAAGATAAATGTCTAACATATGTATCTTTACCAAAAGGTTGTATCGCGAATTCTCTTAATTCCATATCATCAGGTAATTCAAGTTCTGCTTTTTCATAATATGATTTAAATAGCATTAAAATGATTTTATTCAACTCTTGGGGCAATATAAAACTCACCGTATCCTCCTTGAGGCAATTCATAATGAAGCTTTAGCGGTATCTGAGAACCAAAGTACAACTCCATAGTGTCCGAAGCTTTTCTCATTTTTGTAGTATTTAATACGTATTCCATACCGTATGTTGACTTAGCATCATTTCCACTTGCCTCTAATAGTGCTCCGTTATCTGTGGAAAGTTCTACTTTAGATTCTCCCATGTCACCTTCTACAGAAAGATATAGTTTTCCTCCCTCAGAACTTACTACTAGTGTATCGCCTAAATCTGCTAAACCGTCCATAACGTCTGAGAAAGTTACTGTGAGCATTTTTGCCTTAAATGGGAATTCTAAGTTGAGAGAAGGATTTTTTTGCTCTTCCATAGATAATAAAGGTAATGAAAATATTCTTTGGAAAGATCCTTCTATTATTATCTTAAGATTACTTCCATCTGTTTCAAAGCTTAATGTATCGTCTTTCTTTACTCTTGCTAAGATTGATGATAGATCTTCTAAGTTCACGCCTATTACTTCTTTATCTTTAGACTCATAATTTTCAAAATATCCTGCAGGCAAAAATATATCCAAAAATACTACTCTAGAAGGATCTATTCCATTTATTCTTATTCCATCATTAGTTGAAACTATAGCACCTTCGTCCATAAATTCCGATATTGTTTTTATTATGTATACAAACGCAGGAGCGTCAAGAGCCTTGAATTTCATAATTAAGAATAGTAAATCTAAAGTTTAAAACTTGTTAAGCTCAAAGTCTAGGAGAGTTCTCTTCTGTTAAATAATCTTCTCCACCAGCAAATATCCTTTGTAATTCTGCATAAAGTTCGTCAAACCCTTCATCGTTTGTGGAAGAAACTGGAACTGGTGCAGAGTCAAGGCTTTCTATTAAGGTTTTTACTAGCTCGAATGAATAATCATCAACTTCACCTAATCTATCTATTAGTTCTTCTCCATTACTCCAGCTTTTTATTTCTTCTAATTCCTTAGGTGTCAAAAGGTCTATTTTTGATAAAACATTAACTTGAGGTAAGTTCATTCTAAACCGTATTGCACTAGATAGAAGTAATAAAGATACGTAAGTTCTAGCTTCTCTTGCAAGGAATGAGTCCATTAAAAATACGTTTGCTGCCTTATTATCTCCAACTATTAGTGATGAAATAAGCCTTCCAGTATCTCTATACGCAAAGAGTTCAACTTGACCCGGAGTATCTATTAAGACATAATTAGCTTCTATTTCACTGACCTCATTTTTTATTTCTACGGCTTTAGTCATTAGTAGATCTATTGAGGCTATTAATGAAGAATTGGGACCTAATCCATATTTTTCCATAACTTCAAACGCGTCTACATACTCTCTTACATCAAAATCTGGAGTGTATGGGAGTTTTTCTACTGCTGGATCTAAATTTATGACCGCTGTATCTAACTCTTGGTCAAGTAAATAATCTTGAAATTCCTTAACTAAAGTAGTCTTACCAGAGCCTGCTGTTCCAGTGAAGAAAATATAGTACATCATATTAACTTGACTTTTAATCTTAAAAACTCTGTCTAATACCTATAACTAATGATTATTGTAGGAGGACCAGCCTCAAACGGTATAGACGAAAAGCTTTCAGAGATGCTTAATGTGAAGCTTATAAAAGCAGAACATAAGATTTTTCCTGACGGAGAATCTTATATTAGAATTCCTGAAAGTGTTAGAGGAGAAGAAGTAGCAATAGTCCAGTCTACTTATTATCCTCAGGATAAGCATTTGATAGAATTACTTTTAATGATAGAAGCAGTGAAAAATTTAGGTGCAAGTAAAATTATTTCTATAATTCCATATTTAGCTTACGCGAGGCAGGACAGAAGATTTAAAGACGGAGAAGCATTAAGTCTTAAAATAGTCCTAAACCTTATTTACGAGAGCGGTAGTGACGAATTAATTACGGTGGAACCTCATAAACCCGATGCAGTCATTTCATATTTTAAAGGTAATGTCAAAATAGTGGATCCAACTCCCGCTTTAGCTAGAGAAATTAAAAAGGAGGTAGAAAATCCCTTCGTATTAGCTCCAGATCGTGGTGCTTTAGAAAGAGCTGAAAGACTCGCTAAGGAGCTCAATTCTCCTTATTCTCATATTGAAAAAGAAAGAGATAGAACTACTGGAGAAGTGAGAATTAAAGAAGCTCCTCATTTAGATTTACATGGAAAGGACGTTGTGCTTATAGACGATATAATAAGTACTGGAGGAACTTTAGCCCAAGCTTCTCAGCTTTCTTATAATTTAGGTGCTAGAAAAGTAATAGCTGTAGCAACTCACGTATTATTAGTTAATGACGCTTACGATAAGCTCACTAGAGCTGGAATAAAATCAATTATAGGAACTAATACTATAAAAGTTGAGAATAAAAACGTTAAAATTGCGGATATTTCAGACCTTATAGCTGTTAAACTATGAAATATGCGATATTAAGCGCAGACGAGCTTTTTATATCTCTAGCGGAGCTTAAAGCCCTACTAAAGAGGCCTTTTTCTTACGTTACTGGGGTAGCAATATTCGATGGAGAAGCTAAAAACATTGCAAGGAGATCTTCTACAATTAAGGCAATAGGCGAAATTCTAGCAATTTCAGACAATCCAAAGGATATAAATGATGCTCTTAAAGGTAAATGCTTTAGTATAAAACCTAACGTTATTATGAGCTCAGACAAGGATTTATTTCCAGTTCTATATAAAGAAATTGTAGGTAGCGTAAAATTTAGTAAAAAATGTGATAAGCTTGATTTGATATTTACTGACGGCATTATATTAGCTGGAATTAGGCAAGAAGAGAGAGACTCAAAAAGCCTTCAGGCTCACGCTAAAAAACCATATTCTCAATCTGGAACCATGGATGCATATACTTCAAGACTTTTAGTCAATTTAGCTAATCCAGATAAGACAATCCTTGATCCTTTTGCAGGCGTAGGTTCTATATTAATTGAGGCATCTTGGTTAGGATATGACTGTATAGGAGGAGACATTGATAGTAAAATGATAGAGAAAACTAAGTATAACCTAAAGTATTTTAATTATGAATGTCAAATTATTCAAGAAGATATAAGTAATTTGCCTATTAAGGAAAACTCTGTAGACGCAATTGTTACAGACCCCCCTTACGGTAGATCAGTTAATGCTAGGGATGTAAAATTTGATGAATTATATGAGTCACTTTTCTTTAATTCGGCAGAGATCCTAAAGAAAAGTGGAAAATTAGTTTTTGCTACAGATTCTAAGTTTGACTGGAGGGATAAAATTAAAAGTTCTGGATTAAAAGTTGATTCTATTCATTTTATTTATTTACATAAAAGCCTATCGAGAGGAATCTACGTGGTGGAAAAACCTTGATGGAAGTTTATTTTATAGGCACTGGTGGTGGAGCGCCGTCAAAGAGAGGTCTTCCGGCATTTTTAGTAAGGAGGCAAGGCTTTAACGTACTTTTAGATTGTGGTGAAGGAACGCAAATTACAATGATTAATCATGGACTTAACATTATGGCAATAAATTTGATTGCAATAACTCATCTTCATGCAGACCACGTTTTAGGGCTTCCTTCATTAATCCAAACTATGGGAATGTATAGTAGAAAGGAGAAATTATACATAATTGGTGACGTGAAGGATCTTTTAAATAAGGTTTTTGAGGAAACTTATTTTGAACCTCCTTTTAAAATAGAGTACGTTGACAGCTACGAAGATAATGAGTTAAAAATTACTCCTTTCAAGACTTGTCACGTAGTTAAGTCTCAAGGGTATTTAATAGAAGAGAAAGATAGGAAAAATATTGATATAGAAAGACTAACGAAGGAAGGTATTAAAGATTGGAGAATTATTAGGCAATTAAAGGCCGGTAAAGAAGTTATATTTAATGGTAGGAAGCTTAATCCAGAAGATTATTTAACAACTAAAAAGGGAATAAGGATAGCTTATACCGGGGATACTGCCATCTGTGATAGTGTAATAAATTCTGTTAAAGGAGTAGATTTGTTAATTCACGACTCCACGTTTTTAGATGATATAAATGCTAAAGAATATGGACATTCTACAGTTACTGATGCGGCAACTGTAGCAAAGGAGGCTGAAGTAAAAAGATTAGCTTTAGTTCACATTAGTGGGAGATATAAAGACGCTAAAATTATGGAAGAAATTGCAAGAAGAACTTTTTGGAAATCTTTTTTGCCGGACGATTTATCATATTATATCTTAAAAGACTAATCCTCTGGAATTTTATTTTCCCATAATGGATGGCCTTTAGCGGTTCTTGGCGCTAGCCAATCTACAACCTCATTAGGATTCTTATGTTCTATGTAAAATGAAATAGGACCTAATGGCGACTCTCTTTCATCGTCCACGAAAGAGATTACACCTATTGCCGCTGCTTGTTTATGTAACATAAATGAAATTGAATTGTCTGAAATTCCTCTCCTTAAGTATTTTCTTGCAACGTCAAGTATTTTCTCTTCTCTTAACGCATCGTGAAATTTTTGCAGACTTTTTAGTGTTCTTGATTCTTCTACAATGACTACAATATAATCTCCTCTCTTTTCCTTTGTTATTTTTTCATAATCGAAGAAATTAGCTATAGCCGTTAAGACCTTAGATTCGTCTTCTGAAGGCCTAACTTCAGCCGTTACAACTATTTTTGTCATTTCGTAATCCTTAATATAACTTCTTCTGCTCTCTTCTTAAATTCGTCTATCGTGGAATCGTTAATTATTATATAATCAGCTAGAGCTATAACTCCTCCTATTCCTAGTCTTATCTCGTCAAGGTCTCTTCTCCTTAGATCTTCAATATTCTTAGAATCGTCAGGCCTCATCCTTGATATCATTCTTTGATATCTTAATGAAGGAGGAGAATGAATTGCTATTATTATAGGGTTTCCTAATCTTTTAAACTCCTCAACTTCTGCTAAACTCCTCACTCCTTCGAATGCAATCCTGCTCATGGTTGGCGTGATTTCCTCCATAGATAGTCTAGCTACTACTCCTTCACCATATATTTCTCTAATTCTTTTAGCAAAATCCATCATTCTTTCACCTATTTTTGCCTCTTTTTCATACCTCTTTCTTAATACGTCGCCCATAGAGATAACATAGAATCCTTTTTCTCTCAATAAGTTTGCAAACAATGTTTTGCCTGAGCCTGGCATTCCAGTTATAAGAATTACATTAATTAGTGACCACCATTTTCTTCTTCATAGTGGTTTAAAAGCATGAGGTTATTCATTGCAATAAAAGTTCCACAATTCCAAAAACTGAATGATATCTATAATGAAATTAAATTAAGTGGAGCAGATGTAAAGCTTGTAGAGACAGATAATATACACATAACCCTAATCTTCATTGGAGAAGTGCCAGACAATAAAGTGGACTTAGTAAAAGAAGCGGTATCATTACTTCAGTTCAATAAATTTAAAATAGCCATGAAAGGAATGGGAGCATTTCCAAGCATTACAAAGCCTAGAGTTGTATGGGTTGGAATTTCAGAAGGATTCCCTCAACTTAGGGAGATAAGGTCTTTTTTATTAAAAGAGCTTAGAAGTAGAGGAATTAGACCAGAAGATGAGAAAGAGTTCGTTCCTCACATAACCTTGGGCAGAGTAAAAGGTCCTTCAAATCTATTTAACTTAGCAAACGTTATTAATCAGCATTATAACGATTACTTCGGAGATTTTATAGTTGATAAAGTTATACTTTATAAAAGCACTTTAACACCAAAAGGCCCAATTTACGATGAAATTTTAGGAGTGGCTGGAAAATGAGCGAAGAGCTTCTAAAGAAAGTTTTAGATAAAATAAAACCTACAAGGGAAGACGAGGAGAAGGTTAAGTTAATAGTAAATGAAGTCATTGAGAGACTTAACGGCCTAGATGCAGAAATTCATGGGTCTTTTAGGAAAGGAACGTGGTTAAAGGGCGATGCAGACGTTGACGTATTCGTATTCTTTCCTAAGAATGTGGGAAAGGAATATATATCTACAGAAGCAATTAAAATTTTGAGAGAAAGATTATCTGGATTTAATATTACAACTGCTTATGCTGAACATCCTTATTTGATTGTTAATCATAAGGGTATTGAGATTGATATAGTTCCTGCTTTAAAAATTGAGGAAGGAGAAAAACCAATTACTGCCGTAGATAGGACGCCTTTCCATACAGAATTTATAAATTCCCATTTAAGTGAGGAGCAAAAAGACGAAGTACGCCTACTAAAGAGGTTTATGAAAGGAATAGGAGTTTACGGTGCAGAAATAAAAGTTAGGGGATTTTCGGGCTATGTTACGGAGTTACTTATAGTAAAGTTTGGCAGTTTTCTGGAAGTTTTAAAGAACGCCTCAAAATGGAAGCCTCCGGTTAAAATTTTCATTGTAAAGCCAGAAAGGGATTTTAAATGCCCCTTAATTTTACCAGATCCAGTAGATCCATCCAGGAACGCTGGAGCAGCAGTTTCTCTCAAGAGATTAGCAGAATTTTCTATAGCCTCTAGGTACTTTCTTAAGAATCCTTCCGAAAAGTTCTTCTTCCCACCAGAGCCAGCTGGGGATAAGATAAAAGGAGACGTTTTAGTTACTAAGATAGAGATTCTAGATAATAACGTAGTAGAGGATTTACTTTGGGGTCAAATAAATAAATCTGTTGAAAAGATCTTTAACATTCTAAGAAATTATGGATATAGAGTTATAGATGTTCAAGCATATGGCGATATAAAGAATCTCTTGTTTGCTTTACAGCTTGAAAGTAAAGAAATAGGCAATTACAAGTTAAACCAAGGTCCTCCATTTTATATGGATTTAGACGATTTTATTAGTAAGAATGATAATATATGGGTTGGAGAAGACGGAAGACTTTACTCAATTAAAGAGAGGAGAAATGATAAAATTGAAGATATAGTTAAGTCCGCTATATCGCTGAAATACAATTATAAAGTCGTGGAACAATATTGGTTAGATAGAGAGCCAAAGGAGCCATGCTTAAAGGCATTCCTGAGGAAAACTCCAACCTGGTTGAAATAAGCAAATTCATTTACCCAAAGTACTCTAAAGATGTAGAGGAAGAATTAAAGAGCGCAGGGATATATTATGCCTATTCTTTTGGTAATGTTAGTCTTGGAAAGGTTAACGTAATAGGCAAAGGCAAGACTGGAATAGTAGTTTACATAGGAGAAGGAAAGGTTGTTAAAATAAGAAGAACCGACTCTCCAAAAAATAGCCTAGAATTAGAGGCAAAAATTCAAGAGATATCCTATCCTTCTGCGCCTAAGGTATTCGGCCATGGAGTTAATTATATTATTATGGAATATGTAAACGGTAGCCCTCTTACTAGGTATGATTTAAGATATTTAGGAGATCTTTTAATTAGGGCTAAATATCTTGAAGACGTACACGTACAACATGAGGAGATATCAAGACCCTGGAAAAACGTTTTAGTTACTCAAGCAAGGACTTACATCATAGATTATGATTCTGCATCAATTAAGGAGAGACCTTTAAATGTTACAAAGATATTATCTGCTTTTGGATTTTATCAACTAGGAGAGAAATATAAAAGAAATGAAATAGAATTCGAAGAAATTATTAATTTTATTAAAGAACTAAGAAGTAGCTAAAATTGCTTTCTTTCTTAACGCTATCTTAATTTCGCTTAGAGATGGCACTCCTAGCGGATGTCCACATTTTGGACATTTTCCACCATATATTGACTTTATTTCCGAGGGAGTTCTTACACCGTAAAAGTCTTGTCCTACCTTTTCAAATCTATATAACTCATACCCACAGTTTTTACAAACGTATCTTACTGGGATTTTGCAACACCTAAAACTACAATGTGTTGAAAAGCAATTTATATTAACCCCTAGAGTTTTGTAAAGAGTATTATGAGCGTATTACAATGCTTTAGCTTAGTTTAATACTTTCGGCTACCTCTCTCTCTCAAAGTATTATATGGGGAATGATTTTTAAATGAAAATATAACAACTATAAATGGGGCCGTAGTCTAGCCAGGACTAGGATGCCAGCCTGGGGATAGATCCCTAACCACCAGAACGCTGGTGGTCCCGGGTTCAAATCCCGGCGGCCCCACGTTAAATACAAATTTTGTGATGGTTTGAATAATTAACTTTGCATTTTTCCAAAAATTAAAGGTATCGTAGTAAAATCTTTTTCAAATTTTTAAGCAATAAAATCATTCGATAAGATTACCTTTAATTATGAATCCTTTTCATAATATACCTGGTATAATTAAATAGTTTATGCTATCTTTAGGTTTTATCGAAGCATAGTTTATAATGCATTATATAGTTGTTCTAAGTTTTAACTATGATAGTGATGAAATGATGATTAATTTACATTAGTTCGAACCATAATTTACGTAAAAGATTCTCATAAACACATATATAACAATATTGACACATTCTTTTTTGACTCGCTTTGATTATCAAGGCGTATTTACCTTTACCTAAGCAAACAGATTCAGAATTTTGGACTATAGATAAAATAGAGCATATTAGGCACTTAGCCATTACAGGCAAACCTTACAAAATTCTTGATAAAAGAAGGAATAGTTTACGGATATTAGATAGAATTGAATTTAAGAATGTAGAAGGGAAAATAGTTGAGAAGCCTTTGGCCAGTACATATCTTTCATTCTCCGGGATAGAAATGACAACTCCCCTTTATTTAGGAGACATGTCTTATGGTGCGTTAAGCGGAAATCCTAATATTGCTATTGCAACTGCAGCAGATTTAACTGGTACGCTAGCTGGAACTGGTGAAGGTGGACTTCATCCTGAAGTAGCAAAGCATAAGAGAATTTTTGTCCAGTGGGCTTCAGCAAGGTTTGGCGTTGATATAGATGTGTTAAATGCAGGATTAGGAGTAGTGATAAAGATAGGACAAGGTGCAAAACCTGGGATAGGAGGTCATTTACCCGGAAGTAAGGTTACTAAGGCTATTTCTATGACAAGGCGAATACCAGAGGGAATAGACGCTATATCCCCAGCCCCTCATCATGATATATATTCTATAGAAGATCTTGGACAAAGGATAGAAGCATTAAAGGAAGCTACTGGAAAGCCCGTCTTTGTTAAAGTCGCGGCCACAAATTACATACCGTATATAACTTCTGGAGTAGCAAGAATGGGAGCTGACGGAATAATAATAGACGGCCACGGAGCAGGAACTGGAGCTACTCCAGAAGTTATTAGGGATAATTTAGGCATACCTATAGAGTTAGCCGTAGCTTCTGCAGACAGCGTATTAAAAAAGGAAGGATTAAGAGACAAGTTTACCATAATAGCCGCAGGTAGGATTTCAGATGCTACAGATGCTGCAAAATTAATAGCTTTAGGTGCAGACATTGTAAGTGTAGGTACTGCAGCACTAATAGCAATGGGCTGTGTGATGGTTCATAAATGCCATATAGGTTCTTGTCCAACTGCTTTAACTAGTAAAATTGACGGTACTAGGATCTTTGATATTGAGTTTGGGGTAAAAACTCTAGTTAACTTTGTTAACGGATTCTCGCTAGAATTAGCTAACATTTTGGATAATTTAGGCTTGAGCTCTATTCAGGAATTGAAAGGAAGAAGGGATTTATTATATGGTTTTGGTCTATCTAGGGATGTTTTATCTATTTTAGGTATAGAAGGAGAAGCTGAGGA
Source organism: Acidianus ambivalens (assembly GCF_009729015.1). Classification (NCBI taxonomy): domain Archaea; kingdom Thermoproteati; phylum Thermoproteota; class Thermoprotei; order Sulfolobales; family Sulfolobaceae; genus Acidianus; species Acidianus ambivalens. Next base: position 188,858 of record NZ_CP045482.1, on the reverse strand, counting down.
GTTAAATCCAAAGCTTGGAGAACTTTGGAATAAAAGAAGGAAGTCCCATCTTCATGAATTGATAAACAAAGGCGAACCAACTATTACTAGCATGGGAAGTACTGCACCACCAGACGTTGAGAAACCTGCAAGGATATTAGATTGGTTAAGAAGTGACGGTGCACAAGTTACTAGACCTCCTATTGATCCTTACAGAGAAGATATAGATACTAGCTTTTTACTTAATAAAGGTAAAGTATACCTTTCTTTACCTGTAATATTTAACGTCATAGGTGCTCCGAAAGAAATAGCTGAAAGCCTAAGTTGGGCTTCATATGCTTTAGGGTCTATGGTATTTGTAGAAAGCACTGTACCAAAATATTCCGAAATAAGTTTTAGTAATGATGGTAAAGGTAAGATAAATTGGAGTTATGAGATTGAAGAAGGCTATTATTTAGCCTTAAAGTCTGAGGACGAAATTGACGATACACTTGTAAATAAGGGAATACCAGGCTTTATAATAGATGAAGATATACTTAATGAGGACTTAGAGTTAGTAGTTTCTGACGTTGATACAAAGCTTAAGGAAGCTGGGGTTAGAAACAAGTTTGATATAATTGCCAAATCCTCTAAATTAAGAGACTCTGCAGACGTGTTTAAATTAGTAGCATTAGGGGCAGATGCTGTAATTATGCCTTACCAAATTCTTGAAATAGCTATAGGCGAAGGTAGTAAAGGGAATCTAAAAGAAAGAGCCTTCAATTTAATTTCTGGTATGAAAAAAGAGATTGCCTTAATGGCAGGGGCTGCTGGAGTATATAGTGTTCAATCTTCACTAACGGGAAATAGGGAATTACTGAGAGCAGTGAATTTGAACTCTTACATTGCTAGGAGAATAAGAGTTAAGCAGGCTGGTTCTCTATGATAAGTCCTTCTGGATGTGGAGTCTTTGGAATACTAAGGAAAAGAAATGCTCCTAAAATTAAAGGTAAAGACGTCGTTAGCGCCATAGACCTCGTAAGATACAGGGGTAGCGATAAAGGGGCTGGATTTGCAGTATTTAACCTTAAGGAAGGCAATTCTTACTATATTAAGGCTTTCTATTTTGGAGACGGAGAAGAGATAAAGAGAGAAATAGAAGATCAAGGAATTAGAATAAAGGGATTCAACGAGAAATATATGGGCGAATTATGTGATTGTGATTTTGAAATTTCCTTAGGTAGTATAGCTTCTCTTAAAAAAGTTGTAAGGAATATAAATGAAATTCTATGGAATAATGGAAAGAAAGGAAGAATTTACAGTGCAGGAAAATCCTTACAAGTGTATAAAGGCGTAGGTTATCCTGCAGATATTGCGAGACAATATAATATTTATGAAGTTGAGGGCGATATGTGGATAACTCACACTAGACAGCCAACTAATTCTCCAGGCAGTTATCCTTATTGGTCTCATCCATTTTCAGCATTTGATGTAGCGATAGTTCATAATGGTGATGTAAGCTCCTTTGGTGCAAACGTTGAATTTTTACAGTCCAGAGGTTGGGGAGGTTTTGTAGGTACAGACAGCGAAGTTATGGCATTCCTATTTGAGGAGTTAATAAGTGAAGGATTAAGCGTAGAAGAAGTAACTAGGATAATGTCAAATCCTTCTAGAAGGTTTAGTAAGCTAAACGTTGAAGAGGACTACATTTATAGAAATGCCAGGCTAGATGGTCCATTTACTGCAATTATAGGCTACGACTCTGGGAATGACTTATTCATGATCGGAATAGCTGATAGGGCAAAGTTTAGGCCAGTTATAATAGGAGAAGACAAAAATTACTATTACATTGCCAGCGAGGAAAATCAGATCAGGTTGCTTAGTCCTAGTGCGAAAGTTTGGACTCTTGAGCCTGGCAATTATTTTATAGCTTCTTTACTCAAGGGGTTGATCAATCCAGGGAGAGAGGTTAGTAAAATATCCTCATTTTCTAAACCCATATTTTACACAGAGAAATTTGACATAGACGCGAGAGGACTTGGATATAAAGACGTAAATAAGGCAATTATTGAGTTTGTAAATAAATCTGGTAAAAAGGAAGTAACAGTAATAAATCTTTTAGGGCATAGATATATAGGAATAAGCTTTCCTAAAGCAGGACTTAGATTAAACCTATACGGAGTAGTAGGAAATGCTATGGCTAACTTGAATGAAAATAACGTATTCCACGTTTACGGTAATGTAGCAGATGACTGCTGTGATACAATGCAAGGCGGTAAAGTTGTAATTCATGGCGATGCAAGGGATGTTTTAGCTCAAGCTTTTCAAGGGGGATATATTTACGTCAAAGGCAATGCTGGTAACAGAGTCGGAATTCAAATGAGGGAATATATGAATAAGAGGCCTTATTTAGTGATAGGCGGGATGGTTGACGATTACCTTGGAGAATACATGGCTGGAGGAGTAATAATGGTTTTAGGCTTAGGAATTAAAGGCGAGCCAGTAGGCAATTATATTGGCTCTGGAATGGTGGGTGGCAGAATTTACATAAGAGGAAAAGTTAACCCAGAAAAAATAGGTTTACAACCTAGTAGACAAGAGATGGTTAGATTCCTTAAGGCATTACTTCTAGACAATATGATCTCTGAAGAGGAATATAATAAGCTAAAAGAAATGCCATACATAGAAGTTATAAAAGAGTTGAACGGCGAAGCTAAGAAATACGCACAAAAACTATTTGAGGAAAAGGTAGGAATTCCTACGTATGAATATAGAGAACTCACAGAAGACGAAATAAAAGAATTGGAACTTGTAGCTAGAGATTATGCGATTGAAACTAATCAAAATAAAGATGTCATTGTTGAGATGCTTAAAGAAAAATACACTGTCATAACGTCTTCTTTACGTAAGTAATTAACATAGTTTTGTTAGCATTATTTAATGCTTTATTATCATAACAATAGGATGCGTTCCTAACAACTTAATATCCATTCATTTATATGAAGTTTTAGAACAGGAATTTTTATTTATTCACCTTCTGAATTTAAGTCTAAAACTTTCTGGAAATACTGACGTAAAATATCTGTTCTCTTTGTCGTGGATTTGATATACATATGTAGATTTTATTGGTTAGAGTATAAAATTCAGATCAAAGAAAAAGAATACGTTCTCTATTACTACTTCAAATAAGGAGAATAAAGTTTCATATTAGCATTTTGTACGAGTCTTCAATAAGTTAGATTTGCCAGATTACGTGAGGGATAATTTAATTTTAGATTTAACTTAATTCTATCATTCTTATCTTTCAATTACTTCTAAAAAGTATCGGGTTTCCCTGTAGATAAGGGATTCGTGAAATAAATGTACATTAATTACTATTTTTTGATAGTAAGGCATTGCCTTTTAAACTATTTAAAGGAAGTAGAAATCGGGAGCGGGTCATGATGAGCCAGGCTACGCTGAAGCGTGATGAATATCGTGTGAGCCAACCCGCCCCCTTAGTTCTGTTATTCCTCTCTAGACTATTAGGTCTTTTTACTTATCTTTTTCCCATTCCGGGCAGAGAAGGTTATTAGGAATGAAGTTTAGGCATAGAACAATAAGAGGCATGAGGTAGCATTGTCAATTATTATTTACTTATTAGGAATGTGACTTTTATGCTTTAATAATACAATTTAGTGTAATATAAAAGCAATATATAACGAGTCTTATTTTACATTATATCGCAAGATATGAACTGCCACATACACTGTATAAAATACATTAGATGTAAATTTAACTAGAGAATTCAAAAACGATAGTGATGCATAACTTAACTGAGGAGCAAAAAGATCGTGAAAATGGATGAAAGATAGAATAGATTATATCATATGAGGAATATTTAGACGCACTAGCAGAATTTGAAAGGACTGAAATATTGAAAGTTCATGGAAAAGTCCTTTATGTAAGAAAATACAAGAAGAGGAAAATAAGGATAAACAGCTTAACTTTCAATAATTCGCTTTATGATTTCTCCTGTTGGCTTATTACAAGTTCGTCTTCCTTTGGCAGATTATCTGCAACTTCAGTTAAGGCCTTCATTAATTCCTCTTCTACATTTTACTTAAGCTCTTTAACTGATAACTCATAATGCAAACACTGTTCTCTTATTAGCATTAACGAAAAGATGAGAAGATATTAAATAGTATGTTAATACTACTAAACTCCTGCTAATGATATAAATACTTTAGGTCTTCTATTGCAGAATAAATCATAATGCTTATAACGTCCAAGTAAATTACCCTACTAGTATTAGTTAGTTCTTCATCGCCTTTCTTTACTTTTTCATTCTTCGTACCCACTTAATAATCCTTCTAAGATTTGTATCAGCTTACTTTCCATGGAAACCTTAACTGCAAGTTTCTATTAAATTATTTAGTTTATGGGCTATTTTTTGCATAGTTTTGTTAACATTATCTAACACTATTCTCACAATTTGTATTCATAGTAGAGCTTAATTTTATGCTCATTCTAATCAAATTGGCAGATTTGGAAAAATAACACGTGTTTACTACTTATTTCTTAAAATGGATCAACACAGAACCTCTTTATACGTCGCAACAAATAGACAAGGTGTACTCAGATATTATTTACAGTTTGTAGATGCAAGATATTTAGATATGTAACTATACTAATATGTCTTGTGTTTAAGATAGAGTATGTTAGAGAAGAGAATTAGTTGTTGTTTACCCATACTTTCAATAAAACAGAGGCTATTTGGAATAAGTATAAATGTGAGAATAAAGAGAATGCGTTATGAGCGTAGAGACTTCCTCTTCTTTGCGTTATTTGGGAGGAATAATAGGGACGTTATTAGAAGGTGTAATAACTTTAGATTGCATTCAAGAGAATTGCGTTAAAGAAGGTTTGAAAAGGTATAATTCCATGGAGTCTTTTCAAAGGTATGAGATTTATCCTGCAATATCTGCCGGCATGAGCGTATTAAAGGATGCATCAAGTTCCCCGGAGAAAATCTTTAGGCAGGGGATTGTTGTTAAAACTAGTGATACCGGAGATTGGTTTTACATTGGTGGAATTTCTCCCTATTGGGGCCATGACCAATTAATAGTTTACCAAGGCGGTAGCAAGGCTTCTTCTCAAGGTAAGTTAAATAGGGGAATAATTGACGATTTTGTGAATAAGGGAGGGTTAGGAGTAGTTCCTTTATATAAGGAGAAGGTTCCGCCAGTGTGGTATAATCCAGTATTATTCAAGGATTGTCAAGGATCTTTCGGAATATTCTGGAATTACTTAGGAGAATTCCAAGGAGGAATATTATCAATATTTAGCAACGCACCAAATATCCTAAGGTATACGGAAGATTTAATAGAAGGTAGAAAAGCTAGTTTAACATATTCAAGCTATGGCCATTATTATCTTTCTATAGCGGCAGAGAATGATGTTATGCGTCCAGCTTCTGATATTTATCCTTATGTTTATTTAGCATTGGGTACTAATCCTTTAGTTGCAAAGAGTCATGGTTTGCAAATTTACCCTGGTTTTACTTTTGATACTGTGACTTCTGACGTTTCATCTTGCTGTGAGAAAATCATGCCTAAGCATTATTGTAAATCTTCTTTCTTGGATTATATTAAGTTTAATGATATTGATATTGGTGCTCCAGTTTATGCTACACTGCCTTGTGGTAATTCTTGTTCTACTTTTGGTCTTGCGGGTTTAATAATGAGCATTTCTTCGATGACTGTTAATAATGTTCAATTAATTTATTTGACTATTGCTCAGCCTCCTTCCGATTTAACAACTTCTGCAATAATTGAGTGGAGTAAGACAATGGGATTTTATGATTCTTTGAGTAAATTATTTGAGGCTGGTAAGAGGTTTAAGAAGGCTATTGCTGATTTGTCAACTGTATTTCCTGAGTTTATTGCTATTGCTGCAGCGCTTACGGTTGATTGGCTCGAGTCTTATGATGATGGTTTGAAAGAGGCTGGGGTTAAGGCTAGGGAGTTGAATGAGTTGTATAATAAGGTTGTTGATGAATTGGCTGGTAAGCCTCCTTCAATAACTAATAGGTACGTTTATGATCAGTGGTGGGAGTTTAAAACTAGGGTTGAGGAGTGTGCAAGGGAGATAATCTTGGAATACCCTGAGATAACTTATGATGAGTTAGTGAAAGAAGTGCAAAACTGTGCTGAGTTTGAATGAAGTGTATGTAAATTAGAATACAATTATTTTTTCTTTAGTAATAATTGTGGCGGACCCGGCGGGATTCGAACCCGCGACCACCGACTTAGAAGGCCGGCGCTCTATCCTGGCTGAGCTACGGGTCCACATTATCAGCATTATCTAAAGAATAAAATAAGATTTACGTTTACTTTTTTACTCGTATTCTCTCCAAACCTTACCGCACTTAGTGCACTTATAAAACCTAGTTGCTGGCTCGTCCGCTGCTCTAGTTTGTAAGATCCAGAAGTACGCTTCGTCATTCTTACAGTTAGGGCATATTACTCCTTTAATTTTCTGAGCTCCTTGTGGCATTTCTTCCTCTAAAACGAGGGTTTTTTCTGTTTCAGAGTGTTTTATCTTTGTAGTTATTACTTCAGAGGACTTAACTTCTTCCTCATAACCGCATTTTAGACATTTATATACATTTTTACCATTAATTTTTCTAGGTACCATCATTGAATGACATTTAGGACAGAACTTCATGAACTATCGCCCGGCAATACATTAAACTAAGAATTTACTTTATTTATTTTTTGCGATATCTTCTCTACTATAAATCTACATATTTCTTCAAGGTCATTTGAGGCTGAAGTGCTCGTAATCTCCTTACTTACAGAAGAATTATTAAATTGTGAAAGAACTTCCTCTTTACTCTTACCTAAAAAAAGATGCTCCAGAAATTGTCCTCTAAAAACGCAGATAGCACTTATTTCTTTACCTTCAACTAGCACTGCTATTCTTCTTTCTTTTTTATTCAATTTTCTTTATTTCCTCGAGATATTTATTTGCGTAATTTTCTGCAATTTCTATAGCCTTTTTAATTGCATCCATGGGCTTAATTTCTCCATTAGTCATTACTTTTAATACTATTGAATTGACTAATGGATGAGGTTGATAATATGAAGCATAAATAACTCCTTCAACTTTCCTTAAACTTCCGGCTAAAAGATTTCCTAGAGTATGCTCTTCTCCCTCAATTTCTATTTCAGCATATGTATCATTAGATTTTAATATCTTAATTTGCATATTTTTTCACCACGTAATTTCCTACTTTTCTCTGTTCTACATTACCGCAATATACACATTTTAAATGTTCCTCATCTAATTTGATCATCATATGCCCGCAAATTGAACATTGGGCAAAGATTACTCCTAGATCTTTTTGTTTTATGGTTAAACTAATTGGGGGAGTAAATGTCAAAGGTTTAGCTTTTATCACGTCTCCAACTCTGATTGCTTCTAATATAGAGTTTAACCTTTTATTACTTATTTGAGAGATGTGTAAAAGTCCAGAAATTGGTGTTATGAATTTCTCTTCTATGCTTACAATATCAACGTTGGCTACGTCTTCCTTTATTAGATTTACTATACCGTAAACGTATTTAGCCTTCCTTAAAGTTACCATAATAGATTTTTTAGGAGAAAGAACGTTGCTTCTTCTGTTGATCATGTCATAAAATACTTTTCCTATAGTCGAAGACCTAACATTTCCGTCTTCTTCATAAGATCCTTCTCCAGGAGAAAATTCTTCGATTACTCCCAGTAAATCTCCGGGGAAAGTTATCTCTCCTTGGCCTTTCATTTCAATTACCAAGGGAAAATATATGGTTCTAACTTATTATTTATAACCATTCTAGCCTCTCCTGGAGTTAATACTGGTTTTTCAAAGTTATATAAATCGTCGGTAGGAAGTCTTGGGCACGAAGTTACTACATATGCGTCTATATAACTCCTATCGATATTCCTTAAAGTGTCCACGTTAAGTACCTTGTTACTTATGACGTAAACTTTGTACCCTTTTTCTTTTAACTTCTTTTCAAGGTATTTTACCATTAAAGGTCTATTTTGCCCTACTTTAATTCCTTGAATTATAACCCAGGTCTTTGCATCCAATGCTTGCATTATTTTAGAATATCTAATTTTCAGGATTTTGTTAACTTCATTAGTTAAGTCTTCGGCTCTTTTAGAATAGGGGTCAATATTTATTACAGGCTTACCAGTGTATAGTCCTATTCCTAATGCGTGGAATTTTCCGCCAGAGATGTTAATATGCAGATCTACGTCTAAGGGTATTGCCTTATAATCGCAACCCAATATTTGACCGTCTAACATGAAGGGATTAGAAGGCTTTCCTATTTCTACTTCAAATTCTGTGAAATGTTCTTTTAATTCTGGCAAAAGTTTTGCGTGCTGAATAGTTGCTGAAAGCGATATTTTCCTTGGGTTATATTTTTTTGCTAACTCTTTCGTCTCGTCTATCACTTTTTCTTCAATCTTTAGGTTACTTTCTGTTGGTATGAATACTGTGGGAAATTTAGGATAATACCAGGTGTAAGGCGTGTGACCAAAATGTATTATTAAATCTACGCCGAGTATTTGTGCTTCGTCTTCAGCTATGTCGCAAGCTCCCCAACTTGGTTCTCCGGATATTATAAATTCTACGTCCTTTATTTTATCTTCTAACTTAGAAACAATTTCTGTAGAAAAATATCTTAAACCTTCAGGAAATTGTAATAAAACTTTTTTTGCATTCCTCTTTTTTATTTCCTCTACTACCTTATCTTCATCAAAAAAATAGTTCACTGAGTTTTTGCCTCCTGTTTTAACGGAGTAATGACAATCTCTACGTCTAAAGGAAGTTTTTTAGAGGCAACTTCAAAGGCTTCTTTTGCAAAGGCTAAGTGCTCTTTCTTAACTCTAAGTATCATTAGGACGTCTCCTTGTTTTACTATTCTTACTGCAGTTCCTATGGGTTTACCGAAAGATAATCTCATTCCGTCTTGTAATCTGTCTGCTCCAGCGAAAGCCATCATCTTGTTTTCTCTTAAAACGTGGTGAGGATATTTTAATACCCAGAGGAAGAAGTCTGTTTCATTACCTACTAATTTTGAAATTCTCTTTAAAGCCATTACTCTTGCCGCTTCTAATGCATTATGTCTTATTTGCCCTAACTCCTTTACTATCATTCTAACCTCGTAATCGTAATCTTTATTTGCAGTACCCATAGTGAATTTTGTAATTTTTGGCATTGGTACTCCTGGTATGTATTCTTTTCTAGTATAAGCTGGCCCAGAGAAGTGCCTGTAACATCTACCTGGTCTTAACGGCATAGGTGTTTATTAACTTAAGAGATATTTAAGCTATCCTTTTATTTTCTAGGAGGTTTATAATTAAATTTGCATGTTCAAGTATCTCGTCAGCCGTGTTTCTTAAAGTTAATATATCTTTAGGAGAAGAAATTTCCATTATTATTTTTATATTTGCATAATTCTCATTATAGTTCATATCTATTTGCATATCCTGTGGAATGTTTATGTTATCAACTTTCAAACTGTTTATAATTTCTTTTGCGTGAGGGCTCTGGATTTGAATATTAATCTCTGCCTTCAACTTCTATCAATCCTTCCTTTTCAGTGTTAATAAAATATCTTGACGTTAATAATTTGTTGCCATCTTTTATCACTATTGGCTTATCCTTTCTTACCTTCTGTGTTTGCAACAAAATTAATTGTAGGAGAGTAGGTGATTTCAAATTGCTATCTACTATAAAGAATTTTTTATCCTCAGTAATTGATCCTATTGAAAATCCTTTTCCTATGATTTCTCTAAATTTATTAATTAATATTCTTGCAATTGATTGGTTTAAAGCAAAGTCGACCAAAATTTTTGAACCTATAGTATCTAGAAAGTAAATAAAGGAGAAAGCGAGTTCTAGTGAATCGTAATTAAGGTAGAATATTCTATCAGTTATTATGTCATCTCTAGTGACCTTAGGATTTATTTTCATTATTAAACTTACAATTTTGAAAATTAACGTATTTAAAGCCCCTTCATTAAGTTCAGTTAGTTTAGAAAGTTCATCAATACCTATCTCATTTATTAATGCTATCGCATTTTCTCTGCTTCCAGTTACCGTAGGTATATACGGATCAAAAGATTCAATTAGGGATAAGAAAATTGGTGCATCATGATATGAAGGAATTTTTAGGTTTTTCTCTATAGTAATTCCTAAATTTTCTGAGTTCTTCATTATTGAAAGCTCCCAATCGCTAAAGTTTCTCCTTTCTAATACTACGCTAGAGGATATTCCAGTTAATATTGGTAAGATATCTTCAGTAGTTATTGGTATTATTGATGAGAAAGACGAGTTTCCAATAAAAACCTGAGTATTTTTAAATCTAACAAATTTACCTTCTTCTTTTTCAGAAAATTCTAATTCACAATTACTTGAAGAGAAGGATATTGCAGAAGGACTCTCCATGTATTTTATAATCAAAGAAGCTGCAAGTATTGCATCCACATTATAAGGAATTCTTATACAAAGACTTTCCTCTTTGTTAATGCTTTCTATTAGTTTCTTTGCCTCCTCAGGAGTCGGCTCTTTTATAAAGTTCTCCATCTTTCTTTATTTTATCTATATCTTTTTTAAGTTCACTAAAGCTAACTTCTCTCAAGAAAATAAATCCCAATGCATAACTTACATATTCTAGAATGATTATATCAAAAACGTAAGAAGACGGTAGTACTATTGCTAAGGCAAGTTCTGAAACTCCTGATGCAGCAGGTATAGGGAAAAGAGTGGCTGCAAAATATGCCATGATTATTATAATATCGTAAAAATAATTTGGAATTAAAGGATATAATCCTGCACTTAATACTAGATAGCCAAGAAAGGATAAAGCCATATATATTATGAATCTTTTATTTCCTATAGAATTTTTTATACTATCTTTACTTTGTAATAAAAGAAAATAATATTTATCTATTTTTATTAATTTCATTAATTTTTTCTCAGTCTCGACATATTTTCCAGCTGTTGAATAAACATAAGTCATTCCAATACTCCACCCTATTATATTCCCTAATGCCACTATAATATATATAAATTCAATATAATAAAATTTTAATGGAAGAACGATAATAAATAATATTGCACCAGAAATAACATCAAATGGAGCTTCGGCAATAGATAAACTCAAACTTTCAATAAAATTCTTTTTTTCTAAATTATAAATTGCAGCTCTTGCAAGTTCTTGTCCAGCCCAGCCTGGAATCAAAAGTGAGCTAGCATTTCCTAATAGTCTAGCCTTAAATGCATTTTTATAAGACACTTTTACTATATATTTATCTCTAATTGAAATAATTAACATTTGTGCTATATAAGCTGATAAGAAACTCAGTACAACTATATAATTAATTTTTTCTAAGGCAAGAATTATATTTACGTGAAATATTAATGAGTAAATGAATAAAGCTAGAAATGGCAGCATTATTGTGATAATGTTTTTCCAGTTCATCCGCATTTTTACGCTATCCTCTTTTTAAAACATTTTTGGTTATAGCAAATGATATAGCCTCCATTATATTTATACAGTTCTACACCATTAGAGGAAAATATTCTATCTCCTTCTGCTTTTTCAGCTCTAGTTAACCCACAGTTTATATCCATATGCCTTAAATATTTGTATTCATGAAGGGAACATGCTTCGCATTGTGGATTTTTTTTCATTTTAATCTTATCAAGTCGAAGATCTTTTAGATCAGCAATTACGAGTTCATCCTCAGAATATCCTCTTAGGTAGTTTATGAATAGTTGAACTTGAATTGATGCCAAGAAATTAGGAACTACTGTAGTTGTTCCAATGATATCGCAGGCATTTCTTGAATCTGATGGCTGTAAAAAACAAGCTAAGCATGAAGTTTTACCTGGAATAACTAATTTAGCGTTGCCGTATTCTCCTGATATTCCAGCGTAAATTAAAGGCTTCTCATATTTTACACATGCATCATTAAGTATTAGCCTATAATTTATATTATCTAAACCATCAAAAACTACATCTACGTCTTTTACTAAATCTTCGGCATTGGTTTCATCTATTATATCAAAAATAGGCTCAATTTTTACTTCAGAGTTTATTTTTTCAAGGAATTCCTTGCAGGCAAGGACTTTTGGTTTCATTAAATCTTTTTCAGTAAAGATGTGAGTTCTATGTAAATTACTCAGTTCTACAACGTCAGCATCTACAATTTTTAACTCTTTAACTCCTAATCTAACTAGAAGTTCTGCAATAGAGCTACCTAAAGCACCGCAACCAGCAACTAGAACTTTAGTACACATTATCTTTTCTTGAACGTCTATACCAAGGGTCAATAATTGCCTAGAAAACCTATCCATACATAATAATGAAAATTTATTAAATAAGAATTTAGGTATTAATAGGGGTCTTGATGTCACACCAATGGGTGAGCGTGATGGAATTCCAATATCAATAGATGAACTAAATAAATTAAAGGCAATAGCAGAAAGAGCTAGAAGAAACGTTATAAAAATGCAATTTTACGACCACTCTATACATGTAGGGTCTTCTCTAAGTAGTATAGAGATTCTTACTACCCTTATATTTAGATATATAAGAGACGGTCAACAAAAGATAAATAAAGATTGGTTAATTCTAAGTAAAGGGCATGCGGCACCAGCGTTATATGCAGTCCTACATGAAAAAGGCTTGATTAAGGAAGAAGAATTATGGAAAATTCAAGCAATAGACGGCTTATTACAAGGACATCCTGAAATCTACATCCCCGGAGTTGACATGTCTACTGGTAGTTTAGGCCAAGGGTTAAGTTTTGGCATTGGGGTTGCTACTGGCATAAAGATGGCTAAAGGTAGCGGCAGAGTATTCGTAATAATGGGAGATGGGGAACAAGACGAAGGAGAAGTATGGGAAGCGGCAACTCATGCGGTTGCAAGAAATCTTGATAACCTTATAGCATTCATAGAAGTTAATGGTTACCAACTTGATGCGAAGACTTCAGAAGTAAAACCAAAGGATTTCTTACCGGACGTTTATAAGGCTATAGGTTGGAGAACGTTTTCATGTGACGGCCATGATATATTAAGTATAATTAATGCTGTAGAAGAAGCGTTAAAGGCAAGAAAACCTGCAGTAATTTTCGCTAAAACGCTTAGAGGTAAAGGTTTCACTCCAATTGAAAATACAAAAATACAGAGGGCGAATCCAGATGTTGCAAGGCAGTTTCTACTCAATACGTGAAGCATTTGGAAGGACGTTAGTAAAGCTTGGAGAAGAAGATAAGGACATCGTGGTAATTACTGCTGACGTTGGGGATTCTACTAGAGCTTCTTATTTTAGAGAAAAATTCCCTGATAGGTACTTTAACGTTGGTATTTCAGAGCAGGATATGGTAAATTTTGCCGCAGGCTTAGCAGCAGTTGGTAAAAAACCTGTTGTTGCGAATTTTGCAATGTTTACAATGAGGGCATGGGAGCAAATAAGGAACACCACTGGAAGAATGAACCTTAATGTTAAGTTTACTGTTACTCATGCTGGTTATAGTGATAGTGGAGATGGATCCAGTCATCAAGCTCTAGAAGATATAGCATTAATGCGGACTATACCTAATTTTAAAGTTGTAGTACCAGCAGATGCAGCAGAAGTCGAGAGAAGTCTTCCAGTTATTATCAAGGAACAAGGGCCTATATATTATAGAATGGGAAGAGAATATTCTCCATCAATAACTACTGGTATGGACTATAAATTTGAGATAGGCAAAGCTTACGTATTAAAAGATGGTGATGATTTAGCTATAATGGGAGCAGGAGTAGTACTATGGGACGCTTTAAAGGCTGCAGAGGAGCTCGAAAAGATGGGAATTTCTACTGCAGTAATTAACGTTCCAACGATTAAGCCTATTGATGAGAATACGATAGAGTATTATGCAAGGAAGACCGGTAGAATAGTCACAGTGGAAGAGCATACGATATACGGTGGAGTAGGTTCAGCGATAGCTGAAGTTGTGGTACAAAAATATCCAGTGCCTATGAGGTTTATCGGAAGCACTACTTTTGGTAGGTCTGCTAGGAGTCAAAGAGAATTATTGGATTATTATGGTATAAATGCTGAAAATATTATTAAGAAGGCTTTAGAGTTGATGAAATGAGCGAGCTTGAAGATTTAAGGAAAGAAATAGAAGAAATAGATGAAAATATAATAAAACTATTATCTAGGAGGTTTCAAATTTCGCAACAAATTGGGAAGATAAAAAAGGAGAAAGGAATTCCAATAACTGATGAGAATAGGGAATCTAAAGTTAAGGAAAAATGGATAACTTTAGCCAGAAAATATGGTATTCCAGAATCTTTCGTAGAATCCTTTTTAACAATGATTTTTTCTTATTCTAAATTATATCAAGTAAATCCCAAATATAAGAGGAGAATTGTAATTATTGGCTATGGCGGTATGGCTAGATCTTTATCGTCACTTTTCAAAATATCTGGGCAAGAAGTAGTTATAACTGGTAGAGATCTTAAAAAGGCTGAGGCTTTGTCCTCTGAGTTTAACTTCGTAACAATGAATGTTGAGTCTGCTTTAAGCTGGGGAGAAGTCATAATTTCTACATTACCTCCATCAGCGTATTTTTCGGATTTTATGAGCGAAATGTACAGGAAGATGAAAGCCAAAATTTTTATGGATATAACTTCATCTAAAGCCAAAATTTTTAAAGATATAGAAGATAAGTCAATAAAATATAATTTCATGTATTTATCTATTCATCCTCTTTTTGGTCCGTATTTATATCCTGTAGGGGAGAAAGTTGTTTTAATTCCATCTAAGACTTCAACTTCTATTGTAAGGGATATTTATGAGTTTTTTATGGATAACGGTTTAGTTCCTTTAATTTCTAGCTTAGAAGACCATGAAAAGGCAATGAGTGTAGTTCAAGTTTTACCTCATTTTTACTTATTAGCTTTATCATCTAGCATTCAAGAGCTTTCAAAAGAACTTGGAATAGATTTTAAAAAATTTGAAACTACGAATTTTAGAGAGGTATATAAAATTATTAACAGAATAAATGAAATTAAAAACGTCATATTAGAAATTCAAGAAAATAACCCTTATGCTGATAAGGCAAGAGAATTTGGAGTAAGAGAATTAAATAACCTATACACCCAATTAATGGGGAAGAAAAATGATGCTCTTCATTCTTAGGAACGATAGTTCAACCTTAAGGGAGAAGATTAAGGAAAGTTCAGCCTCTTATAAATTTCTAGACTTGTACGGAAAGAAGCTAGCGTTAGTATGGCCAGACGAGGAAGCAGAGAAAATTAATGATGATAGTATAGAAATGAAAGTTAAAACAAGGAAACCTTACATTTTAGCTAGCAATGAGTGGAAAAAAGAACCAACAAAAGTTAGCGTAAAAGACGTTGAAATAGGAGGGGATAAAATAGTAGTTGCTGCAGGCCCTTGTGCAGTAGAGTCGGAGGAGCAAGTTGAAACAGTAGCCAAAGCTGTTAAGAGGGCTGGTGCATCTTTATTAAGAGGAGGAGCATTTAAACCTAGGACAAGTCCTTACTCTTTTCAAGGCTTAGGAGAGGGTGGGCTAAAAATCTTGAGGAAAATTAGTGATGAAGTAGGATTACCTATAGTTACAGAAATAATGGATGCAAGAGATTTGCCTTTGTTCAAACAATACGATATAGACATGTTACAAATAGGTGCTAGAAACGCTCAAAACTTTACATTACTTAAAGAGGTAGGAAAATTTGGTAAGCCTGTTTTATTAAAGAGGGGTATGGCTAACACTGTGGAAGAATGGTTACAAAGTGCCGAATATTTATTATCAGAAGGTAATGGTAACGTTGTACTTTGTGAGAGGGGAATAAGAACCTTCGAGAAAGCTACTAGGTTCACGTTGGATATAGGTGGTATGGTTGCCGCAAAGATGATGACTCATTTACCAATGTGTGCAGACCCTAGCCATCCAGCAGGTAAAAGGGAGTTAGTTCACTCTTTAGCCTTAGCATCAGTAGCCGCTGGTGCGGATATGTTAATAATAGAGGTTCATCCTAATCCGGAAAAAGCGCTTAGTGATTCTGAGCAGCAATTAACTCCAGAATCTTTTGAGGTACTGATGAACAGAATCAAAGCATTGGCTAATGCATTAGGTAGATCTGCATGAGGAAAATATCTGAGGATATATGCTGTTCTAAAGTAGATGTTCTTGTAAATACTAGCTATAAGGATTTTTTAGATTCTCTCCAAGGTAAAAAAGCAATATTTTATTCAAAAAACTTGAGCATAGACTACAAGGGAGATCTTAATATACCCATAGAAGATGGAGAAAAAGCTAAAGACGTAAGTAACGTTCTAGATTTAGTAAAAGCACTTTATGATAATGGTTTTAACAGAGGAGATTACGTCATAGCTATAGGAGGAGGAACCGTTTTAGATCTAGTAGGTTTTGTATCTTCAATATATATGCGTGGCCTTAATTTAATTAATATTCCTACAACACTCTTGGGGATGGTTGATGCAGCAATTGGAGGTAAAAATGGAGTTAATTTTGGTAACACAAAGAACATTCTAGGAACTTTTTATCAACCTTCAGCAATTGTCATAGATTTAAATTTCATTAAAACTCTTCCAGAAGAGGAGATTAGAAAAGGTCTTGCTGAAGTGATAAAATACGGTCTAGTATTAGATAAGGAACTTTACGACTATCTTGCAATGAATGATAAGAAAATCTTGGAGAAAGATGAGGGAGCCCTTGAGGAAATAATTTACAAGTCAATTAAAGATAAACTGACTGTAGTAAAAGAGGACGAAAGAGAAACTAAAGGAATTAGAGTGGTTTTAAACTTTGGGCACACTATAGGTCATGCAATAGAGGCTGGGTCTAATTTTACTATACCTCATGGATATGCAATATCTGTAGGAATGGTTTGTGAGGCTAAAATTGCTGAAGAAATGGGTTATTCTGAAGAAGGAGTTGTAGAGGACACTTTATGGATACTTAGTCTTTACGGTTTGCCAATAACTCCAGAAAAACTTCCTTCTAAGTACTCAAAAGAACTAGCTTTAGCTTCAATAGAGAAGGATAAAAAAATCAGAAACGATGAGATTTTAATGCCATTTCCTACAAGGATAGGAGATTATAAAGTAGTTAAAGTTCCTATACAGACAGTTAAAGGGTTTGCCTCACAATGTTTATAGATTATTCAACAAAACTTTTCGGAATAATAGGTAAGAAAATTTCTTATACATTATCGCCTGCAATACATAATTATTCTTTTGAAAAGTTGGGAATAAATGCAGTTTATCTAGCTTTCGACATCGAAGAGGAAAAATTTGACCTGATAGTAAAAGGCTTACTTGAGGTTGGAGAAGGATTTAACGTTACAATACCTTATAAAGAGAAGATAATCCCATTACTTGAAGGATTAAGCAAAGAAGCAGAAGAAATCGGAGCAGTAAATACGATATTCAGGAAAAAAGGGTTTAATACAGATTATCTGGCAGTTAAAAGTTTAGTTTTAGAAAAAGGAGAAAAAATCGAGAAAAGTCTAATATTTGGAGCAGGAGGTGCAGCTAAAGCCGCATCATTCGCTTTAAGCTCATTAGGTTCTGAAATTTTCATAATTAATAGAACTAGAGATAAGGCTCAAGAGTTAGTTAATAGGCTAACCGAAAAGGGTTATTACGCTAAAGCTGTTGAATCATGCAACTTCAGCTATGATGCAGTAGTTAATTCAACACCTAATCCTTCTTATATTCCTGATGATTGTATTAAAGGAAAATTAGCAATTGAATTTGTTTACTCTCCTTTAAATACTGAGTTTTTAATTAAAGCTTCTGAGAAGGGGTTAAGAGTTATAAATGGCTTAGAAATTTTAGTAAGACAAGCCTTAGAGGCACAAAAGATTTGGTTTGGAAAGTCTTTAAATGACAAAGAAGTGGTGGATTTTCTATATGCCAGGAAACTCGTTAGGTAAAGCATTAACTATAACAACTTTTGGAGAAAGTCACGGTCCTGCAATAGGAGTCGTAATAGATGGAATTCCTGCAGGATTACCTTTAAGCAAGGAAGATATTGAATTTGAATTATCGTTTAGAAGGCCAGGAAAACTTTTTGTGTCAGGCAGAAGGGAAAAAGATGAACCGGAGATACTTAGCGGAATTTATAACGGAAGGACAACTGGAGCTCCAGTAGCAATAATAATAAGGAATACTGACGTTATATCTTCTCTATATGAAGAAGTTCATTACAAACCAAGGCCAGGACATGCAGATCTTCCTTACATTATGAAATACGGCTTTGAAAATTGGGACTATAGAGGTGGTGGTAGAGCTAGTGCAAGGGAAACTGCCACAAGAGTTGCTGCAGGGGCCATAGCAAAGAAGCTTTTAATGCTTACTAATACCGTAATAGCAGGACACTTAATTAGTTTAGGAAATGTTGAACTAGAAGAGAAAGTATCTTTTGAGGATATTCTTTGCTCTAAATATAGTCCAGTTAGGGCAAGTAAAAAATCCTTAGAAGAAAAATACGAGAAATTGCTTATGGAGGCAACAAAGGAAGGAGATAGCTATGGCGGAGTTGTAGAAATAGTTGTAAATAACCCACCTATAGGCCTTGGAGAGCCAGTATTCGATAAAATAAAAGCTGATTTGGCTAAGGCAGTAATGTCAATTCCTGCAGTAGTTGGTTTCGAATACGGTTTAGGATTTAAGGCAGCGCGTATGAGGGGTAGTGAAGCTAATGATGAAATTATATTAAAAGATGGTAAACTTGGTTGGAAATATAACAACGCCGGCGGAATCTTAGGAGGTTTAACAAATGGCGAGCAAATAATTTTAAGATGTGCTTTTAAGCCTACATCGTCAATAAGAAAACCTCAAAAAACTATAGATTTAAGGACTATGAAGGAGACGGAAATTTCAGTTATAGGTAGACACGATCCTGCAGTAGCAATTAGGGGAGTTGCGGTAGTAGAAGCAATGGTAGCATTAGTTTTGGCAGATCATGCAATAAGAGCTGGAATAATTCCTCAAGTTAGACTAGACGATAAGCAAGCCTCTCTCATTGAAGAAAATTGGAAGAGGTATGTTAACGCATGCAGGCCTACGGAGGGGTCTCAATAGTTAATGCTATACCTTCTTGGTATGGATCATCAATGGCAGTAAATTTGAAAGTAAATGTGGAAATTACTAAAGGAAAATATAATAGAGGAAGTAAGTTAATTTCCACTATCATAACGTATCTTAAGGAAAAGTTCAATTTAGAAGATTTCGACGTTAAAATAAACTCTGAGATTCCTCAAGAAAGTGGATTAAAAAGTAGTAGTGCAGTTTCTACAGCGTTGATTGGTGAAGTTAAGAGAAAATTTGGGTTAGATATAGACGTAGTTAAGTATTCTGCAATACTATCAATATTGGCAGGAATTTCTTACACTGGGGCACTGGATGACGCTGTTTCCGCATATTATGGAGGAATTTCTTACACATATAATAAGGAATTTAAAATTATTAAAAAATCCGAGCCACCTTCAGATATTTCAATAATTATATTGCCAAAAGGAGGAAGAGGTAAAGTTAATTTAAACAAATTAAGGGACTACGAGCTAATTTTCTATGAAATTTTTAAGTTATCATTATCAGATCCAATAACCGCAATGAAATATAATGGTATACTAGTTGGTGAAATTCTAGGTTATGATTTAAAACCCGTGAAAAAAGCTTTAGAGAAAGGGGCATTAGCTTCTGGAATATCTGGTAATGGGCCTTCAATATTTGCTGTTACAAAAGAAGGTGAGGAAGGGCCAATAATAGATGAATTTAACCTTTACGGTAAAGTAATATTAACAAAGGCTGTTAGACTTGAAAGCGAAGATAAGTAGCTCTTACATAGAAGGTAAGATAAGGGCGCCTCCATCAAAAAGTCTTGGAATTAGATTAATATTTCTCTCACTGTTGACAAAGGTTAATTTATATGCAAGCCGGGAGTTATCGGATGACCTTTTAGTAGCTAAAAATGCTGTAAATGCCTTAAAAAATGGTGAAAATTACGTATATTTAGGAGGCTCTGCAACTACATTAAGGATGCTAATTCCAATTGCATTAGCTTTAGGTAAGAAAATAAAAATTGATGGAGATGAGACTCTCAGGAGGAGGCCCTTAAATGCTATTATTAAGGCATTAAAGTCGGCAAAATTTTCATCAAATTCCTTACCCCTCATAATAGAAGGTAAGTTAGAAGAAGAAACAGTAATAGAAGGTTGGGAAAGCAGTCAATACATTTCTGGATTAATTTACGCATATCATATAATAGGAGGGGGTAAAATTAGAATAATACCTCCAATATCTTCGAAGAGCTATATAGAAATGACTATTGATCTCTTTAATAGAATTGGCTCTGACGTAAAATTTGAGGGGAATGAGATTTTAGTTAATCCTAGACCCCTAAGAGGTTATGAAGGAGAAATACCAGGAGATTATGCTTTAGCATCATTTTATGCATTGGCATCGTTACTAACTGGGGGAAGAATAGAGATATTTGGCCTTTATGATCCTCCAGAGTATTTCGGAGATCATAATATCGTAGAAATATTTTCTAATATGGGTGCAAAAAGTTATTATTCGAGTTCTTGGATTGTGGAATCTGCTGACGAATACTATCCAATAAAAATAAACGTTAATGACGTTCCAGATTTAGCTATTTCCATTGCCACATTATCGTCTGTTGCCAACGGATGCTCCGAAATACAAGGGATTGAAAGACTTAGAATAAAAGAAAGTGACAGGATTTCTACCATAATTTCTACATTGGGTGCATTTGGAGTTAGTGCAAAATATACAAATGATAATATTACAATTAAGGGCATTAAAAAGGAAAAAATTCTCAAAGGAAGCATTATATGCCCTTCTGATCATAGGATAGCTATGATGGCTGGAGTATTGTCACTAATACACGGAGGAGAAGTTGACAATGCTGAGTGTGTAAAAAAGAGTAATCCTCTCTTTTGGCAAGATTTAATAAAACTAGGAGGAAAAATATCTCTAGAATGAGACCGTTAATAGTAGCCTCTTTGCCTATTTATAAAGAAGATGACTTACTTAAGGCAAGGAATATTAAAGAAGCAGACATGATCGAGTTAAGACTAGATTATTCTCCAAAGCTAATTGAGCTTGAAAAAATAAAGGAAATCTTAGGTGATTTGAAAGGAAAGCTAATTTTAACAATTAGAGACGTAAATGAGGGAGGAGTATATAAAATTGCAGATGGTGAGAAAGCTAAGTATTTACAGGAAGCTAACGTAGAAGGTTTTATTTATGATGTAGAAGCTTCATTTTTAGAAAGATTTGACGTACCATTTAAAGGTAAAATTGTTTCTTCTCATTACTTTAATGAATTACCAAAATACGAAGAAGTAGAGAGAATAATTAAAAAATATGGTAATGACGCACTTTTTATAAAAATAGCTACTATTGGAAAAGGAGAATATAAGGAACTCTTAACTAAACTATTGAAATTTGATAAAATTGTAGTTTTACCAATGGGTGTAGATCCATTAGAAAGAATAGCACTAGGTATTCTTGGTTCGCGGTTAATCTACACTTTCGTTGAAGCACAGACTGCTCCAGGTCAGATGCACTATTCTAAGGCTTTCAAGATTATTTCTTGCTTATACGATTAGCCTTCTATTATCAGCTCGTCGTTTTTACCCACTTTTACTTGATAAATTTTAAGGGGTTTTTTAGAAGCTCCCTTAGTAGGTTTTCCATCCTTTATTGAAAAATGCGAAAAGTGACATTGGCAAACAATTTCTTCTCTAATAAGCACTCCATACTTTTCTAAATCGCAACCAAGGTGAGGACAATATGCATCAAAAGCTATATATTTATCTCCACCTAAATATAATAATACTATTTCTTTCTCTTCTCCGTTTATATTGGCTTTTATTTTAGTCTTCTCACCTATTTTCAGTTGAGGCTTTTTGATTTGCATATTTCTTCTTATTTAAGGCTCTCGGTAGAACTAAATAAACGCAAAGGTCTCCGCACATTGTACAAGATCCTGCTTCGAATTTCTTGTATTGCCTATATATCCTTCTAGCTCTTTCTTCATCGAAAGTTAACGAGAACATCTTTTGCCAATTAAGAGAAGCTCTAGCTTTGCTCATTTCAGTATCTAATTTTCTGGCTTTTTCTCCTAATTTTATTATGTCTCCAGTATGAGCTGCAATTTTAAACGCTATTAAACCATCTTTTACTTGTTCAGGAGTAGGTAAGGAAATATGTTCTGCAGGAGTTAAATAACATAACATATCTGCTCCATACGCTGCAGCTAACGCACCGCCTATAGCCCCTGCTATATGATCATATCCTGCAGCTATATCTGTAGGTAATATTCCAAGTACATAATAAGGAACTCCTCCAGTTAATTGTTTTTCAAGCTTTATATCCATTTCTATCTGATCTAATGGCATATGGCCTGGTCCTTCAATCATTACCTGAACTCCTTTCTCTATCGCTTTCTTAGCGAGTCTAGCATTAACTAATAATTCTCCTACGTGGAGCTCATCATGCGCATCATCTATTCCTCCAGGCCTTAATGCGTCTCCTAGACTTAATACAACGTCGTATTCTTTCGCCAATTCTAATAGATAATCAAAATTCGCATAAAGAGGATTTTCCTTTTCATTATATATTTCCCATGCGGCTAATATAGTCCCTCCTCTGCTTACTATTCCTGCAGTCCTCTTTTGCTCAGCAGCTTTCTTAGCTAGATCTAAAGTTACTCCAGTGTGTACAGTTACAAAGTCTACTCCATCTTTAAAGTGTTTTTCAATAACGTTAAACAAATCGTCTTCAGTAAAATCAATTACGTACTTTCTTTTTGTAACCATTTCGTAGTAAACCTGGTAAATTGGCACTGTACCTACTGGCATTTTTGCTTTCGCTAATACTTTCCTTCTCATTCCGTCTATGTCTCCTCCGTCAGTTAAATCCATTATTGTATCGGCACCGAATTTGTTAGCTATTTCAACCTTTTCCAACTCTTCATTTTCGTCGTAGTGATCTGTCGATGCGCCTAGATTAACATTAACTTTGGTAAATAAGCCTTCTCCTATTGCAGTATATCTTTCTAAATTTTGTCTCACAATATTCTTAAATATTACTACTTTCCCTTTAGCTACACGATCCCTAATTTTTTCTGGACTTTCTCCTTCTAGTTTGGCTACGATTTTCATTTCCGCCGTAACGTTTCCGCTTTTAGCTTCAGTAATTTGAGTTGCCATATATAAGTCACTTAATAAGTTACTTATAATCCTTACGGTGTTACATCATGGACGAAGAGATAAGGTTTTATAATGTTAAAACAGTATATA
The DNA here is from genome assembly GCF_009729015.1 of Acidianus ambivalens. Lineage (NCBI taxonomy): Archaea > Thermoproteati > Thermoproteota > Thermoprotei > Sulfolobales > Sulfolobaceae > Acidianus > Acidianus ambivalens. Next base: position 165,481 of record NZ_CP045482.1, on the reverse strand, counting down.
CATATAGAGGTGAAAACATACGTCAGAAATTAAGGAGATTAGCAGATCAAAAATTGATTATAGAATTGTTGAGATTGCACAGAGTTCTCCAAGTACTGAAGTAGAAGCTACAGTTATTTTAAATGTTCCGCCATCAGAGGACGTATTAAAGTCCTTCGAGAATGTAAAAGTAGAGAAAGTTTTCAATTTTATGCAGACAATTAAAATAAGAGGAAAAGCAAAGGACGTGCTTTCAATAGCTAGTAAAGACTTCGTAACATATATAATGCTTGACGAAATTATAGTTAAGAGCGAAGAGTGGATTTAAGGGATTGGCAAATAAAATTAAAAGACAAAGTTTTAGATTCGTTGAAAAGAGGATTTTTAGTTGCTTTAAATTCTCCCACTGGTAGTGGTAAAACATTATTTTCTTTGGTTGTTGGTACTGAATTTAAGGGTAAGGTAGCTTATATTGTAAGAACGCATAACGAATACTATCCAGTATATAGAGAAAGCAAAAGGCTAGGTAAAAGTTTTTCATTTCTAGTAAGTAAAGCGCTTGCTTGTCCATTTTCTACTGCTGATGTAAATCCAGAAGATATAAAATGTTCAAGTTGTGATATATTTTCTAGTATTCCAATAAAGGTCGACGATTATCCTTTTTCTTTTCTTTCAAAGTTAAAGAAAGAGGGAGAAGAGGAGGGATTTTGCCCATATTATTCATTACTAGATTCTTTATCTAATTCTGACGTAATAGTTCTAACTTACCCATATTTTTTCATACCTAGATTGAGAGAAGCATTAGGATTAGATTTTTCACAATATGTTGTGGTTGTGGATGAAGCTCATAATTTAGATAGATTAAATGAGCTTGAAGAGAGAAAACTAAATTTAACAATAATTGATAGAGCAATTTCTCAGATTTCAAATACTACTGTAATAGAGATACTAAGAAGATTAAAAGAAGAAGTTAAGAAGAAAGTGTTATCTGAGGAAAAATATATTCTAGTACAAGACTATCCTAAGCTTACAGACGATGAGCTAGAAATAATAAAAGAAGAGTACGAAGCTTTAAGAGAAAAAATGATAAAAGAAAAGCGAATAAAACAGATTTATTTGAATAATATAATAAAATTCTATGAAACTGAAGGGAAAGTGTTCTCCTACAAAGGAAGTCTAGTAAAAAAGCCTATAACACCAGAAAAGTACATTTCAATACTTAATGATCCGAGTCTTTCAGTAATTTTAATGTCTGGAACTTTACAATCAAAAGAATTCTTACGTAATGTACTCGGGATAACTAGGCAGATAGAATATATCGATACTGAAAAAGAAATGAAGAAAAAACTAAGTGGCACTATAGATTGCATTCTGGCTCTTGATGTAACCTCTGCTTATAGTTTAAGAACTAAAGAGATGTGGAAGAAGTACGCTTCGTATATTTTAAAAATATTTTACCAAGCGAAAGGCTACGTATTAGCCGTATTCCCTAGCTATTCATTAATGAATGAAGTTATGAAGCTAGTTAATTTGCCAAAGCTTGTTGAAGATGAGAAAACAAGTCTAGAGGATGTATATAAACTGAAAGAGAAGTCTATTATTGCAGCAGTAGCAAGAGGTAAGCTTTCTGAAGGAATTGAACTTACTAAGGACGGTAAAAGTTTAATTTCAGACGTAGTACTAGTAGGAATACCTTATCCTGCAGTAGACGATTACCTTAAATTGCAAGCAGAGGAGATTTCAAAAATTACAGGGCAGGACGTTAAGGATTTGCTTATAAATACTACAGCACTTATAGCTGTAAAACAAGCAATAGGTAGGGCAATTAGAAGTGTAAATGATAGGGCAAATGTTTGGTTATTGGATAAAAGATACGATAGCATAATGTGGAAAACTAAGATTAATTGTTTAAATCCCAAAAAGATTAAGCTATAACCATGAAAGTGGAAATTTTTACTCACAAAAATTGCACGGAATGTAATCTACTTTTAGAGTATTTAGATCAAAAAGGGCTACTAGGAAGAGTTCAAATAATAGATACAGAACTTTATCCTTTCTTAGCATTAGAAAGAGGAGTAATTTCAACACCTTCAGTTTTTATAGATGGAAAACTAGTTTATGCTGGTACAGTAGATTTTCAAGAATTTGAGAAGCTACTTCAAGGAGAGAAGATAGTAAAGAAAATAAATAAGGATGAATTAGTGGACAAGCTAATGTATGGAATAGTTGATTCTTTTGCTGCTACAGCATGGCTTTACGTGAATTTAGATTTCGACTCTTTCATGGCTCAAAAAGATTTTGTAATGGCAGTAACAGGTCTAGTATTTTCAGAGGATGCAGAAGAGCTATATAACTATTTGAGAAATTTAATGATAAAAAATGGGTTAGAGTATGTAAAGAAATGGGAAGATAAAATGCTAAGAAATATTTCCTCAAACTTTGTTAGGGAGATCTATTGGCTCTATGGCTCAAAACTCTCATTAGAGCAAATTAAGGCAAAATATCCATTAGAAGTCTTTGCGCATTGGCTCATGGTTAGAGGGGGATCCACAGGGAGAGTCGGATTAAGAATACATCCATTAACAGAAAAGGATACTATGGAGAGAATTTCAAAGGCTTATATGTACATGATAAATAATTATGATCAGTTATGGGAGAAAGTAGAGAAAGAACAAAAATCTTTGAAAAGTATAGAAGTTGAAAGAAAAGCTATACTTTAGTAACATTTAAAAATTTCGAAACAAAGTAATTCACATGCAACAGCTAGATCTTAGAAATAAGTCTTGCGAGGAATTTATTGTCGAACTATCTAAATATTTAGTCTCAATGAAAGCTGGAGAAACAATAACACTCCTTGCAGAAAAGGATAGAGTCCTATGCCTTCATCAACTTTTACGAAATGCTCCAAGATATCTCTTCAATTACGAAGATAAAGAGGATCATGTTGTAATAAATATAAAGAGATTAAGATAAGCAAATTTTGTTAGTGTCTAATTTTACATTTATATTCCTTTCTTTTAGATACTCTATAACATAGAAACTTAACTTGCTATTAATTCCTAACTCTTCTAGCTCAATGCATTGTTCCTCATTCAATTTTTCTCTAATTATATCTTCATTTTCCCTTAATATTGTAAATAAAGCATATATATTATCTTTTTCCTCAATTATCTTCTCTGCATTAGATATCTCAGGAATTGCAGTTAGAACGTCAGAAAGTTTCTTAAGTATTGCATCATCTTTGTTTAATTCATTAATTAAGCTGTCTATAACTTCTATTTTATTTTTTATGTTGCTTAATTTACTTATTTTCCAAATTTTTTCTAGCTCATTTTTTATATTATTTAAGTATTCATTCATTATTATAAGTAACTGATTAGATTCTCTCTCTATATTTTTAATATCAGATAACAAAATTTCCTTTCCATAATATTCGTTTAATTTTCTAGCTATCTCCAGTTTTCTATTTTCGAATCCATAAAATTCCAACTTAGTTAATATGTCCCTATCGTAGTTTACGCATTGATTAACGTACGTGAGTACGTTATTCTTTTTTAGATAATCTATAGCACTCACTATTGATGAGTATTCAGTAATGTAAAATCTATTTAGTTTTATTCCGGAGATTTTTTCTATAGAGTCTATTATGGAATTAATTTCAGATACTCCTACCGATATATTCTTATTAATAGTGGATAAAATCTTCTGTATTTTGTCTATGTCATCTTCTGATAGCATAATTTTCTCTGATGGAATACTTATTTCCTCCAAATTTATTCCATTTTTCTTTAATTCTTTTATTACATTATTATATTCGATTACGGTATTAAAGATGTATTGTGAAAGTTTATCTTCAATATTTTTCTTAGCCGATATAAACTCATTATAAATAGAATTTATACAGTCTAATGATTTACATTGATCAGCTTTTTTACTAATTTCAAGTATACTTTTTTCGTCTTCTGCAATTATATTACTTAAGCTGTCTTCCAATTCTGCATAGCTTCTAATCCTTCCTAAACTTATTATACTGCTATCTATTTCCTTTTTAATTAAAGATAGTTCCTCCTGAGTTTTCTCTTTCATCTGTTTTCTTATTTTTAATTCATAAAATCCAGTAAAAATAGTATTAACAATCGCAGCAACAATTATTGTATAAATAAGATTTAAAGGAATAGGATGAGGTAACGGCGTTAAATAAAATAATGTAGATAATCCAATAAAACTAAATATGATTCCTGATATACTAATTAATTGCTTTAAGCTGAATAGTATGGATGCAATGACTAAACTTATAATTCCTAATAGGATATAATAATAAAAAAGGACATTAGTAGAATACATTATAGCATCAAAATGATCGAATATTATGAAAAATAGAGGTAGACTAGATAAAACGTTAGCAGTCAGATTTCTTTTTTCAGCTATTCCTGATAATAATAATAGTGAACTTATAGGAAAGCCAATTATTGCTTCTGAAGACATAAAGCCTTGCATTGATCCATACTTTATCTCAATTAATATTGGTACCAAAATATTAAGAATTATTATGGATATAATTTCTATCATTCCAGATAATTGATTTAAATTCAATTCTGTATGTGCTAAGTATATTGTAAATAAAATAGTTAATGCGGGGGATACGATCTCTGGTAAAAAGAATGAGATTACTGCAACCACAGATATAATTTCAAGGTTATAGTTATAAATGAAATGCAAATTTAATGATAAAATATAGACTAGAATGGAATTTAGTATCATCAATATAATTTTTTCGTATAAGTTATAGTAATTTGAAGTTAATTTTATAAATGGGTCCCTAATTGACATTTCTAAATAATGATTATTTAGAAAGGATTAATAAAGTCATATAGAATCTAAATTATGATTTAAGGTAAAAATTGAGGTAAAACGCATTCAAAATTTTTCCTATATGCTCAATAATATGGTATAGATATAATACGCTTCTAGATTCAACTTAGAAAGAAATAAAAATAACTACTAAGTAAGTATAGTTATGAGTTCGTTAACTTATTTAAAAAAGTATGAATTGCCACCTCTACCTTATAACTTAGATGCATTAGAACCATACATAAGTAAAGAAATAATAGATGTGCACTACAATGGTCATCATAGAGGTTATGTTAATGGAGCTAATTCCTTTGTTGACAGGGTAAACAAAATTCTAAAAGGTGAAATATCCTCAGGACAATACGATATACAAGGCCTATTAAGAGGATTGGTATTCAATATAAACGGACATAAGTTACACTCACTATATTGGCAAAACATGGCTCCAGCAGGTAAAGGTGGAGGTAAACCTGGTGGAGTAATAGGAGACTTAATAGAGAAGCAATACGGTAGTTTTGAGAAATTTAAAGCATTGTTTACCGAGGCAGCAAATTCGTTGCCAGGCACTGGTTGGACTGTTCTCTATTATGAAGTAGAAAATGGAAACTTACAAATAATGACTTTTGAGAATCACTTTCAAAACCATATAGCAGAGCTACCAATTTTACTAATATTGGACGAGTTCGAACACGCTTACTACTTGCAATACAAGAACAAGAGAGCAGATTATGTTAATAATTGGTGGAACTTAGTCAACTGGGACTTTGCCGATAAAAAACTTCAACAGTACATGAAAAAGTAAGTTTTTTTACATCCTAACCTTTAATATATTATGGTTTCTGCAATTATTTTGGCTGGAGGATACGCTACAAGACTTAGGCCCTTAAGCTTAACTAAACCTAAGGCATTATTTCCGGTTTTAGGTAAGCCTATTTTAGATTATATCTTAGAAGGATTAGAGAATGCAGGAATTCATAATGTTTATCTTTCGTTAAGGGTGATGGCTGATAAAATACTATCTCATGTAGACGGAAAAAACATTACACCTATAATTGAAAAAGAACCTCTAGGAGATGCGGGAGCTTTAAAATTTGTCTCTACACAAGCAAAGCTCGATGATGTAGTTATTGTAATATATGGCGATATTTATACTGAAGTTAATTTTTTAGATCTACTTAAATTCCACGCTCAAAGTGAATGTCCAGTAACTCTTTTAGCAACTAAAGTTGATAATCCTAGAAGATATGGAGTCTTACTTACAGAAAATAATAAATTAATTGATATTATAGAGAAGCCATCTAATCCTATTTCTAATTTAATAAATGGTGGAGTTTACGTATTTAATAAGGATATATTGAACTTTATACAAGGTCCATCAATAAGCAGAAACTTTTTGCCAAAAATTCTAGAGAAGTATTGCGTTTCAGTTTATAAGTACGACGGAATATGGGCCGATATAGGAACTCCTTATGATTATATGAAACTTAACTTCGAATTGCTAGGAAAAAGATTTCCAAGAGGGTATATATCAAATACTGCAACAGTATCCGAAAGAACTACATTAACTCCGCCTTATTTTATTTCAGACGGAGTTATTATATATGAAGACTCGTATATTGATTCTAATTCAATAATAGGCAAAGGTTCTGTAGTTAAAAATGGTGTTTATATTGGAGAATCATTACTCATGGAAAATGTATTTGTAAATGAAAATAGCTTCATAAAAGGTTCGATAATTGCTGATAAATGTAAGATCGGTAAGTGGAATCATATAAGGGAGGAAACAATATTTGGGGAAGAAGTAATAACTTATGACGGTATTTTAATTAATAAAAAGAACATTATATTACCTAATAAGGAAGTAACAGAACCTATATACGAGGAGGATAAGATAATATTATGATATTAGACGAAATTATAGATGAGTTATCTTACGATTTAAAGCAGAGAAAAATAATAAACATTTGTGTAGGTACATCTTATACTGCAGTAATTTTAGACGATCAAAGCATGGGAGTATCCCATACTATAGCAGAAGGCGAAGTAGACTATGCTGGGGAAATAATTGGAAAAAACGCTTACGATGTAGCAGTTGATGTGGATAATCCATTAAAAAGGAGTATTTCTGTCGCTATATTAAATTCCATATCAACTGGCAAGCTAACAAGTGGTGATCCCCTAACTTTATATTCTGGAGGGAAGGTTTGTGCGTTCGGATACTATCCTTATATTTCCGCTGGCAATTTTTCCAGTGTAGTCTTATACGACTTTTCTACGCAACCTCAAAATAACGCCAAACCTTTTTCACAATTTAATGGCGAAACGTGTGACGTAGCTGTTATTTTCGGTTCAGCACTTATAAATAATACTATAGATAAAATAGTCAAAAACGTAAAAGCAGACCACTTGATTTTAACTGGAATATCATCTGTAGAAGCAGTTTCTACACTTAAAAAATATGGGTTTGAAGCTATTGGCAAAATAGTTCCAGTTGATCAATATAGAGCATTTAGGACTATTTGTGAAGGAGGAAGTGCAAAACAGCTATCAAAATATGTTACAAAAATGTATTTAAAAATATGAGAATTTGATTTCTTCAATTTTTTCGTAGCATTTCCCATCTTTAAAGTACTTGCATTGGGCTTGCTTTGAAAATTCTATTCTTAAATCTGAGTAAGGTCCTTTTTCGTTTGTCCTTATCAAATCTTGTAATTTTATTAATGCTATAGAAATTCTTGCTAGTACTCTAGGATCTGAGGAGCCTGCAAATGCACAGTTTATTGCTTTTTTAGCGAAATCTGCAGATTTTTCTTCTCCAGTAATTGCCCAATACCTAGCAAAGAATATCCCTGCTTCTGAGTTAGCTAAAGGCTCTAAGAAAGTAATTTTACTTAATTCATCTTTTATCAGTGTGTCTCTAAATCCTTTCTCGTGAGAAAGATTGTTTATAATAAAATCGTAAATTTTTTTAGCATAATTCAAGTATGTATCATTTAAGGTATTTTCATATTGTGTGAGTAATGCATTGCCTGCCATTACTTCGTCAATCAATAAGCCTTTATTCTGTTTTCTGGTACTTCTATAAACTATTCCGTCATCGCCTATTAATTGTAATAGATCTTCCACTTTCCTTAGTCCATATATTGTGTAGAAGGAAATTTCAGTTGTATATGTTGAGTTAGCATTTATTGTTTTCTTTCTACCAAGAAGAAATTCAGAAATTTCATTTAACGGTTTAATGACTTTTTCAGCTTTACTATAATCCTTGTTTATACTTGAAATAAACTTGTAAAACTCTATCATTCTAAAGTCTGCAGGATAAGATGCAAGTAATGCGTCCATTACGTCATATATTATTTCTTTTCCAACCTCCACTGGTTCAGGTATAAATTCGGATAGTCTTTCTCCTTTATATCCCTTGTAATAAGCCTCAACTATTTCTCTTAGTCTTGCTTCTATTTCTTTAACATCTGTAGATTCTATAACTCCCATAATTCCTAAGTCTGGAGATAAAATTGATAATGTAGGAATCATACCTCTGGTTAATCTGTTTAGGTATTCTGGATACTCCAAACCATTAATTTCTTCTATCATTAGCCTCTTTGAAATGGGCAATTCTTTAATTTTCTTAATAAGTTCGTCACACTCCTTGCAATTATCTGCAGTAAAGAATACTCCTAGGGGCTTGTCATAAAACTTTAAATCAGAGATCAATTTTTCGGATATCATCAATACCGTAATCTTTATTTAGTATATAATTCTACTCTTTCACCATGAGTAGGGCACCCCCAACAAAGTGGACGTGTGATATATGTAAAAATACAATATACTGGGATGAATTATTCACTTTTACTTCAAAGAAGACTGTAGTTCATTATACGTGTTTCAGAGAAAAAGCACTAAAGACTGCTAAAGTAGACCAAGAGCAACTAACTGCAGTACTAGACTCATTAGAAGATGAGCTAAAAATGATAGTTGTATACAAGCAGAGACTAGGAAAAATAAAAGATGAAGAAGTTAAAAAATATATGGAGCAAGCTGAAAAAGATGCAGAAAAGAACTCTGCAATGCTTACTAGAGCTGTAGAGAAACTTAGCGGAGTGCTTGAGTGAACGAAAATATTATCAAGCAAGCTTAGTTTTTATTCTCCATTTTTAAGTTAGTAGACAATGAAAGTTGAGCTCGTTTCTTACACCAAGGACGGAGAAAGAGTTGTAGCAATTGCTTCTAAGATGAGCAGATCAAGGAAAGGCTGGGATTACCACGAGAAGACAATGACGGATGAGGAAGTAGAAGTATGGATTCGTGACGCTATCATTCACGGTTACTGGTCACCCCTAGAGCACTCTTCTTACACTTTCTCCATTGAAGGAATTTCCAGAGTTGCCTCTCATCAACTAGTGAGACACCGCATTGCATCATATACACAAATGAGCCACCGTTTCGCTAAGCCCGTCGACGAGTATTATCAACCAGTGACGCCACCTTCTGCGGAAAAAAGGAATGAGGAATTAGTTAAGAAGGCTTACGACGACGCTTACAAATACTACTATGAGCTATTACAGAACGGCGTCCCAGAGGAAGATGCCAGATACGTCCTACCTAACGGAGTAAATACGAATATTGTTGTGACAATGAACGCTAGAGAGTTGTATAATTTCTTTGCCCTCAGATTGTGTTCAAGGGCACAGTGGGAAATTAGAGCAGTAGCATGGAAAATGCTAGAAGAAGTAAAGAAAGTTCATCCTCGTCTATTTAAGTATGCTGGACCTAATTGCATAATTCACGAGAACTTTATTAGAGAGACGCCAATTTCTCTTGACGAACTTAACGATAAGACGGAATTTCTATCTCAGCGTTGTGTTGAAGGAGTACCTAGGGACGGGATATTAAAATGCATACAAAATGCTAAGAGCATCCTAAATAAAATTAAATAATATATTTCCTTTTTTGTATAGTAGGATATAAATTTTATAAACACGTTTAGGTTCTGTTAAGAAAAATATTTTAACCACGTTTATTGTTACTCATCTGTATGAGCTTAGTTCAATCACTTGTGGCTTTTGGATTACCTTCAATTCTCACTTTAGCATTGGGTTACGGAGGTTACAAAATAATTTCACTAATGGTTCCTCATAATCCTACTCCGCTCAAAATAAGTAGATTTGAAGCTGGGAATATACCATATGGAGAAGGTAGACTTTGGTTTCCTCTACAATACTATGGATACCTTCTAATGTATGTTACTATAGAACCAATTCTAGTGTTACTTTTTGCGATAGCATCAGCACCTTTGCTGGGTAATTTTATTCTATTCAGAAACTTAATGATAATTATCGGATCATTTATAGTATTAATTTATCCAGTAATGCATTATTCAATGACTCAAATTAATATGATACAAAACTGGGAGTTGAGACAATGAGCCAGACCACTGTTCAAAAGCCTATAGATAAAATAATATCAGAATTAAAGGCAAAAGGAGTAATAGCTAAAGCAGAATCTGAGAATAGAGGATCATTAGAAGTTACAAAGGATAAGATTACAGAAATAGCCAAAATAATGAAAGAAATAGGTTTCGATCACGTAATAGCAGTAACCGGGATAGATTTTCCTGAACAACAGAAAATTCAAGTGGTCTATCACGTTTCTTCATATTCAGTAGAAGACTTGCAAAAAATAATATTTGCAATTAAGACTTATGTAGATTATAAGGATCCTTCTTTACCTAGCTTAACTCAAATTTGGGGCAGCGCATGGACGGGAGAAAGAGAAACTTATGAAATGTTAGGAGTAAGATTTGAAGGTCATCCACAACTATCTAGATTATTCCTTCCAGAGGATTTTGAAGGAGTTTACCCATTAAGAAAAGACTTTAAAATAAAATTGGAGGGGTTATTCGTTGACAAGCCTGGATAACTATGGAATGGAAGTAGAGGTAGTTCCTGTTCAAGGAGAACTTAATGTAGGTCCTCAGCATCCAGGATCCGGACATATGAGGATACTTGTTAAACTTAACGGTGATATAGTAGAAGATTGCGAACTAGACGTAGGTTATGTTCATAGGGCTGTGGAAAAGTTAGGAGAAAATAGGAATTACATGCATTTGATTCCTTTGGTAGAAAGACCGGCAATTTTGGATTCAATACACATGAATATGGGTTACGTGATGGCAGTAGAGAAAATACTTAACGTTGATGTACCAGAGAGAGCCTTATATTTGAGGAGCTTTGCTGCAGAAGTTAATAGAATAGCTAGCCATCTTTACGGTTTAGGGATTCTAGGTATATTTATTGGTCATTCAACTGCTTTTATGTGGGGCTTCGGAGATAGAGAAGTTTGGCTTCAAATACTTGAAGCGTTAACTGGTGCTAGAGTTACTAATTCCTATATAATTCCTGGAGGAGTAAGGAGAGACCTGACGCCAAGTATTATAGAAATGACTAAGAAAGCGATTGTTTATATGAGAAAGAAGCTAAAAGATTGGGAAAAGATTTTCCTTAAGAATCCAACTATCATGGATAGGTTGCAGAACGTTGGAGTAATGACTAGAGAGCAAGCAATAGAATGGGGTGCAGTAGGGCCTAATCTTAGGGCATCTGGAGTTAATTTTGATATTAGAAAAGCTGAACCTTATGCCGCATATTCTAAGTTGGATTTTGAAATTCCAGTGTATAAAGAGGGGGACGGATACGCAAGAACTTTAGTTAGATTTGAGGAAATGGAACAAAGCATGAGAATTTTAGAACAAATAATAAAGGACATACCAGAAGGACCAATATTAGCTGATAGGTTCTTAAAACAAATTCCGCCAATTAGAATGAAGAAGTGGGTTCAAGGACAAGGAAGGATAGTTTTACCAGGTTATTATGCTTCGTTTAGACCGCCTAGGGGAGAAGCTGCTGCCAGAGTTGAGGCATCTAGAGGAGAACTTTTCTATTATGTAGTAAGTGATGGATCTCCTAAACCTTATAGGTTAAGGATGATAACTCCGTCTTATAGGGCAATTTATGTATTCAAAAACTTATGTAAAGGTGCTAGATATGCTGATATTGTAGCAATATATGGAAGTTTAGATTACTTCCCTCCAGAGGCTGATAGGTAATGATAGGTAACTTGTTATCTTTAATAAGATTTTATTTCTTTTATCCGTCATTTTTTGTTGTAATTATATTTCCTGGTTTATTATTTACTGGGATTCTTTTATTGACAACAATATGGTTTGAGAGAAAAGCGGCAGCTAGAGTTCAAATGCGAGTAGGTCCTTACTATGCTTCAAAGAGATTAGGCGGATATTTGCAATTAATAGCTGATGCATTGAAGTTCGTTTTTTCCGAAGTTATAATACCCGCAGGAGTTAATGAAACATTATTTGTAATAGCTCCAGTTCTATTACTTTTAGTTTCAATTTTACCTTTTGCGGTAATTCCAGTATCAGTAATTCCTCAAAGTGGATCTGTATTTTCAATCTATTATCATGATTTCTACGATCCAAATGTCGGCTATGGAGTTCTTGCCGGTATTTTCACTTGTTATAACTTATTACTTATCTTAGCTTTAGAGTCAATATATCCTATCTTTGTAATATTCTTAGCTTGGGTTACTAATAACAGGTTTGCAATTGTAGGTGCTGTGAGAGAAACTTTCTTATCAGTTAGCTATGACGCTCTAATTCTAATAGCAACTTTATCTATGGCTATTGAATATCATACCTTAGACTTAGCAGTTATAGTGCAAAAAGGAATTCCTGGGGTAATAGTAAATCCTATAGCAGCTTTTATTTTCATTGTAGGTATGCTAATAGGTAGTTCAAGGTTTCCTTTTGATATTGTTGAGGCAGAAACGGAATTAGTTATAGGTCCTTATACTGAGTACTCTGGATTCTTGTTCGTATTAACCATGGCAGGATCTTATGTGGGTAATTTTATATATTCCCTAGTTTTTGCCGACCTATTTTTAGGTGGTTGGTATCCATTTAGCGGTCTACCCGGAGCAGCGTTTTTGACTTTCAAAGCAGTATTGCTCTTATTCTTTTCAGTATTTTTAAGGGGAGTGTATGGTAGATATAGGATAGATCAAGCTCTTAGGGGTAGTTGGAAATACTTATTTCCTCTATCCCTAATTTCATTAATTACGGGTACATTGGTGGGTTACTTATGGCTGTAAAAGAATATAAAAAGGAAAATCCGTTTAGGTTATTTGCCAATCATTTACAATCAATAGGTACTGGAATAAAATACATGATAAAACCTCAGAGGATTACACTAAAATATCCTGAAGAATCGTTAACTCTTCCTAATGGATATCGTGGTATAATAAGACTATATAAGGACGTGTGTATTGGTTGCACGTTATGTGCAATGATCTGTCCAGCAGATGCTATGAAAATGATGACATATCAAGGCAAAAAATTACCTACTATAAATTACGGTAGATGTGTGTTTTGCGGCTTTTGTGTGGATATATGCCCTGTAGATGCCTTAAAAGAGACTGGAGTTCACGACGTCGCTTTCTCAAATAGGAGGGATTTAATATTTGATCCAGAAAAATTCAATAAGAACTTTGATAACCCTCCTGAGGATAAGGTAGTTAAAAAAGTTAGAGCGGTTATAGATGAAGAGAAGGGTATAAAATATGTTCCAGAGTCTTAATCTTTGTTTAATTTTATTCTTATTTTTCTCTATAATATCGATTTCTTCCGCAATATTCATAGTTAGTTCAAAGAATCTCTTTTACGCCGCAATATCCTTAGCTTTCCTAGGAGTTAGTATAGCAGTACTTATAGCACTTATTTCCTTCCAATATTCCTTGTATTCGGTCTTTCATCTTTTATTGTACGTAGGTGCAACGGTAGTTTTCTTATCAATATCTTTAGTCATGTTTAAAGGATTGGAAGTTAGGCAAATAAATATAGCTTGGGCACCAATTGTGGCTGGAGTTTCAGCTGTGCTTATATTTATAGCAGTAGTTCTTTCGTTATCAGGAGTTCAGGTAAGTCAAGTAGGAGAAATTAATCTTCAGACTCTTTCCTCGATAATTTTAGAGAAGTACTGGTTCCCTGCAGTAGTTCTAGTGGTTGGATTGTTAACAACATTAATAGAAGCAATAACTCTTGCTAGGAGGGATTAGAATGATATTGGGAGAATTTGGCGTATCTCTGTCAATTACATTAATAGGAATAGGTATTTACGGTTTGATTAATAGTAGAAACATAATTAGAATTCTTTTATCATCCGAGATAATTTTAAATTCAACTATTCTCCTTGTTTTCTCTATTTCCAGTTTATTTGGTAAAGTATATTCTCCTATTATTTTTTCAATTTTTGCAATAAGTATGGCTCTCATAGAAGTAGTAGTAGCTTTTGCTTCGATAATTCTATATTATAGAAATAAAGGATCTCTTGAGGTGGATTAAAATGATATCCATATTAATTCTAATTATATCTCTCGCTCTCTCTTCCCTAGTATTTTTTATTAAAGAGAAAAAGAGCGCTTTTATTCTTTCGATTATTGCGATAGGTATAAATTCATTCTTCCTATTAAGGAGGGGCCTTTTTGAGAATTTCTTTGTTGGTACTGATATAGGTTACTTCGGCCTCACCGTTAATGATCTGAATTACTCCTTCCTCTTAGTAATTTTGACAGTAACTATTGTGACTACAGTATATTCATTAAGGTATATGGAGGAAAAAATAGGAGAAGGAAGTTGGGGTCTGTATTACGGTCTATATTCATTATTTGCGGTGTCCATGATATATATATCAATTTCAACTAATCTTCTGGAAATTTATGTGTTTCTAGAAATCTCCCTAGTAACTTCTTTCCTCTTGATTTTACTTTACGGTTATGGTGATAGAAGAAGAATTAGCTTAATGTATTTTATTTGGACTCACATTGGAACAATATTATTACTTGCCTCTATCATAATAATTGGATTAGAATCTCACACGATGGATATTTATTCCTCTTATGGTGTAACTAACGTATTATCGTCAATACCCTTTGCAGAATTAGTTCTCCTCTTAGGAGTTATAGGAATGTTAGTAAAATCAGCACAAGCAGGATTTAACATTTGGCTACCTTATGCTCACGGTGAAGCTCCAACTCCTATATCAGTGTTATTAAGCCCTAATTTAGTGGGATTAGGAGTTTACGTAATAATACTTTACTTCTATCTATTCCCAGCTTTCTCTTATTTAGCACCAATATTCATAGGTTGGGCAGTTATTACGATGATTTACGGAGGAATAAACGCCTTAGCTCAAAGGGACTTTAAGAGGTTTTTAGCCTACTCTACGGTTTCGCAGATGGGTTACATGTTATTAGGCTCATCTGCAGCATACATGCTAGGTTTAGGAGGAAATGTTAATCAAATGCCTATAGGAATACTCTCTGCAGTGCTTATCTATGCATCTCACGGATTTGGGAAAGCAATATTATTCATGAGTGCAGGAGCTTCAATTACTGAGCTAAATACTAGAAATATAGAAGAACTTGGAGGACTTTATCTTTCATCACCACTTCATACTACCTTATCTTTCATAGGACTTTTAAATATCCTAGGATTACCACCAACTATAGGATTTTTGAGCGAAGTATTATTATTACTTGCGGTAGGTCAACTAATTCATGTTTCGTCACCGCTTTTATTTATATTATTAGTAATTGGAGTGACAGTAGGCGTAGGTATATCAAGCGGATATTCTGCTTATTTATTCAAGAAAGTTTATGCTGGGAGAAAGGAGATAAAGAGTATTGACAAAATAGCTGAGTACTCTATTCCAATGCTTTTGCTAGCATTAATAAGTGGAGTTTTCTTCTTTTATCCATCATTACTTTCCATTTCTTTCAATAACTTTATTCAAACCTTACCTTCCTCGACTCATATTTGTTTATTCTTAATAGTTATTCTTCCTGCAGTCGGCTCTCTAATCTCCCTAATTTCAGGTAAACTTAACCAAGACGTTAAAGGCACAATAGTCTCAATACTAATAGGACTTTCGATGATTCTTTCGATTTACAATTTGATTAATACAGTTAGTACACCTCACCCAAACTTCTTTGTTCCTGCTTATACATTTACAGCTTTTGAGTACTTTCAGTTTAGCTCTTCTTTACTTCAAGCAATTTTAGCAGTATTTGTATCTACCTTATCTTTCTTTATAGCAATTTATAGCATAGGTTACATGAAAGAAGACAATGTACTTAGGAGATATTGGGGTTTCTTCGGTTTCTTCATTTCATCAATGCTTTCAGTAGTTTTAGGTGATAATATACTAGTATTCTTAGCTGGTTGGGAAGGAACAACCTTAGCGTCTTATGGGCTAATAAGCTATTGGCTAGACGATAATGAAAAGAATGTTGTAGGCGACTTTAAGAGATTCGTGCTAGGAATAGAATATCTATCTAGACCGACTACCAGTGGAATAAGGGCATTAGTATTTACAAGAATAGCTGATATCGGAATGATAATGATATTAGGATATTTACTTTACCTAACGTCGCAATCTACCTTAACTGGAATTACTGTTATATATCCAGTAATTCATTCGTCCATTCAAGGTTTATTCTCAGAACTTCCATCTCTCCTTATCTTGCCATATTCTGTAATATTTCTTATTTTACTATATTTAGGTGGTCTATCAAAAAGCGCTCAGTTTCCATTTACTCAATGGCTGGTTACAGCAATGACTGGCCCTACTCCAGTTAGTGCACTGATACATGCTGCAACCATGGTAAACTTAGGGGCAATATTTACGTTTTTAACTTATCCTTTCCTCATACAAGGATATTCTACATCTCTAGAAATTTTCTTAGAAATAATTGTAGGAATAAATATTTTCACTGCAATATTTACTTCATTTAATGCGTTAGTTTCGAATGAGCAAAAGGTTATATTAGCTAATTCAACCGCTGACCAAATTAGCTTAATGATACTTTCCTCTTCTCTCGGTGGATTATTGGCTATTCTGCTTCACAATTTCGCCTTAGTTTATGCAGGAATTTCAATAGGCTTAATACAGATGATTGCTCACGGAATATATAAGGCCACACTGTTCATGAATGCAGGTTCTGTAATACATTATACTGAGAGCAGATACATAGGAGAATATCCAAATCTGTACAAGAAACTTAAATTATTATTTGTATTACAACTTTTTGCAGCACTAAACCTAGCTAATATTCCACTTTTCATAGGATTTTGGGCTCACTCATTCATTTCATATTTAACTTCATATAATTCTTACATTGATATGATTTATATAGGATTAGAGTTTGCTAGTGCTATCTATATTATAAGGTATATAGCTAGGTTATTTATGTACGGCTCTGGAGAAAAAGAGGCTGAAGGTCATATATCATCTATAATGTATGTCTCTCCAGCAATTCTTATGATCTCATCTATAATACTCTCTATAGAAATATTTCCCTTGGTTTCATTTATAGGAAAAGAATTTTCAGTACCACCAAATGTTTTCATTTATAATAATCTCGACTTCATAGTTTCATTAGTTGGAATAGCTATAGCTTTTATAATTTATAGTGGAGGCATGTTTAACAATAAATTCCTATCTCCAATTATAAACTTCTTCTATTATGGGTGGTATATCTATCCTATAATGGATATCGCAGGAATATTAGCTTTGAAAGTAAGTTCTGCTATATTTAATTACGTAGAAACTAGGGGAATAGATAATTCTCTTAATTATAAACTTCCAAACGGAATAATTTACTATGGCGGTCGGCTATTCAATAAACTTCAAAATGGGCTTTTAAGGGATTATTTAGGTTATTATGTAGGTGGCATTATATTATTAATGGTCATAGTAATTATTTTGTTGTTGGGGGATTAAAATGTTTATCCAAGATTCGCCAATAATAATTTTGTCTGTGTTATTTCTTTTTTCTGCCATAGCAGTGTTGTTTATAAAAGAATTTACTAGGGCCTTTTATTTATCATTAAGTGTGAATATTATAGGAATAATAATTTTATCATTTTTCTGGATAATAGGATTCGTAGGCTATACAATATTCTCGTGTACACTATATCTGGATAATGTAGGTTACCTTTTCTCAATAATAGTGTTAATAGGAACTACCGTTGTCATACTAGGAGGTAAATCGCACATTGAGAATTGGAGTACTAAGTCTTCAATGTTATCTTTACTTTTACTTACTGGACTAGGATTAGTTTACATGGCTTTTGCTTATAACATTTTGATTATATTAGGAGCTTGGGGTATATCTTCTGCAGCATCTTATGCAATTACTATGCTCAGAAAGGATTACAAATCAGTTGATGCTGGAATTAAATACCTAGTTATGGGATTAATATCTTCGTCATTTATGATATTTGGCTTTGCATTGTATTTCCTTTCAGTTAATACTTTTTCCCTGAACTATTCTACAATAAAATATCCTTACCTTTTCATGCTTGGTATCTCGTTGCTTTCTGTTGCTTTCTTCTTTAAATTGGGAGCTTTTCCATTCCAAGGTTGGCTTCCAGAAGTTTATATAAATGCTGATAGAATTTCTGTATCATTTATATCAAGCGTAGGAAAATTGCTAGGAATTATTCCTCTTTTAAGGATTATATCATTAGGAGACCCTACACAGAACGTTATAACGTTTTTCGTTGTACTATTCTCTATAATGGCTATACTTAGTATGTTTGTAGGAAACATCATAGCGTTTTCAAGGAAAGATTTGCCTTCCATATTAGCCTTTAGTAGCATAGCACAAATGGGTTTCATTCTAATAGGATTTGTTGCCCTTAAGGTAAATACTCAAATAGCTGAAGCAGGATTAGTAACTCAAAGCTTAGCTTACGTTATAGCGCAAGCAGGTCTCTTCAATTTTGTTAATCATATAGAGAAAGTTTCCGGAACTGCTAGATTTGAGGGATTAAGAGGTTTAGCGAAATCAGATAGAGGTTTAGCGACTTCAGCCTCAATCCTGATTTTAAGCTTACTAGGAATTCCTCCAATTATAGGCTTCTGGGGTAAATTATTCCTCTTTGAGTCTGTTTATCTATATCCATGGTTAATAATTATAACTGTCTTAAATAGCGCAATATCTGCAGGATATTATATTCCAATAATTAGAGAAATGTTTAGGGAAGGAGAGTTGAATTTCGTAGAAAGTGAAGAGAGAGACAGTGTTATATTTTCTGCCATATTAAGCATAGGTATTGGTATAATATCTCCCCTAATCTTGGTGGTAGTATGATAAGAGTTGGTCTTGTAGGAATAGGAAATGTTGCGTCTGCACTAGTTCAGTCAATAGAAATGGTTAAACAAGGTATAGAAATTCCAGGAATTCTTAACTTACCTATAAAAGCAGATGAGATCGAAATAGTTACTGCTTTTGATATAGATAAAAGAAAGGTTGGTAAAAAACTATCAGAGGCCATTTTTTCAAAGCCTAATGTAGTTCAAAAGTACGTGGATGTTAAAAGCGATGTTGAAGTATTAAGAGGTCCAACTTTAGACGGCGTGGATGAGCAACTATCCAAAGTTATTGAAGAATCGGAAGAGAAACCCGTGAATGTTAAAGAAGTATTAAAGGAAAACAATGTAGATGTTGTAATAAATTTATTACCAGCCGGAGCAGATAAGGCAAGTCTATTTTATGCTGAGGAAAGTCTCTCTGCTAATTCTTCATTTATTAACGCGACTCCTTCTAATGTAACAGAGAGAATAGGAGATAAGTATAAGGAAGCAAAGATACCAATTTTTGGAGACGATTTACTTAGTCAAATAGGTGGTACGATCTTTCATTCCGGTATAATTGAATTTTTACAGAAAAGAGGAGTAAAAATTTTAAGATCTTACCAAATTGACATAGCTGGGAATACAGAAACTTTTGCGACTTTAGAGGATTGGAAGAAAGATCTTAAAAAGAAGATAAAATCTTCTTTTATCTCTCAAAGATCGGATAATGCTGAAATAGTTGCAGGTACTTCAGACTATGTAGAGTTTCTAGGAGATAGAAGAGTAAGTTACATGGTTATAGAAGGAGAATATGCAATGGGCGCAAAAGTTAGAGTAGACATTTCGCTAAAGACTTACGACGCACCTAACGCAGTTCAGCCATTAATTGATCTTATAAGGCTGGCTAAAATCCTTAAGGACAACAATATAGGCGGTGTAATTCCTGAAGTTTGTGGTTATTATTTTAAGAATTCTCCAGTTAGGTATAAGTCTATAGATGAGGCAAAAGCTCGCTTTGACGATTTTCTAAAGAAAATAATAAAATGATAAATCAGTCCTCACACGGTGGCATCACTGCTCAGACCGGGGTTCAGTCATCACTAAGTCTAACTAGTTCTAAAGATAATTATTTCTTACTACAACATTTTTCTCCTTCTCTTATAGTTAGAATGAGAATCAATGGCCTAAACTATAGATTAAAAAGAAGATATTTGAATAAAGGCTTGCAAAATTATAAAAAATATATATAACTTAATAAAAGATTTTACATTAAAGGTAATGTTAATACCCAAGGAACTGGTCTTACGAATGTTAGGTTAATGACTATACCCTTTCCTATTAATATTGGATCGTGTAGTACATAACCATACATGCCAGACTTTGTTAATCCCCAAGTCCACATGTTGGCTCCGCAAGATGGTGTCATAATTACTGTTATAAATGGCTTAGATGCCACATAGTGGAATGATACGCAGTTATTTATTGCATAAGCGAATACTAGGAACGGTACTTGTCCTGGTTCTGGAGCAGTTACGTTTTGCGGTGCATAGAATACTACAGAGAAGTTGAACGTTGTTAGAGTAGTTCCGCTAGGTGTGGTTATAGTAGTTCCAGGCTGTATAACTACTAATATATTTCCGGCCATTACTACTCCGCCAGTTATCCCATTTACCTCATAAGTATAGTCTGCTATTGGAGATAATCCAAATACTTCTTTTGGTGTAACACTTACTGGTGTTGGAGGCATTCCAACTGGTTCGCAAGAGCTTTCGAAGATCCATAGTACTGGCTTAAAGAACTGGTTATTCACTATTACTCCATCTCCATATATCCAATGGTCAGCAAACTTGTAACTTCCTCCTATATATGCTGTACCATTAAATGTTCCGCTAAACCATGTCCATGTTGTCCAAGTATCTGGTGCATAAACTATTGTTATTGCGGGATCTGGAGATCCACTAGCATTTACCAATGCATACTTAGGCGATATTTGACCGTTTATAGCAAATGCGAATGCATATGTAGGTGTTAAGTTAAAGAAGTCTTGTGCAGGAGGCATTACTGCTTGCAAGCTGAAGGTAATTAAAGAGAAGTTATATATGCTTACCATACTTCCATTAGGTAGCATTGCGTAAGTTCCAGGCTTTATGACAGTAACTATATTGCCTTCTTGTAATATTGCTCCTTGAGAAGCGTTTACAGTTACTGTATCTTCACCAATTACCTTGAATATTGGCATGTTTAGGTTATAGTATAAGGTATCTTGTAATATTGGAATCATTGTTGCGTTAAATATCTGCTTTTCTATCTGCCAGGATGCTGTAGTTGAGTTATATTGTAAGTATGTAACTAAATTAACGTGAATATCGTAGATGTTGGGGAATCCTGGTTCTCCTTGATTTACGAAACCTATGAATGGTGTAACGTTTGCAACTACTACTGCCATTGTTCCAGATGGAGATAATTGAACGCTTACGCTAGGTGGTACAGCAGTTCCATTAGGCAATAAATTCTGTGAATACTCTGCAACAAATATGAAGTAGCTATCCCATGTAGAGAAGAAACTTTCTATGTTTGATATTCCAGTATAATTACCTGGAGTGAAAACTGATGGCAATTGGCCAGTAACTTCTAAAACTGCATTTGGAGCAAAATTTTGTGCGATAGTTGCTGGGTTAAACTCCGCTCCAAGGCCGTTTATCTCCGATAATACTTTACTTAATACTACGTTAGATTCTAATGTATGCTGTGATGGATATCCGGCTATTACCGCAGAAGGTGGTAATTCATTGCCCATCCATGTAAGTGAAGTTATTTCCATTTTTCCATTAATGTCTTGTACTATGATTGTGTTAGATGCATTAAATACTTGTAAATATATAGGATCATTTGTAGGTGCCACGAAGAACTGCACTACGTCTGTTACTTCATAAGTATTATGAGAGATTTGGGTTATTGTAGGTAATGCCGTAGTATAGAAGTACACTGTCTCATAGTTTGAGAAGAAGTCTGCTAACCATGTATTATTGAAAGACTCTAAATTGTATGTCCCTGGGAATGGTACTCCTTCTATTGTTGCAGTAAAGTTTGGAGCTAAGTAAGGTAATACGTCGTTAGGATTCTCTATTGAGATTCCATCATACGCTTCTAAAACAGTATCTAATGCTGCTCCTTCTGCGTTCTGCTTATATAAGCTCTTATACATCATGTAAAGCTGTGAATAGTTTTCTGCTTCCTTCATGTAGATAGTCTCGTTTTGTTCCGCTTTCTGTAGTTGAGCTGATAGAGAAGAATAAGAGGAGTTAAGAGAGCTATATGAACTGCTGAGGGAGGAATACGATGAAGATAGTGAAGAATAGCTACTTGAGACTGACGAATATTCATAAAAACCAATTGCTGCCGCTATTAATAGTATTATAATTACACCTATGAATCCTATGATTTTTCCTTCCATTTTTGTTCAGCAAAAAAGCGTAGTGAGTATTAAAAAGGATTTACCCAAATTTGCGTTTGATAAAAATAAAAAGAAAATAAGGTATATTGTGATTATAAGTGTTTATAGAGCTTTACAAACCGGTTAATTGTTGTAAGTAGATCAGCATTTGCCTCTGATTTGGCTAGCATAGACAAAGTTATATTACAATTAAAAATAGCTAGAAGATGATATGTGATAACATCAAATTAAGGAAGAGAGTAAATGTAATTCTTAGATTGAGCATAGTATGAGTTTAGAAAACCTTCTAAAAGGGATTTATTTTAAGTCGCGTTTAATTTTATTGTCTTATTTATGGAAACCTCTTTCAATTTTTCAAATCATTGCGATCCGCTGGGACTCGAACCTGTAATCATAGGCTCTGAAGAATTCGAGAGTGAAGTTAACGTTCTATATGGGAATATGGAGTGAGTCTTCAATTTTTTGCGTTATTGAGGAATCTTTGCATCTTCTTTCAATTCGTCGAATTTTGACGACAAAAATTGACGAGTTGCCAATGCTTTTAAGGTCGAATTGGCAACCATAATACGGTAAGGAGTTCTGACGGAAAAGCAGAGGCGTCATAAATTCGGCGATTATATTTTACGTGAAAGAAAAGGTCGTTATTATGTTTACAAATTAGAGAATGTGAACGGTGAAGTGAAAGAGCGTTACGTCTGCCCCTTAACTGACGTAGTCGAAACTTATGAGAAATTGAAAATAGCAATGGGGGTGTGGGGTACTCCCCACAGCGGACCCGCCGGGATTCGAACCCGGGATCACAGGCTCCGAAGGCCTGCGCTTTGTCCTGGCTAAGCTACGGGTCCTTGAGTTAAATTATTTTCTCTGTATAATAAATGAAACCCTAATGCTTAAAGAGTATTTCTTCCATTTATATAATGTGGCAAAACAGATTACGCTCTTTGATTTCTCAATAAAACAAGAGACTCATGGTGAAAGAAAAGGAGTAGAAAAAGAAGATGAAGTGCAACAATTAGAAGTCGAGAATAAGAGAGGACAAGTTGAGTGGATTAAGGAAGCTAAAGAAGGTAGGACTTACTACTTACTAGGTGTAGATTATGACGGCAAAAAAGGGAAAGCAGTAATGAAATTATACGATCCTGAAACTCAAGAGGCGGCTATACTTTACGATAATACTGGTCATAAATCCTATTTCTTAGTAGATTTAGATCCTGAAAAAGTTAGGAAAATAGCTAAGATTATTAGAGATCCTTCCTTTGACCATTTAGAGGTAGTAACCAAGATCGATCCTTATACTTGGAAGCCTATTACTTTGACCAAGATTGTAGTTAAAGATCCTTTAGCAGTAAGAAGGATGAGAAACTACGTTCCTAAAGCTTACGAGGCTCACATAAAGTATTTCAATAACTATATTTATGATATGCAATTAATTCCAGGGATGCCTTATAAAGTGAATAAGGGTAGACTAGAAGCTATTATTCCTAAAGTTGATACTGAAGAAGTTACTAAAGCTTTCCAAGATTCAGATGAAGTAACGAAAGAGATGGCTTTACAATGGGCTCCGCTCTTTGAGTCTGAAATACCTTCAATTAAGAGGGTAGCAGTAGATATTGAAGTTTTTACTCCAATGAAAGGTAGGGTTCCAGATCCCTATAAGGCAGAATTTCCTATCATAAGCATATCTTTAGCTGGTAGTGATGGATTAAAGAAAGTCTTAGTAATAGAAAGGGAAGACGTAGGTGAGGGTAATACAAACAATGAAGGAATATCTGTAGAGAAATTTAAGACCGAAAGAGAAATGTTATCAAGATTTTTTGAAATAGTGAAAACTTATCCTCTCCTCTTAACGTTTAACGGCGATGACTTCGACGTACCATATATTTACTTTAGATCTTTAAAGTTAGGTTTCTTTCCAGAAGAAATTCCTTTTGATATTGGGAGTAGAGAAACTAAATTCCTTCCTGGATTTCATATAGATCTCTATAGGTTCTTCTTTAATAAGGCAGTAAGGAATTACGCATTTGAAGGAAAGTATAGCGAATATAACTTAGATGCAGTAGCAAGTGCTTTGCTTGGTATGTCAAAGGTTAAAGTTGATAGTCTAATTAGTGATCTAGATATTTCCAAGCTTATCCAATATAACTTTAGAGATTCGGAGATTACATTGAAGCTAACTACATTTAATAATGAGTTAACTTGGAAATTAATAGTACTTTTTGCTAGGATATCCAAATTAGGAATTGAAGAACTGACTAGAACGGAAATTTCAGCCTGGGTAAAGAATCTTTACTATTGGGAGCATAGAAAAAGGAATTGGTTAATTCCTTTGAAAGAGGAAATATTGCAAAGATCTTCAACGCTAAAGACTTCTGCAACAATTAAAGGTAAAGGATATAAGGGAGCAGTAGTAATTGATCCACCAGTAGGAGTTTTCTTTAATGTTACTGTATTAGATTTTGCCTCACTGTATCCTTCAATTATTAGGACCTGGAATTTAAGTTATGAGACCGTTGATATTGAAAATTGTAAGAACATAGTAGACGTTAAAGATGAAACAGGACAAGTTCTCCATCACGTTTGCATGGATAGACCGGGAATAACTGCAGTTATTACTGGGTTACTTAGGGACTTTAGGGTTAAGATATATAAGAAAAAGTCGAAGCAAAAAGATCTAGATCCTGAACGTAAAATGATGTATGAAGTAGTACAAAGAGGTATGAAGGTGTTTATTAACGCAACTTATGGAGTATTTGGAGCAGAAAGTTTCCCGCTTTATGCACCAGCAGTAGCAGAAAGCGTTACAGCCCTAGGTAGATACGTAATCACTAGCACAGTTAAAAAAGCCCAAGAGGTTGGAACTAGAGTTCTTTACGGCGATACTGATTCGTTGTTCTTATATCAGCCTACACAGGAACAATTAAATACCATAATCAAATGGGTTAAGGAGAACTTTAAGTTAGATCTAGAGCTCGATAAAAGTTATAGGTTTGTGGCGTTCTCAGGATTGAAAAAGAACTACTTTGGAGTTTTCACAGATTCCACGTTTGATATAAAAGGAATGTTAGCTAAGAAAAGAAATACTCCAGAATTCCTGAAGGAGGCATTTAAAGAAGTTAAAGATCTAATGGGCACAATAAATTCTCCTTCAGATCTGGAGAAAGTAAAGAAGGAGGTAGCAGAGAAAGTAAAGAGCGTCTATGATAGGCTGAAGAATAAGGAATACAACCTAGACGAGTTGGCTTTTAGAGTTATGCTTTCTAAAGATTTAGATTCTTATACTAAGAATACTCCACAACATGTAAAAGCAGCAATGCAATTAAGGGCCTTAGGAATTCAAGTATTACCTAGAGATATGATACTATTTGTTAAGGTAAAAAGCAAGGAAGGAGTCAAGCCAGTACAGTTAGCTAAGTTAACAGAGATAGATTTGGATAAATATTATGATGCAGTAAAAAGTACTTTCGAGCAACTGTTAAAGTCTCTAGGCATTAGCTGGGACGAAATAGCATCTACAATATCTATAGATTCTTTCTTCAAATTTTAAATAAAAACATAAGAGTTTTATTCTTCTTCCTCCTCTTCCTCTTCTCCACTATCTTGAGGTTTTTCTTCCGAAGTAACTCCTTGTGCGTATTCAATCAATTCTTTCTTAAGGTCGTCGTTTAGATAATAAGAGACAACATAAACTTTCTTATCTTGGAAATTTTCTTCTTGCCATATATTGTCATAACTTATAATGAATATTGGTATTTTCAGTATTGCAGCAGATTTTTCTTTTCCGGCTAAAAAGTTCTTTACAGCTTCGTAAACGTCAGGCTTTAAAGGTAATGGCAATTTAGCCTCTTGTGAGTCTTTCATGATTATAAAATCCGACGTGAGCTCATTCCATTCTTTTAGTGCTTCAATAGCTGTATTTCTTACTACCTCGGCTAGGTCTCCTTCTGTTATTTTTTCTGATGTTATTTTTCCATTCTCACTTTTTAGAATTATAACTTTCACTTATGTTCACCTATAACATAAAGGTAAACTATATGGTTCATATTTCCGTCTTCAACCTTAACAACTTCCTTTGGAGTCCAACCTCTCATTTCAAACTCGTGCGAAACTACTCTAGTTCCTGGCTTAAGCTCTTTTTCCAATTTAGGCTTAAGCATTTCGTTTACATTTGTTAATAAAAACATTGTAACTACTGTTGCTTCTGATAGATCCACATCAAAAAAGTTACCCTTTTCGATTATTACTTTCCCTTCAACACCATTCTTTTTAACGTTCTCTAAAGCTTCTTTTATTCTTTCGTCGTTAATATCTATGCCTACTGCTTTTTTTGCATTAAATTCTTTTGCTGCAGTTATTACAATTCTCCCGTCTCCACAACCCAAATCATATACTATATCTTCTGGTCCTACTTTTGCTATTTCTAGCATTTTCCTTACAACTGGTTCTGGTGTTGGTACATATGGAACATGTGGTGTGTATGTCATTTTTAACCACTTCAAATAATGTTTATGAAGTTAGGCTTTTTATTTTATTTAGAGCCTCTTCTTTGCCTTTTGTTGAGTCAGCCTTTAAATCTGCTCCCAATGGCATTTTAGTTAAAATAGGAACTATTTTACCGTCTTCCAACTCTACGAATAATTGAGGTAACCAAGACATCCCTAAATCGTCCTTTTCTCCATAATCTGCTAAAAATGAATAATCCTCCATTTTTACTTCCTTTTCAATTCCCAACTCCTTTGATAGCTGATCTGTAACATTTAGGAATGCCTTATGCATTGGATGTGCTTCTGACGTTACGAGGATTAACTTTTTAGCTTTCATAACAATCTCACTCACAATCTCGTGAAACTGGTTTAAAACAGTAGTGGTAACGATGATTACTAGATTAAGGAGGGAAAGTAAGAGAATATTAAGGCCTATAGCTAATGCACTAGCAAAAAATGGGATAAAAGCTAATGAGATTACTATACTAGGACTTATCCTTTCTATTATTTATTTTATAGTGTTATATATTTCGAAAAACCCACTTTACGGTGCAATATTACTTGCGTTATCTTCATTTTCCGACGCATTAGACGGTGAGGTCGCAAGGATCTCTGGAACAGCCGGAAACAAAGGTGCGTTTTTAGATTCTTCTCTAGATAGAGTAGAAGATACGTTATTTTTAAGTCCTTTAGTACTATATTTCCAGCCTATTCTAGTCTCGCTTCTTGTAGGAATTTCACTCATTATTCCATATTTAAGAGCTAGAGCAGAAGCTTTAGGAATCAAAGCTGAGGGAAGAGGCATAATAGAAAGGGGAGAAAGGATAATATTCACTATGATAATACTTATTTTGTTATTCTTCAATTTTACATTTACTATCTATGTATTTTATATATTTATCGTATTATCAATAGTTACTGTAATTCAAAGATTTCAACTCGTATTATCTAATCTACCAAAATAGAGTTGTAAAGGATTTTTTACTCCACACTCTGATATACATAAGTTCATTTTCTTTAGCTGTGTACAGTTGTAAAGTATGTATCTAGTTTTTCTATCTTTTATAAAGTGATTTAAGAAGTCTTCAGGATTTTGAATACCGTTATTTTTAAGCATAGTTATTATTGAATCCATACTGCTGCCTATATCTATCATATAAACAGTGAGAATTTTTAGTTCTTCTTCGCTTTTTTTATCCTTCTTAAATAAAGCAGAAATGCAAGGTGGCGTTATGCCTTTTCTCAGAAAGAGTAGATCTCTTATAGTATCTGGGATCTCTGACAAAGGAATTGGCTTTACTAGGCTCATCATTTTTTCGTAGATAACTTCCTTCATTAAGCTTATCAATGTCTTTCTATCTATAAAGACATATCCATCTTTAAGAATTCTTTCTGATAATGAAAACTTAGAATTCTTCCTTAGATTTTTAGTTAGCCTTAGATAATCTATGAAATATATTGCATAATTTAGAACAACTTTACCTTTAGTTACATGGTATTCAATTTTCTTCTTTTCAATTTTTATTCCTAGAAAATTAGCCATTTCAAGTAAATTTTCTTCATCTTCTTTCTCTAAATCCTCTGCAAAAAGTTCAGCCTCTTTTCTGCAAACTTTTTCTGCAATTTTTTTATCTCCTAGAACTGAAAGTATTAGAAGAACTGAATAAAATAATAATTGAGGATTTTTTGTATCCTTATAATGTTTTATATCCTCACCTTTAATTATTCTATTTATCCTTTCCTTAGCTTCTTTTATAGTATCTCCGTTATTGGAAATTACGTCATAAAAAGATAAGCCCCCATATCTAGAGAGAACTTGTTCTAAACTGACTCTAAATGGATAAGCTTCAGTATTTACTATTGCCACAGTTTTACTTATTCTCGCAACTTTTTATAAATCAGCTTTGCTTATTAAACCTATGAAAATTTATGTAGCATCTGCCTGGCCATATGTGGAGGCAGTTCCGCATTTAGGAAATCTAATAGGTTCAGTACTATCAGCGGATGTTTTTGCTAGGTATGCTAGATTAAAGTACGGTAAAGACAACGTAATTTTTGTAAGCGGAAGTGACGAACATGGTACACCGATAGAGGTTGAAGCAATAAAGAGGAAAATAAATCCTAGAGATTTAACTAATCAAGCTCACGAGTACGATAAGAAGTTATTTCTAGATGTATGGAAAATAAGTTATGATAATTATACGAGAACAGAGTCTGAGACTCATAAAAGGTTCGTAAGGGAATTTCTCCTAAGTATTCAAGACTATATAAAAGTTCAAGAAGAAGAAATGCCGTATTGTGAACACGATAAGATATTCTTGCCAGACCGTTTTGTTAAAGGAACTTGTCCTTACTGCGGATATGAAGACGCTAGGGGAGATCAATGTGATAGATGCGGAAGGTTACTTTCGCCAACGCTTTTAATAAATCCTAGATGTGCTATATGTGGTTCAAAGCCAGTAATAAAGAAGACTAAGCATTGGTTTTTTGACTTAAGTCAATTTTCAGATAAACTAAAGGAGTGGTTAGAAAATAATAAGGACATGCCGGATAACGTAAAATCTGTAGCTTTAAGCTGGATTCAAGAAGGACTTAAACCTAGGAGCTTAACAAGGGATACATCTTGGGGAATTCCTGCACCATTTGAAGGCGCAGAAGGTAAAACTATTTACGTTTGGTTTGAAGCACTTCTTGGATATATTTCCGCTACTATAGAGTATTTCGAAAAGACAGGAAATCCTGACAAATGGAAAGAATTCTGGTTTGGAGATGACGTTAAAAGTTACTATTTTATAGGAAAGGATAACATACCTTTCCACGCCGTTATATTTCCTGCAATGCTCATGGCATCTAAGAAGGGTTACAAATTACCTTCAGTTATTTCGTCAACTGAGTATTTAATGTATGAGGGACAAAAATTCAGTAAAAGTAGAAGGATAGGAATATGGATAGATGAGGCACCAAGACTGATGGACGTAGATTATTGGAGGTATGTTCTAATAAGATTAAGGCCTGAAGAGAAGGATACGAACTTTTTATGGAGAGAAGCTATTAGGATAATAAATACAGAGCTTAATGATGATATTGGAAATTATGTTAATAGAGTTATAACTATGGTCAATAGATACTTTAAAGGATATGTGCCTAACTTTAATGAGGATAAATTAGACGACACAGACAGGAAATTTATGGAATTAGTAAAGACCACGCCAGTCGTAGTTTCTCAACTTTTCGAAAAAGGTAAGCTCAAAGCTGGAAGTGATGAAATAATAAAGATTGCAAGAGAAGGTAATGCTTATCTTAATCAAAAAGCACCGTGGGATAAGGTTAAAAATGATATTAAAGTTGCAGAAAATACATTATATATTGCATCGAATTCCGTTAGAACTCTTTCAATTTTACTTTATCCGATAATTCCTACATCAGCAGAAAAGATTTACAACCAGTTAGGTTTGAGAGGAATTGAGAATGAAAAATGGGATTCTGCCGGAGAATTCGTATTGGATCATAACCACAAAGTAGAACAAGCTTCTCCGATATTTAAGAAAATTGACCAGAATTTTGAGAAAGAACTTAATGAGAAATTGGAAAAAATTAGGAAGGAATTAGATAATATTAGGCCGCCTTTACTTCGATAACTTCTCTTTCTTTAGCTATTTCTTTTTCTCCTTCTTCTAGTTCTACATAATTCATTACTGGCATGAATTTTCTTCCCTGTCCTTCGTAGAATTTACTAAACATTTCGTAGAAGTGAAGCCTCATATCTTGTATAAATACTATTAATCCTTCTAACGCTATTGCTAGTAAGTTTCCTAAGGCTATTATTATTCCAGCTATTATTACTGCGGCAACATAGGGAACTGAACTATATAGTACTAGGAGCCCCATGTAGCTAAAGGCGTATAATAAATAGTAGTGAGCTAGGGCAAATACTAAAATTCTTATAAAAGATATAGTGTTTGAAAGTAGTAAAATCCCTGCTTCAAAACCTCCTTCTATAAAGCCCATTCCTATCGCAGCTCCTAAGCCTACGTGTCCTTCATGTCTCTTTATTAGTATAACTTTGCTTATCCAATTATAAATTAGTCCAATCTCTACCCATAGTATTAGTATATAAGCAAGAGCATAAGTCGGCGTTGAGAGATTAGGTGGAAAACTGAATATATTAGTAAGTAAGCCACCCAGTAAGCATTCTACCTTTCCAAAATAGTCACTTATATCTACAAATCCGTAGCCGAATATTATAAGCGGTACTGTGTAAAGAATCAACAAGGGTAATTTTTCGTAAAATAAGAATTCTGGATCCTTCTTATCTATAGCATTAATAACACCGAGCAAAGAGCTTACAAATAGTGCAAGCGCTCCTATGAATATTGATAATATCATTGTATCTTCTATTTCTACAGATAGGATAGAATAATTGCCAAAAGGTATCAAGTACTTTAGAGAATCAGAAACGCTTACTGGGACTGGCCATACGTAATACAAAGGTCCTACTGGATAACTATCATTATTAAATACTTCTCTTGGGCCTCCTACTAGTACTGGCCCGAAAAATTCTCTAGCAAGCAAGCCAGTGATCATTGCAACTATGCTTGAGTAAATTAGCACTAAGCTGAGCTTCTCTGTATTCTCACTACCTTTCCTTTTACCGTATTTGTAGAACCATATCGCAAATAAAAATACAACTAAGGCATTACCAAAGTCTGGGAACATTAGCCCAAAGAGTATTGGAAAAGTGAATATAAGGAATATTATTGGAGAAATTTCCCAATAGGAGGGAGTACCATAAAGTTCTACAACCGATTCTATTACCCTTATACTCTTAGGAAGGCTAATTAATGTAGGTGGCTTATCCTTTTCTCCATACCTTCTAGGCAGTCTCTCAGTAATGAAGGCTTCTCCTTTTAATTGATCCTTGAGTTTTTTAACCATTTTAGTTGGCGCGTAGCCTTCAATTTGGACATAAAACTCTGATACTCTTGCTCTAGATATAATAGTTAATGCATCTCTCACAGTTAGTAATCTACCATAAATTTCTTTCACATGAAGTTCGCAAGCTCTTAGTTTTTCTTTTAATTTTGCTCTGGTTTCTTCCAAGATCTTAGTTAACTCATTAATCTTATTCTGGACTTCATTGTAAACGTCGTAAGGGGCTTTTCCTTCAGGGGTTTCAAAAACTTTTGCACCTATTTCTTTTTCTATTTTGTCCTTTTGCAATATTCCTTTAGGTGCCATGATAATTACAGCGTAAGTTTTCTCATTTATTCTCTTAGTAAGAACTAATGCATTATCAAATTTCACTTTATCTAATTGACTGGATAAAATAGTGAGTAAATATACATCAAATAGCTTTAAACTATATAATTTACTTAAATTAACTGTTATATCCTTAAATGGTAATACTTCATTTAACTGTGCTTTGTATAAATCTAGTTCACTCTTTATCTTGCCAATCTCCTCTAGTAACTCCTTGTATTTTTCCTCTTCTTGTGTTGCTTCATTATCTACCTCGTCGGCTATTTTATTCCAGTTCCCTGCCTTCATTTTTCCTTTTGGTTCTATTGTAACTCCTGCGAGATCCATTATTATTTGGAATTTATTTAGATGTTCTTGTATTATTCCAAGCTTCCTTCTGGCTTCTTCAAATCTTTCACTGGATATTGGTTCCTCCGGTTCTTCTGGTTCGAAATTTTGGAATTTTAGAATTCTTGTAACTACGTCATCTAAAAGTTCCTTATTAGCTATAATCTGTACCCTACTCATTTTTTCGGGAAGGATCACTATAGCTCGATATAGAGTATGAATGATGATTAAAATATTTAATCTACATTACAGATTTGAGAGCATGGGAAAAATTTTGCTCCTTGGAGATAGATATACGGTATCTTTATTTAGGATGATGGGAGCTGAGGGGAAAGTTGTTGAAGATCCCTATTCACTGGAAGATGAGATAAAAAATGTAAGGAAAATGGAGGACGTCGACCTAGTTTTAATTACTAAAGATTTGTACGATCCGGTAAGAGAAAGACTTGAAAGCGTTATATCTTCTCAAACAAAACCTTTAATTACAGTAATTCCTTCTCCTTATAGTGAAGCTGAACCTATGGACGTGAGAAAGTTGATTTTAAGGGCGTTAGGTTTTGGGTGAGAAATAATGGAATTAAATGATTTGCTCGATTACGCAATTAAAAAAGTAATGGAAGATATAAGGGAAAATTTAGAACAAGCATTAGCTGAGGCCAATAAGATAATTGAAAATAAGTACAATGACATACTTTCTGATTATGATAAGAAAATAAGAGACCTAATTTCAAAGAGAAAGGAACAAATAGAAGGTGAAAAAGCTAAACTTGATGTAGAGAATAAAAGAGCTATATTAAATGAAGAGAACTATTGGTTACAAAAGGTTTATGATGAGGTAGTTAAGAATATTAATGTAGTTACTTCTTCTAAAGAATACGCAGAAGGTTTACAGTCAATAATAAAGAAAGAGATTTCATCATCTACAACAAAAGCTAAGATAATATGTAATAAGAGCGATGAGGAACTTGTTAAGAAAATCCTTAAGGATAATAAGTTAAGTGCAGATGTTGAGGAGGATAATAACTTGTTAGGAGGAATAAAGATTTATTATCCTGACGTAGGACTCATGAGGGATTATTCGTTAAATCTTATTTTAAGTCAAGTTTTTGAATCAGTTAAACCTAAAGTTGCAGAAATATTATTTGGTGGTGAAAATGGTAGGTAAGATAGTTAGAGTAAACGGTCCACTAGTAGTTGCAGATAATATGAGAAATTCACAAATGTATGAGGTAGTTGAAGTAGGAGAATTAAGGCTTGTAGGTGAAATAACAAGAATAGAAGGAGACAGAGCCTACATTCAAGTTTACGAAGATACTAGTGGGCTTAAACCAGGTGAACCAGTCTATAATACTGGGGGTCTTTTATCAGCAGAGCTAGGTCCAGGCTTACTGGGAAAGATATTCGACGGATTAGAAAGGCCGTTAAGTACTATTGCTGAGGTCACTGGTTCACTTTTTGTCAATAGAGGCGTAAAAATACCTCCTTTAGATAGGCAAAAGAAATGGCATTTTGTTCCTAAAGTTAAGAAAGGTGATAAGGTTTCTCCTGGAGACGTATTGGGTGTTGTACAAGAAACTTCGTTGATTGAGCACAAAATATTAGTTCCTCCAGATCGTCATGGAGAAATAAAGGACATAGTTCCAGAAGGAGATTACACTGTGGAAGACACAATAGCTACACTTGATATGAACGGTGACCAAGTTTCATTAAAAATGATGCATAAATGGCCAGTAAGAATTCCTAGACCTTATAAAGAAAAATTAGAGCCTTCAGAGCCATTGCTAACTGGAGTAAGAGTATTAGATACAATATTTCCTTTAGCTAAAGGAGGAACAGCTGCAATTCCAGGGCCTTTCGGTTCTGGAAAGACGGTGACTTTACAAAGCTTAGCAAAATGGAGTTCAGCAAAGATAGTAATATATGTAGGTTGTGGCGAAAGAGGAAATGAGTTAACTGACGAACTAAGATCATTCCCAACGTTAAAAGATCCTTGGACCGGAAAGCCATTACTTGAAAGGACTATATTAGTCGCTAACACAAGCAATATGCCAGTAGCAGCAAGGGAAACTAGTATTTACCTAGGCGTAACACTTGGAGAATATTTTAGAGATCAAGGCTACGATACGTTAGTTGTAGCAGACTCTACTACTAGATGGGCGGAGGCATTAAGAGACCTAGGAGGTAGAATGGAAGAGATGCCTGCAGAAGAAGGATTCCCAAGCTATTTGCCTTCAAGATTAGCAGAATATTACGAAAGAGCAGGAAGAGTTATAACTTTAGGTAATCCAGAAAGAGTTGGTTCAGTTACGTTAGCTTCAGCAGTTTCTCCACCAGGAGGAGACTTCACTGAGCCAGTAACTAGCAATACTTTAAGGTTCGTTAGAGTATTCTGGCCGTTAGATGTCTCATTAGCCCACGCAAGACATTTCCCTGCAATTAACTGGTTACAAGGATTTTCAGCTTACGTTGATTTAGTAGGAAAGTGGTGGATTACGAACGTTGATCCGCAATGGAAGGAAATGAGAGAATTCATGGTAAAAACCTTGATAAGAGAAAACGAGTTACAGCAGATAGTTAAATTAGTTGGGCCAGAATCTCTCGCTGAGAAAGATAAGTTAGTTCTAGAAGTGGCCAGATTAATAAAGGAGGCATTCTTAAAGCAGAACGCATTTGATGATATCGATGCGTTCTCTTCCCCACAAAAGCAGGTTAGGATAATGAAGCTAATCTACTTATATAATACTCTCGCATCCCCATTAGTCGAAAAAGGAGTTCCAGTAAAGAAGATCATAGATAGTATAAAAGTAGTGTCTGACATAATTAGATCTAAGGCCACAATTCCAAATAACGCCCTCGAAAAATATGACGAGTTAGAAAAAACATTAAGGGCACAATTTGAACAGTTATCAAAGGAGGTGAGCGGGTAATGGAAACTACCCTAAACGTAAGAGAATTTTCGAATATATCAATGATTAAAGGCCCACTAATGGTTGTTAAGGGAGTTACGGACGCAGGATACAATGAACTAGTAGAGATTGAAATGGAAAATGGAGAAAAAAGGAGAGGTATAGTAGTAGATAGTCAATTAGGTATGGCAGTTGTGCAAGTATTTGAAGGAACTACTGGAATATCTCCTACCGGTACTAACGTTAAGTTCTTAGGTAGAGGCTTAGAGGTTAAGATTTCTGACGAAATGCTTGGCAGAGTGTTCAACCCATTAGGTGAACCTTTAGATAATGGACCTCCAGTAATATCCGGTGAAAAAAGAGATATAAATGGTTCTGCAATAAATCCTGCAGTTAGGGATTATCCCGAGGAATTTATTCAAACAGGAATATCGGCTATTGATGGATTAAATTCTCTATTAAGAGGTCAAAAATTACCAATCTTTAGCGGCAGCGGATTACCTGCAAATATACTAGCAGCTCAAATAGCTAAGCAGGCTACAGTAAGAGGAGAAGAAAGTAATTTTGCGGTAGTTTTTGCAGCGATAGGAATAAGGTATGATGATGCATTATTCTTTAGGAAATTCTTCGAGGAAACTGGTGCAACAAATAGAGTAGCAATGTTCATGACTTTAGCTAATGAGCCTCCAGTAGTTAAGATATTAACTCCAAGGACTGCATTAACTTTAGCAGAATATTTAGCCTTTGAGAAGGACATGCATGTTCTTGCGATATTAATAGACATGACTAACTATTGTGAATCATTGAGAGAAATAAGTGCAGCTAAGGAAGAAGTGCCGGGTAGAGGAGGGTACCCAGGCTATATGTATACTGATTTAGCAACTATATATGAAAGGGCAGGAAAAGTGAAAGGCAAGAAAGGTTCCATTACCCAAATGCCAATATTAACCATGCCAAACGATGACATGACTCACCCTATTCCAGACTTAACTGGATACATAACTGAAGGTCAGATAGTATTGGATAGATCATTGTATAATAAGGGAATATATCCGCCAATCAATGTGTTAATGAGTTTATCTAGATTAATGAAAGATGGAATAGGAGAAGGAAAAACAAGGGAAGACCATAAAGACCTTGCTAACCAATTATTTGCAGCCTACGCAAAGGCTGTCGACACAAGAGGTCTTGCAGCAATAATTGGAGAAGATAGCTTGTCTGACATTGATAGAAAGTACTTATTATTTGGAGATGCATTTGAAAGGAAATTTGTTAATCAAGGAGTTAACGAGAATAGAGATATAGAGACTACTCTTGATATAGGTTGGGAGATTCTATCCATATTGCCAGAGAGAGAATTAACTAACATAAAAGAGGCTTACATCAAGAAATATCATCCTGCGTATCGTGGTAAGAAATGAGCTCAAATAAGGTTTTGCCAACTAAATTAAATCTTATTAGATTTAAAAATGAGTTAAAGCTTGTATCTACTATAAAAAGGCTGTTAGAAAGCAAAAGGGAAGTTTTACTTATTTATTTAAGGACTTATGCCGCGGAGTATGAGAAATTATATAATGAGGTTAATGAGGCTTTAAAGAAAACTTACAATAGCTATATGCAGGCTGTTGTAGATGAAGGCATAACTACTATTGAGAAAATTGCTGATTCTCAATCTCATTCCTTGAGTGTATCTAGTTCATTAAGGGTAATCTTTGGAGTGAAAATCCCAGTTATCCAGCTTAATGAAAGTTCTATTCCGGAAAAACCCTTTAGTGAAGTCGAGACTTCTCCCTACCTTTCTGAGGCATATGACGAAATGAGAGAGGCATTAGTTAAGGTCGTTCAGCTGGTTGAATTAGAATCAACTATTAGATCTTTGGCTGCAGAATTAAGAAGAACTCAAAGGCTAATAAATGCAATAGATACTTCTATACTTCCCTTTTATAGAGGTTCAGTTAAGTACATAAAATCAGTTTTAGATGATAAAGCTAGGGAGGAATTCGTAAGGCTTAAAATTACTAGGAGAATACTTGAGAGGAGGAGACAAAGTGGAGAGTGAAGTTGAGAAATATTTGAATAATATAAAATCAGTTTTAGATCAAAAGAAGAAAGAAAGCTTTCTTCAGTTGCAAAAGAAATTTGATGAGCTAATACAAAACAAGGAAAAACAGCTAGAGGAAGTCAAGAGAAAGGCTTTAAAGGAAGTATCAAAGTAATTAGTGGTGATAAATTATGAAGAGAATGAAGTCTGCAATTTTATTACTTTCTCTATTTTTGGGAATGATAACTGCAATCCCAGTAGGTGCACAAGTAGGTTATAGTAGTCCTCAAGGATTTGAAGGAGTAAACATCGGAGCTGGATTAGCTATAGGCTTAGCAGCAATTGGTGCAGGTGTTGCAGTAGGTATGGCAGCAGCTGCAGGTATCGGTGTTCTAACAGAAAGAAGAGACATGTTTGGTACTGTACTAATATTCGTTGCAATCGGTGAAGGAATAGTAGTATACGGGTTAGTGTTTGCAGTGTTAATGTTGTTTGCACACGTGTAAAAACCATATAAATTTTTTAGGCCATTCTATTTTCTTTTCTCAATGCAAATTCCTAGAGAAAAATGGAAGAATAATTTCAGCGAATGGTTTGATAATGTAATTTTTCAAGCTGAAATATATGATTATGGAAGGTACCCTATAAAAGGAATGGGCGTATGGATGCCTTATGGTTTTAAGATAAGACAGAACGTTATTAATATTATTAGGAAGTTTTTAGATGAGACTGGACACGAGGAAGTTCTATTTCCATTATTGATTCCAGAATATTTACTCAGAAAAGAAAGTGAGCATATTAAAGGTTTTGAAGGTGAAGTTTACTGGGTCACTAAAGGCGGAGAAGAAGATTTAGATATTAGGCTAG
This sequence comes from Acidianus ambivalens, assembly GCF_009729015.1. Classification (NCBI taxonomy): domain Archaea; kingdom Thermoproteati; phylum Thermoproteota; class Thermoprotei; order Sulfolobales; family Sulfolobaceae; genus Acidianus; species Acidianus ambivalens. Next base: position 127,103 of record NZ_CP045482.1, on the reverse strand, counting down.
CATTGAGACCAACTTCAGAGGTTGCAATAACTTATATGGAATCATTGTGGATAAAAAGCTATAAAGAATTACCAAAGAAATATTATCAGATAGTAAGCATTTTTAGATACGAAACTAAGGCAACGAGACCAATGATAAGGCTAAGGGAAGTTACGACTTTTAAAGAAGCTCATACATTGCATGTTAGCTACGAAGACGCAGAAAGGCAAGTTAAAGAGGCAATAGAAATTTATAAGAAAATATTCGATACACTTGGGATACCTTATATCCTTTCAGAAAGACCGGAGTGGGATAGATTTGCTGGAGCAGAACACACTTACGCTTTTGATACGTTAATGCCAGACGGTAGAGCATTGCAAATAGGTACTGTTCATCATTTAGGACAACACTTTACTAAAGCTTTAGATTATAAAATACAAAAAGCTGACGGTTCTCTAGATTATCCTTATCAGACAAGTTATGGAATTTCAGATAGAGTAATAGCAGTATCTATAGCAGTAAACGGCGATGATCATGGACCACTACTTAATCCAATAATAGCTCCAATTAAGGTTGTTATAATCCCAATACCTGCAAAGACAGAGGAAGATAATAAAAGAGTAGACAATTATTGTAAAGAAATTCAAGAAAAACTCTCTTCAGCAGGAATTTCTGCAGTGGTTGATTCAGATAAAGAGAAGACTCCTGGAGAAAAGTTCTATTACTGGGAAATGAAGGGTGTTCCTTTAAGGATAGAAATTGGATTAAGAGAAGTAAACAATGAGACTATTACCATAAAGAGGAGAGATACTTTAGAGGCTAAAATTGTAAAGAAGGACGAGTTAATAAAAACTGTTACCGAACTTCTTTCTTCTCTCTCAGAAGATCTGAAAAAGAAAGCTTGGGATTTCTTTAATTCCAGAATTTTCTATACTAATGATGTCAACGAGGCTAAAAAAATACTTGAAAACAGGGGAGGGATAATAGAAGTTCCCTGGTGTGGCGATAATTCATGCGGGTTAAAGATAGAGGAAGAGCTTAATGCTAGAGTATTAGGGTATCCTATAGATGCTAAAAAGACTAGTGATCCTTGTGTCATATGTAAAAAACCTTCAACTAATGTTTTAAGAGTAGCAAAAACTTATTAGATATTAGATAGCCATTTTAATTGGGTGCTAATTTGCCAAAGAAGAGAGAGAATAGAGGTAGAAGGAAAGGCGATAAAGGCCACGTTGGCTATGTAACGTGTGATAACTGTGGAGCAAGAGTACCAGAGGATAAGGCTATATGCGTTACCAGAATGTATAGCCCAGTTGATGCGGCATTAGCTAGCGAACTGGAGAAAAAAGGTGCAATAATTCCAAAATATCCAGTAAGGAAATGCTATTGTATTAACTGTGCAATACACTTTGGAATAGTTAAGATAAGGGCAGAGGAAGAAAGGAAAACAAAGCCTACCACTTACTTCTAATAAAAGTTTTTAACTATATTCACCATTCTCTTTTTTAATGAGACTCTACGAACTTTCGTTTAATGAAATTGAGGAATTCTTCTATAAGCTGGCTGAAGTAAGAGATATAATAAAAGATTCAGGATTAATGTCATTTTTACCTGAGAAGGAATTACCAGAAATTGCTAATGGTACTGCTAGAGTAAAGCATGCTTTCCCAATATTTCAAAAAGGTGGAGTAATAATGGACGTTACTAACGTTGAACAAGCAGGAATTGCAGAAGATGCAGGTGCTACTTCCGTCATGGTTTTAGACAAACTTCCTTATGACGTCAGAAAATCTGGTGGAGTAGCTAGAATGGCAGATCCGAAAATTATAGAGGAAGTAATGAATTCTATAACAATTCCAGTAATGGCTAAAGTTAGAATAGGCCATTATTATGAAGCTAAGCTTCTTGAGGCTTTAGGCGTCGATACAATAGATGAAAGCGAAGTATTAACACCAGCTGACGAGGAACATCATATTAATAAATGGGAGTTTAAGGTTCCATTTGTAAACGGTGCTAGGAATTTAGGCGAGGCGTTAAGGAGGATAAGCGAAGGAGCTTCAATGATAAGAACTAAAGGTGAAGCAGGAACAGGAAATGTTAGTGAAGCTGTAAAGCACATGAAAATAATTAATGCGGAAATTGGTGCGTTAGTTGGAATGAGTGAGGAAGATAGAGTTAAGAAAGCTAGAGAATATCAAGTTCCTTACCAGTTAGTAGAACTAACTGCAAAAATAAAGAGGCTTCCAGTAGTTAATTTTGCAGCAGGAGGTATTGCTACTCCGGCTGATGCAGCATTAATGATGTGGTTAGGTGGAGATGGAGTATTTGTAGGATCAGGGATATTTAAGAGTCAAGACCCCGCAGAGAGAGCAAAAGCTATAGTATTGGCAGTAGCTGGTTGGGAATATCCTGAAGTAGTTCTTGAAGCACAAAAGATGATAAGTGAACAAAAATCGATGATGGGAATTGATATAAAATCGTTAAAACCTGAGGAATTACTTCAGGTGAGAGGACAATGAAAATAGGAGTTTTAGCATACCAAGGTAGTTTCGAGGAGCATGCACTCCAGACTAAGAGAGCATTGGATAAGTTAAAAATAGACGGTGAAGTTATTGCAGTTAAGAGAGTTAGTGATCTCGACGTTGATGGAATAATTATTCCTGGAGGAGAAAGTACTACTATAGGTATTGTAGCCCAAAGAATGGGACTTTTAGAGCCATTAAAGGAAAAAATTATGGAAGGATTACCTGTTTTAGGCACTTGTGCTGGTGCAATAATGTTAGCCAAAGATGTTAGCGATGCTAAGGTTGGTAAAAAATCTCAACCATTAATTGGCGTAATGGATATTTCGGTGATAAGAAATTATTACGGTAGGCAAAGGGAGAGTTTCGAAGCTAATGTAGATCTAAGGAGTATTGGAGGAGGAATAGAGAAAGTAGTATTCATAAGAGCTCCGGCAATAGTTAAGGTTTTTGGTAATGCTAAATCTTTATCCCAGTTTAAGGATGTTCATGTTATGGTACAGGAAAACAACTTATTAGCAACTACCTTCCACCCTGAGCTATCAGGAACTACAATTGTTCATGAATACTTCATTTCAATGATTAAGAAATAGTTTTTTATTTTACATTTGAAACTATTTTACGTAGTGGGGAACATAGTATTGAGTGAATTATTAGTCGACAAGTCTGCCTTATTGTTGGGACTTTCTAAATATATTGAGAAGGGTCTAATTAATGGTAATATCCTTATTCATAGAGCGTTGTTATCTGAGTTGGAAAAAGAGACTAGAGATGGGTTAATTTCTGGAGAAATAGCGTTAGATGAAATAGAAAAAATTAGAAAATTATCAGAGAGATACCTCTTCTCGGTAGAAATAGTTGGAGAGCCAAGTTCAAATGTAGATAATGCACTAAGAGAATACTGCTCACAAAGAGATTGTAGCATAGTTACTGCGGATGAAATTCAAAAGCAAATATGCTCATATTTAGGCATCAAAGTAGTTTATCTACAACCTTTTGAAGGATCTTTAAGCATAGAAAAATTCTTCGATGAGAATACTATGAGCGTACACTTGAAAGAAGATACTATACCTAAGGCTAAAAAAGGTAAGCCAGGAAATTGGCAATTTGTAAACTTATCTAACACTCCTATGTCTGCAGACGAAATTAAAAGTTTAGTTGGTGAGCTTATTAATGAAATAAAGTATGTTAAAAACTCTTTTATAGAAATAGAAAGAAAAGGTTCAACCATTGTCCAGCTCGGCAATTATAGGATAGTAATAACTAGACCTCCGTTAAGTGATGGTTGGGAAGTTACTATTACTAGGCCAGTTACTAAAAAGAGCCTTGAAGACTACAATTTGCCAGAAAAGCTAATTGAAAGATTAAAGGAGAGAGCAGAAGGAATCCTTATAGCAGGTTCTCCAGGAATGGGTAAAACAACTTTTGCACAAGCGCTTGCAGAATATTACATGAAACTAGGTAAAGTAGTTAAAACTATAGAGTCGCCAAGGGATATGCATTTACCTCCAGATATAACACAGTACTCAAAGAACTATGCTGAAATAGGAGAACTTCACGATATTCTATTATTAAGCAGGCCAGATTATACAGTTTATGATGAAATGAGGAATGACGACGATTTTAGACTTTACATTGATTTAAGATTAGCAGGAATAGGAATGATAGGTGTAGTTCACGCTACCACTCCCATAGATGCAATACATAGGTTCCTTAATAGAGTTGATTTGGGAACTATTCCGGGAATTTTAGATACTGTAATTTTCATAAGTGAAGGAACAGTAAAGAAAGTTTATAGTTTGGACATGACAGTTAAAGTTCCACTAGGATTAAGAGAAGCAGATTTAGCTAGACCGGTAGTTGAAATTAAGGACTTCTTAACAGACCAAGTAGAGTATGAAATTTACGTATTTGGAGAGCAAACAATGATTGTTCCTGTATCAAAGACTAAGGGAGGTAATAGCGTTGAAAATAAGATTGCTAAGACTGTAATGGACAGTATACCAGGAGCTGAGGTAAAGTACGAAAATGGAGAATATGTGATAACAATTCCTAAAACAGAAATTGGTAAATTTAATAGAAGGCTTAACTCTAAACTAAGGAAATTGGAAAAGAAACATGGAGTAAGGATAAGGATAAGATTAGGAGATTCAGATGAAGAAGTCTAAAGTTTTACTAAACTTAGCTTCAACTGCTCTTACTAAATCTTCAAGACTAAGTCCTTCTTCAATTACTTCTTCATCAGCTACGTAATTTCCGCTTTCTGTTATTCTAAGTTTACTAAATGGTATAAATTTGAGGAATTTGGGAAACTTTACTGCTAGAAAAAGTTCTCCTCCACTCTTTTTTGCAAAATTAATTATTCCTTCTGCCTGGCTTCTCGGAACGTAAACCTTATTCTTTTCTTTTCTACTCTTAACTTCGATTAATAGAATTACGCCATTCTTCATTGCTATAATATCCGGTATTGGATCTTTTCTTTTACTTCCACTTGCTGGTGCTCTAACTACTGCAAATCCTTTATCTCTGAGAGAAGAGAGTATATAGTGCTCTACACTAGTTCCTTTCCTTTTCCTTTCGTTCACAAGAATAATTAAAAAATCTAAGATTTAGGCTTTCCTCTCTCAATAATTTCCTTTAATCTTCTTCTAGTTTGCTCCTCTAAGCTATTCTCTATTTCTTCCAAGCCTTCCTTTATTGTAGGACTTCCTCTGTTATATTCCTCTATCCATTCCTCAGCGAATTTACCAGATCTTATTTTTTCTGCAGCTTCTAGCATTCTTTTTCTAACTTCCTCATTTATTACAAACTTTCCGACAGTTAATCCTCCGTATTTTGCTGTGTCAGAAACTGCCTTAAGCATACCAGTGAAGCCTTTTTCATAAATTATATCTACTATCATCTTCATCTCATTGATTGTCTCAAAGTAAGCTACTTCTGGTTGATAACCTAATTCAACTAACGTCCTGAAAGCTGACCTCATTAATTCCATTACTCCGCCTACTAATGTAGTTTGTTCTCCGAATAAATCAGTTTCAGTTTCTTCCTTAAATGTGGTCTCTATTACTCCAGCTCTTGTAGCACCTATACCTTTTGCAATTGCTAAAGCCTTTTCCATTGCCTTTCCAGATGGGTTTTGCTGAACTGCCACTAATGCTGGAACTCCTCCTCCTTTAGTGTAAAAGTCTCTTACTGTTGCTCCTGGCCCTTTAGGTGCTACCATATAAACGTCGCTGGTACTAGGAGGATCAATTAGCTTATAATGTATATTAAAACCGTGGGCAAACACTAAATCTGCTCCTTCCTTCATATTTGGTTGTACTTTTTCTCTATATACGTACCTCTGAACCATATCAGGAATTAGAAATATTATAATATCAGCCTGCTTTACTGCATCTTCTGTATGTACTGGCTGAAAACCGTCTTGGACTGCTTGTTTCCACGAATTTCCTTCTCTTTCTAAGCCTACTATAACGTTTAACCCTGAATCCCTTAAGTTTAATGCCCAAGCTCTTCCTTGATTACCATAACCTAATACTGCAATTTTTTTATCTTTTATAGGATCTAAACTTGCATCTTGGTCTGTATATATTTTAGCCAACTTTTTCACCCCAACTATAGGTTGTTACTTTTGTATATGACGGGATAAAAAACGAATCGTTTTGGCAAGGAATCAATTTACCGTCTTCTAGAACCTCAACTTTTTCTACGTCTACAGTTTTACTTAAGTTGAGTATTGCCAAGTGAGTATTCTTAGTTTCTCTAACTAGGAGATAAACCTCGTATAAGCCGTCATCACTTATTCTCCTCGCTGTGACCCAATCTATGTCTACCCATAGTTTTCTAAATGTACTGATTACTCTCTCTAGGAAGCCTGGATCTCTATAATACCCGGTTACTTTAACTATTCTTCCTTGGGTCACTTACTATCACCTGCTTTAATTTTCCTCCAGGAGGTAAAGTAGGTAAAGCTAATTCGTTTTTATCTATTGGTAATCTAATTACAGTTGGCATATCTTCCCTTATTGCGGTTTTTATTGCTTTTTCTAGTTCCTCATAACTATCTGCATTAAAACCTAAAGCACCAAATGCCTCAGCATATTTAACGAAATCAGGCGATGGCCCGTAATCTACTCCTACTATTCTTTTATTCTGGAATAGGTCTTGTACCTGTCTTACTAAACCTAGAGATCTATTATCGAATATAACTGAAATTACTGGAATATGCTCATCAACGGCTGTAGCTAAATTATTTCCAGTCATCATAAAGGATCCATCGCCATCCAAATCTACTACTACTTTATCTGGCCTAGCCAGCTTTGCACCCATGGCTGCAGGCAGTCCAAAACCCATTGTACCCATGCCCGTTGAAGATAAGAACGTCCTAGGTTCTAGAACTTCCCAAAATACTTCGGCCCACATTTGGTGTTGTCCTACTCCAGTTGTTACTATTGCATCCCTAGGAATCGCATTTCTTATTGTCTTCAATGCCTTCCACGGTTTTATTTTACCTGGTTCGTCTTGATAGTAAAATTGTGCATAATACTCTTTCAATTCCTTAACTCTTTTCATCCATGCGGATCTATCTTTTTTCATTCCGACTTTAATTACTGCGTTTAATAATTCCCTAGTTAGAATTTTTGCATCACCATACATAGCTACATCTACTTTGAACGCTCTCTCTGTATCGGTTGGGTCTAAGTTTATCATGATGAACTTCTTCTTAGTCTCTATCATCTCATCGTAAGAAGTAAATGTTCTATCACTTAATCTAGCCCCTATTATTAACATTACGTCTGATTCTAACGCAGCAAGTGATGCTTCCGCTCTTCCATAGTATCCCATGGGTCCAACATATAATGGATGATCGTGTGGAATAGCCGATTTACCAGGTAAGGTTGAAATTATTGGGCAAATTAGAGTTTCTGCTAGGTTTAACACTTCAGTAGTTGCATTGGACCAAGTTACTCCAGTACCAACTAGAATTATTGGTTTTTCTGCATTAACTAGTATTTCTGCTGCCTTCTTCAGTTTTTCAGGTTCTATAACAGTTCTGAACGGCTTATATCCTCTTACCATTGGTTTTTCTGGCCATTCTACCTCATCCATTTTTTCTAATTGGATGTCTCTCGGAATATCTACAAGTACTGGGCCAGGTCTTCCCGTAGTGGCAATGTAAAATGCGTTCTTTATCCATATTGGAATTTCACTTACAGTTTTTAGTTGCACTACATACTTTGTTATATCTTTAAATATCCCAGGTTGGTCTGATTCTTGAAAAGCCATTTTTCCTATTGAAGATCTATTTACTTGTCCCGTGATCGCTATTACTGGCGAGCTATCCCAATATGCTGTTATCATTCCAGTTACTAGGTTATTAGCTCCTGGACCGGATGTAGCAGTAACTACACCTGGGAAACCTGAAACTCTTGCAAATCCGTCTGCGGCGTGAGTTGCTCCTTGTTCATGTCTCATTAATACGTGTCTTATTTCTTGGTTTTGTATTTCATAGTATAATTCGTCATAAAACGGCATATTATATAATCCTGGTATGCCGAAGATTACTTTCACTCCTTCTCTCTTTAGCGCTTCCACTAGAATTCTGGCACCGCTAGGCAATACTCTTCACCTCTGCTATTATTTTTAGAAGAAGCAATTGGTTGACTTGAAAACATTTTAGAGAACTTATTGGATTTGGAGGGTATGATCACCTATCATCTTTTCCACGGCTTAGCAAATATACCGTTAAATTTTTAAGCTTTATCTTTTCTCTTTAAAGACTCTTATGATAATTTTTTAACTTTTTAAAAAGTTATGGATCCATAGCTTTAAAAATAGTTTAATCTAACATGTGAAGAATTTCACTATGACATTTTATATCTTTCCACATTTCAACACATTTAATATTTCCTAAATACAACCATACATTTCCAAAATGAGATCTTCTATCGTCAACAAACATTGTCTCCTCTGGTTTTATTTTAATCCCCTTATTTCTCAGCTCATTAAAAATCTCATTTATCATAATAAACTTGTAAGGAAAGTCTCTGGAAACAATAACGTCAAAATATTTATATAAATCTAGAATTTGTAAAATTTTTTGTGTCTTATCCGGATAATTCCATGTCGCTAAACCCAGTATTATTCCTTTCTTCTTCAGTTCTTCTAAAGTGTCTCTAACATCTGGAAAAACTTTTAGCTTTCTGCCTTTAGCGTCTTCAATTTCGTTTTTATTAATAACTTTTATCGGATCTTCAAATTCTGAAATATTATAGTGATCCCAAAGAGTTTTGTCTGCATCAAATATTACTACTTTTATTTTCATCATTAGACTCTGATGGTGGGAGGGTAAAATAAATTATCTTTCCTTCGTGGTAATCTCTAATTAATTGCCTTGCGGCTTCTTCAATAAGGGGTTCTTTATCTTTTTTATAAAACCAGCCTCTCTTAATTGCAATCTTTTGGAGTAAATCCAATCCATCTGAATAATCAAGTTTATAAGCAGACTTCAACGCATTTTTATCAAACTTTTCAATTCTATCTATAAGTAATAATGCTACCTTTACTGGATCCTCTATTTTCTCAACCGCTTGGCCCCTTATTGCTCTTTCCAGTGGGCTTCCATCTGGAGGAATAATTCCGGGTGTATCCCAAGCGTAAATTTTTGAATCTACCTTGAACTTTTGTATAGTTTTTGTATAACCATAAGCCATTGGATGAGCAGAAGTAGAAGCGGAATGTCTTCCTTTTAGTGCATTTATTATAGAGGATTTCCCAGTCTTTGGATAACCTACTAAGCAAATTGTTCCTTCATTTCCCTTTAGTACTTCCTTTATCGCATTACGTAAAATTTTAGTCCCTAAATGAGAAGTTGCGGAAATGTAAACAGTTTTTATTCTATCTTCCTTTTCTATATATCTCTTCCATTTTTCAAGTACTTCCCTTGGCACTAGGTCTCCTTTGTTAATAACTATTAAAAGTCCTTTACCTTCCTTTTTTACTATGTTCTCTATCTTTTTGGATCTAGTAAGGTCGGGTTCCCTAGAGTCCACTATCTCTAGTACAGCATCTGATTTCTTTATAACCTTTAACACATCTCCTAGCATTCATTTTATTTTCTTTTTTCCTCATTATATATTCATGCCAATTGGTAAGATTGCAACATTTGACGAAGGAAGCATAAACGGTAGTATTGAATATTCAACTTTGCTAAAATCAACAAAAGTTAGCTCTGAAAATAGGGAACTACTTTATACATTTTATGCAGAGAAAAAACCCGTAAAGGCATATATTGTTATAATAACGGAGACAAGAGATTTAACAACTAAGTGGAGACTTTGGTTAAACAATTTTTCATTAACTAAGGAATTCAAGCCTATAGATATCGTGAGAGTTGGTGGATCTTATTATAATCTAAATATCTATGACGTTACTCATTTGACGCGAGAGGGCAAAAACGAGTTCGTTGTATCTCATTCTTCAATTGAAGGGATTTGGGTTCATATCATAAATTCAGTTCTATTTTATGAAGTTCCAGAGTTTAAAACGAATTATAAACTTAGAGCAGGAATATATTTAATACAACCTTCGGAAGAAATAGAATTAGACGGAGAAGGCAAAAATTACGTTGTAGTCAGGAACCCTAATAAGTCAATATTAAGAGTTGTTAATAGTACAGGAACTGTTACAACTATTGGAGGGAGTTTAGATAGTGATGAAATTGAGGTAAAAGGTCACTTGAGCATAATTCATGAATCGTCGCAAAGGAGTCCTGCTTTCCTATTTTTACATTATTCAGAAAATTCAATAACTCCAAATATTTCTATTAACGTAAATGGTAAAATAGGAAAAGATAATAAGGCCGTTATAACTCTTTATAACGACGGTGAAGTTGATTTAGATAGGGTTTTGCTTAATGCGATGTTGAACGGAGTTACTATACACTTTAAATCTTTTGATAATATAAAAATAGGACAAAAGATTAATTATGAGTTCTTTGTGCCAAAAAAGGGTAACGTGCATCTAAGAATTGTAGGTGTAAAATCCGGTTTTAGGAAAATTTTAGATAAAGATCTTGAATGGGAGACTGCCTAGGATAAAAGCTATCATACCTATGAAAGCTGAACCCTTTAATAAACCTCTAGCTTCTCCTCCACCTCTTGGTGAAGTTTCTGCAAATATTGCTTTTAAAGTGAAGAAAGTAAATGGAATTAAAAGTATTCCATAAATAATGTTAAATCCAAGTAGAATTGGCAACGGAGAGATTGCTAACATTAAAAGTAATATCACTCTTGCAGTATTCCAAGTGAATCTAATTCCCTTGGTAGTCGCTAATGTTCTCACGCCGTATTTCTTGTCTCCTTCATAGTCTTCTATACCTTTAACCAATTCTCTTCCTAATGTGAGAAGAAAAGAGTATGCCGTGGGTATTATTACTCTCTCAAACCAATTCCCTTCAAAATATGCTATACCACCATAGAATATTGATAAAGCAGTAGTAGTTGCTACGATAATATTACCAGGCAAGCCCTGCCTTTTAAGCGTTTTAGCGTAGTAAATTAAAGCTATTGAAGTCAGTATTGCCAATAATCCTTGTAAAATTCCAAGGATAAAAGCTAACCCACTGCCTATTATCATTGTTGAGTACGATAAAGTAACTGCGTTCTTTATGCTTATTCGTCCAGATGGTAGTGGTCTATCTGGTTTATTTATCTTATCTATTTCAACGTCGTATACGTCATTTATAGCATAACCGCCTGCTGCAACTAAAGACACTACAATCAGGGAGATTACTAGCTTCTCCAGATTAAAATTCCAGGCAGACGATACAACATATCCTGTAAAATCTCCTATTGCAGCGCCTATAACGTTATGTATCCTTACAAGTTTTAGATAAGGATTCACGATAACGTTAAATGAGTGTAAGAAAATAAAATTAGAGTATGGAAAAGGACATAGAAATTGCTGAGAAATATTTTAGAAAATATATTTCTGTTGGGGAAATTATTGCTGTCAGGGATTTAAAAGCACTAGGAGTTAAAGATCCAGAAAAAGTTATAGTTGAATTAATGAACAAGGGAATTATAGAAAAGGGCGAGGGATGTTTCAATTTAGTGAGAGAAAAGAAGCATTGAATGAAAATCGAATTCCTTTTCCGCCTTTATTGTTTTATCCTTGTAAATTCTTGCTAAAGATAACCAAATTCTCCAACTTTTCTCTACTAATGTAGTTAAATAGTATTGTTTTCTAATCTCTTTGGACAATTCTGAAAAAGTCTTAATATAATTATTTGAGGAAATTAGCTCGGCTATTCCAAATATTCCACCACCAGTAAATGTTTTTATTAATCCTGTTCTATCTCCAAAGGCTATAATGCTACTTTGGGGTTTAATTGGTTTTACTCTAGGTATTGAACCACCGTGTATCTCAATTAATCTTTTATCTACAACTGGTAAGAACAGCTTAGGATTAGAGTAAGATAAGGAGCCTACTAAAGTTTTATCTGGCAAAGGTACTATCCACGAAAACCCTCCAGGATTCTTTGAATCAATAAAAACTTTAATCGTATCCATTTCTGGTAAAGGCTCTTTTACTTCTTCTATTGCTCTGATCCATTTAGCCTTTCCTTTCCAGCCGGAGCAATCGATTACTTTGCCATGATATACATTGTTATTTACTACTACTTCCTTCTCGTTCTTAATTTCTGCATTAACTGGCCTAATAACTTTTAACTCCTGGTCTAGCCATTTTTCTAATTTTTCCCTGTTTAGTCTTAATACGTGAGTTTTAACGAAAACTGAATATTTATTGTTTATAACGATTTCTATTTCTTTAAAATCTCTATCTATGAACTCTCTTGGTATTCCTAATTTTTGAAAAGTAGAATAGCTTATTATTCCAGTACATTTTTTACCAGGAAATCTTTTCCTATCAAAAATAAGAATTTTTTCTTCTTTGTCCTTATTTTTATATCCAAATAAAAGCCCTGCTAATCCTCCGCCTACTATTAAAAGTCCGATGATCTATCAGCCTCATTCATGCTATACCTTTTTGCCCCAAGCTCCTTTACTATGTAAGCAAAGGCTTTCTTGGGGTCGCTTTTTGCACCGCAGGAATAAACGTCAACCGTGGCAAATTTGTACTCAGGCCATGTGTGAATTGTTATGTGACTTTCTAATACTATAGCTACAACGCTAGCTCCTTCACCGATTTTCCAAGCCTTAACGTCAAGGAGGGTCATGTTACCTATTTTAGCTGCATTTATTACAATATTCTTCAGTTTTTCCACATCTTTTAAAACTTCCTCATCGCAATCATATAAGCTTCCATAAACTTGTTTTCCTATAACTTTTGGTACTTCTTGGTTTATCCCCATCATTTTTAAACCCCCCTTTATATACCCCCGAACCCTATTTATTTAAAATTAACCTAAACATGTTACAAGGTTTTTAAGACTTAAACTATAGACAGCTTTAATATTTTTAATACTTAAAATCCCAGATAATTGAGATATATTCAAGGTAAAAATTAGATTTTTAACGCTAAAGTCCTTATTTAACACATTGATGAAGAGTGAGTATAAGAAGGATTGTTCTTGACGTTTTAAAACCAATTAAGGGCACAACAATAATAGATTTAGCCGGTAAACTAACTGAACTAGAAGGAATAGATGGAGTTAATATTAGTGTAACAGACATGGACGTAGAAACTATGGGTTTAATGGTGGTTATAGAAGGGCCTAACATAAATTTTGAGGAAGTAAAAAAGGTCTTAGAAGAAGACGGTTGTGCAATACATAGCATAGATGAAGTTGCTGCAGGAAATAGATTAGTTGAGGGAAGGAAAGGAAAATGATTTGTGACGTTTGTAAATCTAGAGAGGCTGTAGTTTATCAGCCCCATACTGGGAGAAGATTATGTAAAGAATGTTTTATAGATGATATAAGACAGAGAGTTAAGAAAGAAGCTGAGAAACAAGGCCTTCTAAAGGCTAACAAGATTCTTTTAGCAGTTTCTGGAGGGAAAGATAGTTTAACTTTAGCAGACACATTAGCTAGTTTCATTGATCCTAAGAAATTGGTTGCCTTTAACATCGTGGAAGGGATTTCTGGATATAATAGGAAGGAACAGGCAGAGAAATTAAGAAAATACCTTGACGATCTTGGTATAGAATTAATATCAACCTCATTTAAGGATTCTGTAGGTTACACATTAGACGAGATGGTGTCCTCGGCTAGAGCTAAAGGGCTAAATATATCAGCTTGCACTTTTTGTGGAGGATTTAGAAGAAAATTAATTAACGATGCGGGAAGACAAGTTAAGGCAGATTTAGTAGCAACTGGACATAATTTAGATGACGAGGCACAAACTGTTATAGTAAATATACTTAGAGGTGACGTTAAGAGATTAGTAAGATTAGGGGATGTACCTCTAAAGTTAAGTGACAAGTTTGTTTTGAGAGTCAAACCTCTAAGGAAGATTTATGAGTGGGAAACCACAATGTATGCTTTTCTAAAAGGATTTGAATTTCAAGAAGTTGAATGTCCTTACATTTCAGCTAGACCTACATTGAGAGCTAAGGTTAGAGAGCTACTTTATTTAATAGAACAGCAAAAACCTGGTAGTCTACTTAGGATTGTTGAAGAGTTCGATAAAATATCAGAACTAGTAAGACAACATTCTCCTAAAGAAGAATTACCTACTTGTAAGATTTGCGGAGAACCTACAAGTTATGGAAGAGAAATATGTAAAAATTGTGAATTAATGATACAATCTGGGCTTTTACCTCAGAAGTATTTGCGTATATCATAAATTCTTTCTTCAATTCCTTTTCTCTTATTTGCTACAATTGCCATGGAAAATAAAAGTGAAGATAGTCTATTTAGATAAACTATTATCCATTTGTCAAATTCAATCTCTTTAGAATATTTAACTGCGTTCCTTTCTACTCTCCTTACTACGCTTCTGGCTACATGAAGGTAAGAAGCTTCTTCTGAGCCTCCGGGGATTACAAAAAGCTTTACTGGCCCGCTTTCTTTTCTATAGGCTACTGTCCTTTCTTCCAGCCATTTCACGTTCTCTTGAGTTATTTTAATATTTCCAGTACTTAATTCTTCTCCTATTGCAAACAATTCATATTGAATTTTTTCAATGTCTTTCTTCATATCGTCCCAAGGTAATTTAGCTAAGGCTAAGCCCAAGAAAGAATTTACTTCATCTAAGTCACCTAACATATTTACTAAAGGCGAATCTTTACCTACTCTCTTATTTATTACATTTGTGTTTCCGTCGTCTCCAGTTCTTGTGAACATTTAATAAGCTTAAAAAATATCTCAGTAATATAGGTTTTGGTGGGCTGAATTTCTCAGACTTTCAGTGCGTTTCTGGTCAATATATCCCAAAAATGGCAAAAGAAATGGGAAGAAAGCAAAATATTTGAGAGTAATCCAGATAGTAGAAAGAAGTTCTTTACTACAGTAGCTTTTCCTTATCCAAATAGTCCTTTTCATCTAGGTCACGGAAGAACGTATACCACTGCTGATATTTATGCAAGATACATGAGAATGAAAGGCTATAATGTACTATTCCCAATGGGATTTCATTATACAGGAACACCGATAATAACTATGGCAGATGACGTAGCTAAAGGAGAAAAGGAAGTTATAGATATTTTCAAAAATATTTATGAAATACCTCCAGAAGATATTCCGAAATTATCAGATCCGCTGTTCATGGCTAACTACTTTAAGGAAGATATAAAGAAAGCTATGAAAGAACTAGGGTTAAGCATAGACTGGAGAAGAGAATTTACAACAATAGACCCAGAATTTTCTTCATTTATTGTATGGCAATTTAATAAATTACAACAACAAGGCTATATAGTGAAGGACACTCATCCAGTAGGCTGGTGTCCTGTTCATCATTTACCGGTCGGAATGCATGACACTAAAGGCGATGTAGAACCAGATATAGGAGAATACGTGCTAATTTACTTTGAATCAGAGAAGGGTATCTTGCCTGTTGCAACTTTAAGGCCAGAGACTATCTTTGGAGTAGTTGCAGTATGGGTAAACCCCAAAGTAACTTATGCAATAACTGAAATAGATGGAAAAAGAATGATAGTTACAGAAAGGGCAGCTTTTAAGTTAAGTTTCCAGATAGATAATGTTAAGGTTTTAGATAAGATTTCTGGATCGGATTTAATTAAATTAACTGCGATTAATCCAATAACCGGTCAGAGCGTTCCAGTATTGCCTGGTGAATTCGTTGACCCAGATATGGCAACAGGAGTAGTAATGAGCGTTCCGGCTCATGCGCCTTTTGATTATTATTATTTAAAGAAAGTTAGTCCAAACACCCAAATAATTCCAGTAATAAAGGTTGAAGGTTACGGTGAGTCTCCTGCTGCGGAAGTTGTTGAAAAAGAAAAACCTAAGAATGACGCTGATCTTAAGAAATTAACTGAGTTAGTATATAGAACTGAATACAACAAAGGAAAAATGAGGGATGACGTGTTATTAAGAGCTAAGCCAGAGTATAGGGAAGAGTTAAAAGGTATTGTAGGCTTATCGGTACCAGAGGCAAGAAAAATAATTACTGATTTTATAATTAATCACGGTCTAGGTAGGAAAATCTTGGAAATAATGAATAAGCCAGTTTATTGCAGATGCGGAAATGAAGTAGTAGTCAAGATACTAAAGGATCAATGGTTCTTAGATTATGGTAATCCAGAGTGGAAAGCTAAAGCAAAGAGATTACTATCAATGATGAGAATAGTGCCAGAAGAAGTCAGAAAAGATTTTGAATACGCATTAGACTGGCTGCAAAAGAGGGCTTGTGCTAGAACTAGAGGATTAGGTACACCTCTACCTTGGGATAAGAAATGGATAATTGAAAGCTTATCAGACTCTACAATTTATATGGCTTATTACACGATAGCTCACAAGATAAAGAAATACAACTTACATGCTTCTCAGTTAACGATTGAATTTTGGGACTACGTAATGCTAGGTAAAGGTAATGTCGAGGAAGTATCTAAGGCAACTAATATCCCAGTTGAAGTTTTACAAGATTTAAGAAATGAATTCACTTACTGGTATCCATTAGATATGAGACATAGCGGTTCTGATTTAATACCTAATCACTTATCGTTCTTTATATTTAATCATGCAGCAATCTTCCCAGAGAACTTATGGCCTAAAGGTATAGCAGTTAATGGTCTAGTACTTTACGAAGGAAAGAAGATGAGCAAGTCCTTGAGGAATATAATTCCTCTGAGAAAAGCAATTAGAATCTATAGCCCAGACGTTATTAGAATAACCTTAGCCGCAACAGCAGATATGGGATCTGAAACTAACTTTACAGAGACTGTAGCCAAGTCTGTAACTGATAATTTGAAGAAGTTTTATGACATGATAACTACAATTAAAGGGCTTGATAGTAAAGAGTTTGGTATTCCAGAAAAATGGATGTTATCAAGGTTATATTCTACTATAAAAGAAGTTACGCCAATGATGGATGAAATGAGGTTTAGAGAAGCCTTGAACGAGATCTTATTTGGTTTATCATCCGATATTAATGATTACGTGGAGATGACTAAAGCTGAAGGGAGAAACCCTAATGCTGAAGTGCTAAAAGAAGTTCTAGAAACTTGGAGTAAATTAATATCTCCATTTGCGCCCCATATAGCAGAAGAAGTTTGGAATTCATTAGGTCATAACACTTTTGTATCATTAGAAGAATGGCCTAAATTTGATGAAAGTAAGGTTGATATCAAAACAGAAGTTGCTCACGAATATCATAAGCTAATAATCGATGATGTTAAGGCTATATTAAACGTTTATAAGGGTACTCCAAAGTTAGTTAAAATATACGTTGCAGATAAGTCTAAAATGCAGCTATTAATTGATGCATTAAATGTTATTAGTTCTGGAGGAAATATGAAGACTTTCATTAGCTCTCATAAGCCTAAGAATAGTGAGGAAGCAAAAGAATTACAAAAAATATTCCAATATGCTCAAGGCTTAGGAGACGAAATGAAGAAGATAGCATCTTATGGTTTTGATGAAGGAGAGCTAGTTAAAGAAGGCCTAAGCTATATTAAGTACAAGTTAGGATTGGAAGTTAAAGTGGAAAGATTTACAGATGAAATTAAGAAGAAGTATAACAAGGATGCACTACCTTTAAGGCCTGCAATTATTATAGAATGAGTTTTATTTTCTTTCCTTCTATGTCTATTTTATCAATTTCTTTTAAGAATAATATTTTTTCCTTTACTTCATCTCTAGGGATATTTAATCTTTTTGAAGCGATGTTAACTAAATCTTTCATTTCGCATTCTCCTCCCAGCTCTTTTATAATATTAAGTAATTCGGTGTAGTCATTTGCTAATTTTATTTCATTTATCTCGCCTTTCACAATCTTAAATGGAATTATTTCGTCTTCAATTATTGCCTTATAAGTATTATACTCAAATTTTTCTACTCTAACCTTTATTGCATTAACCTTTAGATTCTTATAAGAAGTTGCAAAAATAAACTTTTCCGGTAACTCATTTTCATTTTCAGCTTCAAAAACTAAGAAAGCAGAATTTTCGTCACATTTTATTGGGAAATCTACGTCTTTAGGATAAAATTCCCACTTTATTTTACCGAAGTTTCCGATGCAAATGTTCTTCCCAGTTTTTCTATAATAAAGTGATGCAAAATTCATTAGCAATGTTAAATTTGCTGAGTAATAATAGGAGATTACTAAGCTTTTCTTGTCTAGTAATCTTTCTAAAAACACGTAATAATTTGTACAAAAAATTTTTAAATTTATTTCCACCTTTTTACCAAGGGTTTCGTATTGCACCAACCGAAATACCTAAATGGTTAAAGGAAGCTAAGGAATATGATTATAGTGATATAAAGGAAGGAATAAGACTTCATTTAAATGAATCTCCATATTCTCCACCTAATTTTATAATCCAAGAAGTGGAAAAGTACCTATCTCAAGGTAATAGATATCAACACCCTGATCTAACTTCTAGGTTTAAGGAATTAGCTGCAGAATATAACAAGGTAGAGCCATCCAATATTTTCCCTACGCCTGGAGGAGACGGAGCTTTAAGAGCTATTTTCTATAATTTCCTAAATCCTGGAGACACTGTAACTTACAATTTCCCATCATATAGTATGTATTCTGTTTATTCTACAGTTCGTGGACTAAAGGTAAATAAAGTAAACTTGGTGGAAAACGGAGATTGGTGGAAGGAAGATATAGATAAACTTCTAGATTTCGCTAAAAAGTCAAAATTAGTAGTAATAGATGATCCAAATAATCCTACTGGTTCGCCTATGTTAAAGGCTAATAAAGATTTGATATCCACTCTTGTAGAGAGCATAAATGGGTTCCTAGTTTTAGACGAAGCGTATTACGAGTTCTCAGGCTATACTGCAGCTTCGTTAGTAAATGAATATCCAAACGTTATGATAGTGAGAACCTTAAGTAAAGCGTTCTCTTTAGCTTCTTACAGAGTTGGCTATCTTATTGCAAATAAAGAAGTAGTAGATGCTTTAACAAAAACTTCTACACCTTTTGACGTAGCTTTACCTTCATTAATAGCTGGAATAACTGCATTAGAAAATCCATCTTATGCGAGAAAAATAGTAAATGAGATTACTGAAAATAGAGAATATCTATATTCGTCTCTTAAAAAACTGGGTTTAAAGGTATATAAGTCCGTTACAAATTTCCTCTTTGTTAAGGATAATAGAGATTTATTAAATCCTTTAATGGAAAGAAAAATAGCTATTAGGAAGCCAATTGATGGATTTTATAGAATAACTGTTGGAACTAGAGAACAATGTGAAATTTTGGTTAAAGCTTTGGGTGAGATTCTTGAAAGTGGCGATTCCAAACAAAGGTAGGCTTCAACAACCTACTTTACAATTCTTAACTCAAGTAGGAATTAAGCCGTTAGCTAGCGACGAAAGGGCGTTAATGATACCCACTAGTTGGGATGGAGTACAATTAGTTATGATGAGAACAGAGGATATACCTAATCTAGTCGAAGCAGGAGCTGCAGAAATAGGAATAACTGGTCACGATTACGTTACTGAATCTAAAGCTGACGTTGAGGAATTAATAAAATTGGACTTTGGAAAAGCTAAGATAGTTTTAGCCGTGCCTCAAAACTGGGACGTTGAGAATGTTGAAGATTTAAGGAGAAAGAAGAATGGTATAAGAATTGCCACCAAATATTATAATATAGCTAAAGAATATCTAGATAAAGTTGACATAGATGCAAAAATAGTAAAAATAAGTGGTGCAGCTGAAGTTATGCCGTCGCTGGGTGCAGCAGACGCAATAATTGATGTAGTTAGCACTGGGACTACGTTAAAATTACATGGGCTAAAGTCTATCGACGAGATTCTCCAAACTTACGCTGTAGTTATTGGTAATAAATATTGGATGAAATCCGAGGAAGCAGAGAGAGTAAATCTAGTATTAACTATGATGAAAGGTGTAATTTCCGCTAGAGGAAGGAAGATGATATTCATGAACGTAGACGACAGTAAATTAGAAGATGTTATTTCCTCTTTACCTGCAATGTTATCTCCTGCTATATCTAGGTTAAGCAAAACTAACGCTTGGGAAGTGATAACAGTTGCAGAGGAGAGTCAGTTACCAGAAGTTATAGCTAAAGCTAAGGCTGCAGGAGCTAGGGATATTGTAGTTGTAAACATAGAGAAGGTTGTTAAATGATGCATGTAGTACCTAGTATAGATATAAGTCAAGGAAAAGCTGTAAAAAGAGTGAGAGGAGTTAAGGGGACTGGAATCATAATAGGAGACCCAATAAAAGTTGCTGAGAATATTTACTCTTTAGGCTATGATACAGTTCATATTGTTGATCTTGATGCCGCAGAAAACTTAGGAAACAACGAAGAAATAATAGCTGGTATTGCGAGAATAGGTTTTAAAAGAATTGAAGTAGGTGGAGGTATAAGGAGTATTGAAAAGGCAAACAGAATGTTATCACTAGGTATTACTGAAATTGTTGTTTCATCAATACTTTTCACGAATAAGGAAGAATTTGATAAAATGACTGAATTACTAGGAGATAGACTATTTTTCTCGATAGACTATTGTGAAGGAAAAACCCTAATTAAAGGTTGGAAAGAAGAGGCAAAAAGTGTAGACGAAACAATTTCCTTACTGAAAAATTATGATATTAAAGGAGTAATTTTTACTTATGTATGCAATGAAGGAACTAAGAAAGGAATTGACGAGAATATTTCAATATACTCTAGTAGAGTGAATAAACTTAAGGGATACGCAGGAGGTATAAATAACATTAATGATCTTCTAAAGTTAAAGGAGAGCAAGATAGACTTTGCAATAGTAGGAATGTCTTTTTACTCAGGAAGTTTAAAGGGTGTGAAATATGTCTAGATACGCCGCAGTAAAGAGAGATACTAAAGAGACGGAAATAGAAGTTTACCTAGATATCGATACCCCAGGGAACGTAGAAGTTTCTACTCCCATACCTTTCTTTAATCATATGTTAAATTCAATGCTATTCCACATGAATTCTTCTGCAAAGATTATTGCTAAAGATAAAGAAAATTACGATGACCATCACGTAGTTGAGGATACTGCAATAGTTTTAGGGGAGGCATTTAAGGAAGCTTTAGGTAATAAGAGCGGCATAAGGAGGTTCTTTAGCATATTTACTCCGATGGATGAAGCTCTAGTTTTAGTTGCTGTTGATATTTCTGGCAGGGGCATGGGAATAATAGATCTAGACCTTAAGAGAGAAGAAATAGGTGGCTTATCTATGGAGAACGTTCCCCACTTTTTTAGGACTTTTGCATATAACGCTGGAATAACATTACACATAAGGAAATTTAGTGGAGAGAATGAGCATCATATAGTAGAGGCTGCATTTAAAGGTTTAGGAATTTCGTTGTATGAAGCTTCTAGGATAGTTAATAATAGATTACCTACAACTAAGGGATTATTATGACTACAAAGAGAATTATTTCATGCTTAGATGTAAAAAACGGAAGAGTAGTAAAAGGAGTTAACTTCCTTAATCTTAAGGACAAAGGAGATCCAGTGGAATTAGCAGCTAAGTATGAAGAAGAAGGGGCAGATGAAATAGTTTTCTTAGATATTTCTGCAACAATTGAAGGAAGGAGAACTTTACTTGATGTTGTAAGAAATACTGCGAGCGTTTTGTCAATACCTTTGACAGTAGGAGGAGGAATAAGAAGCTTAGAAGATGTTTCAAGAATATTATCTTCTGGTGCAGACAAGGTTAGTATAAATACCGCTGCTGTAGAAAATAAGCAAATAATTACTCAAGCTTCTGAAGAATTCGGTGCACAAGCAGTAGTTGTAGCGATAGACGCTAAAATTGAGGGAAATTCTTGGATTGTTTACACAAAATCTGGTACTTTCAGGACTGGGTTAGAAGCAATTAGTTGGGCTAAAGAAGTAGAAAGTTTAGGTGCAGGAGAAATACTCTTGACTAGCATTGATAAAGATGGGACAAGGTCAGGATATGATATTAAACTAACTAGAGCTGTAGCAGAGGCAGTAAATATTCCAGTAATAGCCAGCGGTGGAGCAGGAAGACCAGAGCATTTTTTTGAAGTCTTAACAGAAGGAAAAGCAGATGCTGCTTTAGCAGCAGGTGTTTTTCATGACGGAGTTATTAGAATCAAGGATTTAAAGTATTATTTAAAAACAAAGGGAGTTGATGTGAGGATATGATAATAAAAGATCTTCCTAAAAGTAGGCCTATAAGTTTTGATCAAGTCCTGGACAAGGTAAGCGAGATTGTAGAGAAAGTAAAAAGAGAAGGAGACAAAGCCTTAATTGAATTTACTGAAAAATTCGACGGCATAAAGCTTGATAATATAAAAGTTACAAGGGAAGAGATTCACGCTGCGGCTTCATTACTTTCTGAAGACATTAAGAAGGCAATAGATGTAGTCTCAGAGCAAATAAAGGAATTTCACACTTCAATAAAGCCTCCTCAAATAGGCGGTGGAAAAAGTGGAGTTGACTTTGGGATAATTTGGACTCCGTTAGAAAAGGTAGGAATTTATGTGCCAGGTGGTAAAAAGCTTTATCCATCAACACTACTAATGGCAGGAATACCGGCAATAGTTGCTGGAGTTGAGGAAATTTATGCTGCAACACCTACTAAAGGTAAAATTGATCCTGCAATTGCATACATTGCAGAAAAACTTAATGTAAAGGAAATATACAAAATTGGTGGAGCACAAGCTATTGCTGCATTGGCTTACGGAACGGAGAGCGTTAAGAAAGTAGATAAGATAGTGGGACCAGGAAATGTTTACGTTCAAGCAGCAAAATACATTGTAAGTAAAGATGTAGGAATAGATGGAATAGAAGGTCCTACAGAACTAGTTATTGTCGCTGATGATTCAGCTGATTCTGAGCAAATTTACCTTGATTTACTTGCTCAGGGAGAACATGGAAATTCCACGTTATTAGTTTTAATTTCTACTTCTGATAGAATATTAAGAGAAGTAGAGGAAAAAGCTTCTAGTTCCGACCTTACTTTTTATTTAGTTAAAGCAAGAGATCTTGAAGAAGCAATAACTTATGCAAACTCTATAGCTCCAGAACACCTTTCTTTGCAAGTTTCTTCTCCACGAGAAGCCCTAAAAATGGTAAGAAATGCCGGTGCAGTAACTTTGGGTAGAACTCCCCCTGCAATTATTGATTATAGTGCTGGGCCAGATCATATTTTGCCGACTAATAGTTGGGCTAAATTCAAAGGAGGACTGACAGTATACGATTTCCTTAAGCCTATCTCTTTCGCTCAAGCTACTAACCCAGATAAGGAGCTAATTAATGCTGCAATTACTTTAGCAAGGTATGAAGGATTCGAAATTCACTCTAAAAGCATAGGCGAGAGATATGTCTGAAGTTTTGGATAAATTATACGAAATAATACTTCAGAGGTTAGAGAAAATGCCGGAAAATAGTTATACCGCTGAACTTGTTAAAAAAGGAAAAGGATATATAGCAAGAAAGGTTGGAGAAGAGGCCGTAGAAACAATTGTTGCTTCACTATATGAGGGAAGAGATAGGTTCATCTCTGAAGCAGCGGATTTAATGTATCATCTCTGGGTTCTTATGGCAGTTGAAGGAGTTAAACCAGAAGAATTATATGCTGAATTAAAGAGGAGGATGAAATGAAGGCTCTAGTTGTTAATTACGGCGTAGGTAATCTATTTAGTATCTCTTCAGGATTAAAGAGAGCTGGATTCGAAGTTGAAATAAGTAAGGAAATTAAGAATGCAGACCTAATAGTATTCCCTGGAGTTGGAGCATTTTCTGCGGTATCAAAGTTCATTCAGATTAACTCGGATAAAATAAATGATCTTAGGAAATCTGGAGTTCATTTTCTTGGAGTTTGCTTGGGTCTTCAAATAATGTTTGAAAAAGGAACTGAAGGCGGTGAAAGTAAAGGTTTAGGATGGTTTAAAGGTACTGTAGATAAGATCCATGCAAATGTAAAACTTCCGCACATAGGCTGGGATAAAATTTACGTCTCTGGGGATTGTGAGCTAACTGAAGGACTTGACGGAAAGTATGCATATTATGTTCATAGTTATGTTGCTTATACTAACGATCATGTGGTAATGAAGTCCAACTATGGAATAGAATATCCTGCAATGGTTTGTAAGGAAAACGTTGTAGGCACACAATTTCATCCTGAAAAGAGCAGTGAAACTGGGAGAATATTTTTTGAGAACTTAAAGAGGTGGGTGTCACGCTAAAACTTTCAGAAGATGAGGCTAAAAAGATAATTGAGAAACTTAATTTTAGACATGAATATGACACAATAATTGCAATTCTTCAACATTATAAGACTAAAGACGTCCTTATGGTAGGTAATATGAATAAAGAAGCTGTTTTTAAAACTTTAACCACAGGGATGGCTCACTTTTGGTCTTTAAGCAGGAAAAGACTTTGGCTAAAAGGAGAAACCAGCAAACACTTTCAATTAATCGAAGATTTTTACGTTGATTGCGACGAGGACGCAATAGTATTTCTTGTAAATCCATTAGGTCCAACTTGTCATACTGGAAATTATACATGTTTTTATAGAAATTATAGAAGTTTTATAGCTAAGTATTAAATTCTCTGTCTACAAGGTATATCTGGTAAAAATGTCACAAATTAACAAGGAAGAATGGAAGCAAAAAATTATGGAAGCTTTAACGCAAGTTTTTGATCCGGAAATTCCAGTAGATATAGTAAACTTAGGATTGATATATGATGTGCAAATTTCTGATGAAGGAGATGTTTACATAAAGTTAGGCTTAACTGCTCCAGGTTGTCCAGTTGTTGATGATCTAGTATATACTGTAGAACAAGTAATAAAGGAAACTGTTCCAGCTAAGAAAGTAGATGTTGATATAGATTTAGAGACTCCGTGGACTCCATTAAGAATGACGCCAGAAGGTAGAGAAAAATTCAAGAAATTATATGGTTATGATATAGTAGAAATGTGGGTACAAACGTACGGCTTACCGGCTCAAGAACAGAAGTCATAAAATCCCCAAATTTTGTTTTCTATTATGTCTTGGAGTTTACTTGAGCTCATTAGAAATAATCCAGATGAGCTAATAGATTCTCTAAAGAAAAGGAACATGGACGCTTCTTTAGCGTTAAAAGCTGTAGAATTGGATAAAAAATGGAGAAGCATTTTACAAGAAGTCGAGAAGCTTAGACATCAGCATAATGAGATTAATTCTCAGATACCTAAGCTAAAGCCAGAAGAAAGGAAGGCTAAAATAGAAGAGGCAAAAAAACTTTTACAGATACTTGAGGCTAAGGAAAAAGAACTAAAAGAAATTGAAGAGCAAAGGGATGAGATTTTAAGATCATTGCCTAATATAATAAGTCCAGACGTTCCAGTAGGTCCAGACGATACTTATAATGTTCCTATAAAATTCTGGGGCAAATTCAAAGTTTATGAGAAGGATTTAGAGGAGTTTAAGAAGCAACTCAATGGCGCTCAAGTAGAATATGAGATTATAAATTGGAAGCCTGTAGGTCATGCTGATATGTTAGAGAACGTATTGAAACTAGGGAACACTGAGAAAGCATCCCAAGTAGCAGGCTCCAGATTTTATTATTTATTTGACGATTTAGTTTGGTTAGATTTTGCACTTTTACTTTACGCAATAGATACAATGACATCTAAAGGTTATAGGCTAGTTTTACCACCTTATATGCTTAGAGGAGAAGTAATTCATGCAGTAATTGATTTAGACACATTTAAAGATGCAATATATAAAATAGAGAACGACGACTTATACTTAATAGCTACCGCAGAGCATCCGTTAGCTGCCTTATACTATAAGGAAGACATTGAGAAGGAAGAATTGCCAATAAAACTTGTTGGAATTAGTCCTGCTTTCAGGAGAGAGGCAGGTGCTGCTAATAAAGATCTTAAAGGGATATTTAGGGTTCATCAATTTCATAAAGTCGAGCAGTTCATTTTCTCTTTGCCTGAAGATAGTTGGAAATACCATCAAGAATTATTAAGCAATGCAGAAGAAATCTTTCAAGGATTAGGTATTCCTTATAGGATAGTTAACATAGCTTCGGGAGATCTAGGTGCCTGTGCAGCAAAGAAATATGACCTAGAAGCCTGGATGCCGGCTCAAGCAAAATTTAGAGAAATGGTAAGTTGTAGTAATTGTACCGATTGGCAGGCTTTTAGGATGAAAATCAGGTATGTTGATAGGAAGAATAATAAGAAAGGATATGTTCATACTCTCAATAGTACTGCGGTAGCAAGTACTAGGACAATCACGGCTATTCTTGAGAATTTCCAGAACGAAGATGGAACTGTAGAAATACCTAAAGTGCTAAGAAAATACCTAGAGCCTTTTAAGGCTGCACCAAAGGATTATATTTATCCAAGAAAGAAAAAGTGATAGAAGTTTTTCATTGCCTCAATTTAGACTCTAGCATCGCTTCTACTTGTTTCATCTTTCTCTTAGCTATTGCTAAGAATAACTTTAGTGTAAGTTTTACAGGATAGTATAAAGGTCCTTTCATGTAGAACTTGTTTATTATATCCTCAGCCCAGTATACATCGTGCCAGAACACTTTCTTATAAAGTTCTATGTGCGCATCGTTTAGTTTTACTCTGGTGAACCAATCTTTATTCTTAAAATATCCCATTGGCACAAAGAACATTGGGACTAGTATGCTTCTATAAGGTCTTAGATTATCCACAAGCTCTATTGTTCTATACACGTCATCTTCAGTCTCTTCTGGTAAGCCTACAATCATTGTACCTGCGGGTATTATATGATTTTCATGCATTATTTTGAAAGCTTCCTCAACGGTTTCTGGGTAACTTTCTGGCTTATACGGTGCGGATTTTGCAGGCATTATCTCTTTTGCTAATCTAACTGATCCAGTTTCAATTCCTACTTCTACGCCTAAATAATTCTGATTTCCATCTTGATAAACTATTTCCATCAACTTTGAAACAAGGCCATATTTTTCTTCAGAATATCTAATTGCTGCAAGACTGGCATGGCTCCAGGCAATAGTTTTATAATACTTTTTAACTAGCTGATGTAACTTTATTAGTGGTTCTGGTTTTGGTAATATTCCTACTGCTCCGTAAAATAGTACATCGTCACTGTGGATTAAGCCATGTTTTATTCCAGCTTTAACGTTAACTTGCAATTCCCTTTCTATTTTATCTAAAGGATAGTAACGAGTTGGTCTTAATGTTACAGAACAGAATCTACAAGATCTTGGGCATCCTCTCATTATTTCTATTAATCCGTTGACGCTTCCGCCTTTAATATCTGGAATATCTTCGATGGATGGAACATCATCTCCGCTAACATATATGTACTTTGGTAGTTCTTCTCCATCAAGTATCATTTGGGCCAATTTTACAATGACTTTCTCTCCTTCTCCATCAACTAAAGTATCAACCCCAAGCTTTTCTATCATATCTTCTCTCCATAACCACTGCCAAGTAGAAGGACCACCAACGAGTATTTTCATTCCATGTTTTTTTCCTTCAGCAATTTCTGGTCTGTTAATCAGTTCTTGAAAGCTCTTGTAATTTACTGGTTCCTTTTTAGTTATTCCCCACCAGGTTGAAGATGGAGGCCCAAACGCAAAATAATCGTGGTGAGAGAAGAGTAAAGCCTTTGCTGTTGGTGTGTATTTTCCAATGTAATCTGGGTCTATAATTGCTGCATTAAAACCTTCATCTATTAACTTAGCCTCAATTTTCCTCATCCCATAAGGGGCTTCTATAGGCCTTCCATATTCATCAACTTTAACCTTTGGGCAGGCTAACCATTTCCAGACTTTTTCTGGAATTCCTATCGCAGGCCCAGTACCTAAGAAGCCTATGAATTCCTTATGATGATGGTTAGTCATTAAGCAACGGTCTGTGGTAATTATGAAATCGTAATTAGGCATTTAGTCACCTATTGCTGTTGTTGTTTTTGTTCTTCCTTCTTTTTAGTCTCTTCTTCTTGTCTTTTCTCTTCTTTAGTTTCTACTTTCTGCTGTTCTTTCTTTTCAACTACTTTAGGAACTTTCACATAGATGCCTAATTTATTTAAATATTTCGCTACTTCTACTGGAAGTTCTTCTTCTTTTATTTTTTTAGCCTTATCTACGTCTGGAGTCCATTCTTTTTCTTCATTTATGTTATATTTTCTATTTTGATAAATGGAATAAATTTTTTCTCCTTTTTCGGTTTTTAGTTCTTCTATAATAATTTGCATATTTTCTAAATCAAGAAGATATAGGTTAGGAACTTCAGAGATTTTCATACTTTATAAAATGTAGGGGATTTAATTAAAATGTTTACGGTGTTAAAGAAGTTGTCAACGAAATAACAAAAATAAATATGAAATTAATTCAGTTAATCTTCATCGTTTTCTTCAGAGCCCTCAAACTCATCCCTCAATAGTTCTAATCCTATTTCTTTGTAGTACTCTTCTCTTTCTTGCTCCCATTCTTCTTCGTCTCTCTTTCTGCCTTCTTTTTCGCTAACTATTGATGTAGTAAGTACCTTGTTATTCTTTGCAGTTTCTTTAATTTCGTAAGCTTTTTTATCCTTTATACTCATTTCTTTTTCATAGCCACATTTTTTGCACTTTAGCACTTCCTTGCCGTCTTTCTTTACTGGTACCATTACTCCTCCACATTTAGGACAGAACTGCATATTTAAGACACCATATAGATATATGAGGACGTCATATAGTATATAAGGCTTTTGCATATGAAAAAGTCTAAATTTTTACTCTAGGATCTTCTTTAACAACATTCAACACTATACTTGTATAAGTTCTTTCTACTTTGGGATTTTTGAGTAACTGTTTTAAAAATGCATCAAGGTCTTCTACACTCCTAAATTTAGCTATTAATACTACGTCATATTCTCCTACAACATCATAAACTGCCACCACATTGTCAGCATTTGCAACTTCTCTCTCAAATTCAACGAGGTGCTTTCCATCAACTTTTGCCATGATTACTGCAGATAGTGTGTAACCTAGCTTAGAATAATCTATTAATGCAGTGAAACCTTTTATTATACCTTCTTGTACTAATCTGGTTAATCTATTATGTAAAGTTGCAGGTGATACGTTCATCTCTTCTGAAAGTCTTCTCAAACTACTTCTTGCATCCCTTAATAATTCTATTAATAATCTTCTATCAATTGTATCCATATCCACTTTCTTTTTTACACTATCAGACATACACTTCATAAAGCAATCGTAACTCGGATTAAAAAATTTTCATTTTGAATAGGAATCTTCACACCAAGTTAATCTGAGATATACCTTGTAAAATTAGCTGAACTCCAAAGGCTGCAATAATAATTGCGGTAAATCTTCCTGCAGCTACTGTACCGGTTCTTCCAAGAATCTTTACAAGTAAAGGACCAAATCTTAATACTACGTAAGTTATACCTGCTGCTATTAAACTTCCTATTAAGAGGTAATATACTGGAAAAGAAACTGATAAGGTAACAAGTGCTGCCATTGTTCCTGGTCCTACTATTAATGGTGTAGCAATTGGAGTTACTGCTGCTTCTACTATACTTCTGCCTAGGAATTTTAATTGCTGAAAGCCACCCATGGTATCGATACCCAAGTAAACTAAAATTATTCCACCACCTATTTCTAGAGAAGCTGGAGTTAGCCCTAAGAAATCTAAAAAAGCCTTCCCTATTAGTGAAAAAAATACTAGAAGTATGATAACAGCAAGCTCTACTTTATTTATTAAGTAATTCCAGCTAACCTTAGTATCGGAGCTTTGTGAGTATTCTTCAAATATTGCTAAAAGATATGGAATAATTGAAAAAGGATCCATTATTGCAAAAAGTTTTATTGCAATTATTACTGTTTGATATAGTTCCATAATTATTCAAGTGTGCTTAAAATATCTTTGAGATTTTTAATCTTTTCATTTTCATCTTTAGTAGTCAATGCTATTAACATTTTTCCTAAAATTTTATAAATCCTTGAAATTTCTTCCTTGCATGCTTCTGAAGAATCTTCTAACTCTTTTGATTTACTTTCTAAACTCTGCAGTCTAACGTAAAGTTCTCCTAATACTTCTTCAATACTCTGGCCTTCTTCCTCATGATGATGGTGATGATGTTCTGACTCTATTTCTTGTTGAATTTCCTCTAAATCTTCATCAGTTTTAGGAAGTTTGTCTATCCTCAGTTTCATCTTCTCCCTCCGTATCCACATTTCCTACAGACTTTTCATTAGTTATAATATATTTTCCTATTCCCATTCTTAAATAATGCTTTATTACAATAGATATTTTACCTGCTGCTCTTACTGGTATGCATTCCGATTCCACTTCATCTCCGTCAGTAGTTTTTACTACAACCTTAGCTAGAGTTTTTTTATCATCACAAAATTCCACGTTTACTGACTCAACCTTGCCTAAAAACGCTAAACCTTCTAAATCTCTACCTTTCATTACAGCTCTCATTTTTTCACTGCAATAGCAAATATATCTTCAAGTTTTAATCCCTTTTCATTTAGATAGTTCATTAAGCCCTTTCTGATTTCTCCTATTACATCAAAGCCCTTATCCAATATTACACTACCCAAACCAACAAGTTTAGCCCCAACGCTTAACATGCCTAAAACTTCCCTAAATGAAAATACTCCTCCAATTCCTATAATGTCTGGTTCATATTCTCTATATAAATCTCTGATTATTCTTAAGGCAAGAGGATAAATGCATTTACCAGAAATTCCTCCAGTGCCGTAAGATAAAACCGGCTTAAATTCCTCGGTATCAATCATTAACCCTTTTAGTGTATTTATTGCAGTTAGTCCATCTGCACCTGCTTCTAAAGCTTTTCCCGCAATTTCCAAAGCATTATCCCAAGGCCCAATCTTAACGAAAACCGGTTTTTTAACGTGAGACTTTACTTCCTTTACAATTTCATGAACTATTGAAGAAATTGACTCTCCATATCCTTTTCTGTTTGGACTGCTTGCGTTAATCTCGATAATATCTGCTTTATTCTCCGCAATTTCTGCAGAATTTACTATTTGTTTCACATCATTTCCTCCTATACTTACGAATAGCCTACATTTTTTGAGATTAATTTTTTCTACTATTCCTATTCCGGGATTTCCTAAACCTATAGCATTCATATAGCAACCATCATGGAATTTTATTACAGTAGGAGGTTTATGAGGCTCTAAAGGTGTTAAAGTTAAAGTCTTTGTTGTTATTGCACTCGGTTCATAATTTTCGCATATTCTCATCATTACTTCTGGAATGTCAGGAATAATGCCAGAGGCTATAATTAATGGATCTTTAAAATCAAGGTTAGCTATTCTCAAATAAATTCATCCCCCTTATTGGGTAAACTTCATAGCCATCATAAGCTACTTTTCCTTCAACTATGGTCATGTAGATTGACACGTCTAGGGAATACTCATCAAATGGTGTTTCCACAACTTTTGAATATTGAGTATGATACCTCCAATCTTTCTCGAAGTCTATTACTGTAAAGTCTGCCACGTTACCTTCTTTTATTTCTCCAGCGTTAATTCCAAGTATTTTAGCTGGATTCTTAGATACTAAATCTACAGCCCTACTGAGAGATAATACTCCCTTCTTTACTAACGAATAAATAAACGGCGTAGTAAAAGAAACTGCTGCAATTCCTGGAGGGCATAATTCGTAAGGTTGCATTTTCTCTTGTAAAGTATGCGGTGCATGATCGCTGGCCACTGCGTCTGCCTCAAATAATGCTCTTAATAATTTTCTACGTTCTGTAAGATCTCTGATGGGTGGATTAACTTTAGTAAGACAGTCTCCCTTTATTTCTTCAAGAAGCAAGTGGTGAGGAGTGAAGTCTGTTGTAAAACCTAATTCTTTAGCCTTAATTAAGTCTTCATAATTTGTTATGTGAGTTATATGAAATCTTCCTGAGACTAGGCTGATTGATGCAATTTCTTGCCATATTTCTCTTAAATTTCTAAATTGTTTGACAGATAATGGTAATTCTGGATGCAAGATCTTTAGCCTTTTAGATGATAGAACAAACTGTAATTCGGGTTTTTCTAGATCTTCTGGGAAAACCTTATAGCCTGCAATGGGTAATTTATCAACTCTTTCGTCAGATGTTACTCCAGAATAAATTCCATAATCTGTTCTGGAAAAATTGGCAAATTCTCTGAGTCTTTCTTGTACCCTTTCTGCAGTGTTTATGTAAGGAACAGTATTTGGCATATCTACTACAACAGTTACACCGCCGTAGGCAGCTTCTGAGGTTGCAGTTCTTACATCTTCCTTATACGATAGATTCATTCCCCTAACATGAACGTGCATGTCTATCGACCCTGGAAATATTATTTTTCCTTGTGGAATGTCAATGTCCGGTCTGCAATCCTTTCTAATTTCCTTAATTTTTCTATCAAAGTTTACACAACCATCAATTACCTCATTATTGAGGAAAATTTTACCCCTAATCCACAAGGTCTTTCACCTTTATAAATGGTCCTTCAATACAAGGTAAATGCCCGTTAATGCTACAAACTCCGCATACACCCATATTACAGTTCATCTTTACCCATCTGACGTAAACGTAAGCTTCAGGAGGTAAGTATTTTATTTCATTATAATCTACTGAGGCTAAAATCATATCAAAATCCTCATCCCTTGAAGGTTCTTCAAACTCGCTTTCACAATCCTTGCAAAGCACCTTTACTTCTTTTCCTTGCCTCTTTGCCTGCCTTAAAGGGAAGAGTATATCGTAATATAAATTTCCTTCAGCTATGCCCAAGATTCTTCTTCCTAGGTCTATTCTTTTCCCTAAAGGACCTTTTAATATGACGAACTTTTTATTACGAATTTTGTTAACGATTTTTTCGGATTCTATAAAAAGCGTAAGTACGCCGTCGTAATAATCTCCTATGCCTAAAGGTATCTCATTTTCTGATGGGAATACAAGAGAAACGTATTGTCCTGGCAAAGGATTAAAATGCGCCTCTATAGAAACTTCAAAAATTGTCTTTTTTTCCTTTATTTGTAAAATTTTTCCGTAAATCATAGCAAGATTTGCCTCAGCACTTCATCCTCAGTTAATGTGGTTTCACAATAGTCGCATTTTAAAACTAAGGGTGATTTACTAATTACGATAAACCTAGACCTTGCCTCCACGTCATTATTAGTAATGCAGGCAGGATTAGGACATTTTAATATTCCTTCTATTTTTTCTGGTAAGTTCAATTTTCTTTTTTCTGCAACTTCATAATTTCTTATGATGTTAATAGTAGCAGATGGAGCTATTAATGCAATTAATTCAACCTCTCTTTGGTTTAATTCCCTTTCCTCTATCTTTACAATATCTTTTTTACCCATTTTACTACTTTCAACGTTCATTACTAGTGCAACTCTATTTCCTTCATTGCCTTTTATTCCTAGAATATTAAGTACAGCTAGAGCTCTCCCTGCGGGGATATGATCTATTACCGTGCCATTTTTTATTTTACTTACTATTAATCCATTTTTCATTACCATTCAC
This sequence comes from Acidianus ambivalens, assembly GCF_009729015.1. Taxonomy (NCBI): domain Archaea; kingdom Thermoproteati; phylum Thermoproteota; class Thermoprotei; order Sulfolobales; family Sulfolobaceae; genus Acidianus; species Acidianus ambivalens. The sequence continues at coordinate 93,499 of NZ_CP045482.1, read as the reverse complement.
CGCTCAAAATTTTATAAAGTAATGACATCCTTATTGGAACTCCTAAGGAGGCTTGGTAAAAATACTTAGCTTGAGGTTTACTATCAATTCTTCTGTCAATCTCATTTACTCTGGGCAAGGGATGAAGAATTATTGAGTCTTTTTTCATTTGGTTGACTAAATTTTCATCCACAGTGTAGCTTTCCTTAACTTTCTCATATTCCATTTCGTCTGGAAATCTTTCTTTCTGTATTCTTGTTACGTAAAGTACGTCAATTTCTGAGATTACCTCAGAAGGTGAGTCTATTTCCTTGTAAGGGTAATTAAGTTCTGAAAGGATTTCTTTTCTAGCCTTTAAAGGTTCTGGCGAAATTAAGTAAACAAACCTCGGCATAAATCTTGTTAAACCTCTGAGTAAGCTATTAACAGTTCTTGCATATTTTAAATCGCCTAGAATTCCATAAGTCAAATTATCTGGACTGCCAAACGATTTATACACTGTATAAATATCTATAAGCGTTTGAGTGGGATGTTCGTGTTTTCCGTCTCCAGCATTTATTATTGGCTTATTGCTTATTTCTGAAGCAAACTTTGCTGCTCCATCGAATTTGTGTCTTATTATTATACAATCAGAGTAATTTTCAAGCATTCTAATAGTATCTGCAAAATTTTCTCCTTTAGCCTCTGAAATACCTTCTGTTGACGAAAAGCCTATAGTTTTTGCTCCTAGCCTTAGTGCAGCAGTAGTAAAGCTTAAGTGTGTTCTAGTACTTGGCTCGAAAAAGGCCGTTGCGACTACTTTCTCTTCTTGTAATTTTAATCTTTTACCTTTTTCAATTTCATCTGCAAGCGAAAATATTGTAAGAAAATCTTCTTTAGAAAAATCCAAGGATGAAATTATATCCCTCAAATAATGCCCTTAATCTTCATATGCGAAAATTGTATTTAAACTCTTTTTCCATTATACCTAGGATGGATTTCGCGGAAAGTTTGCTACAGAGAAAATTGTTATTAATAGGAAATTTTATCTTAACTTCTGGCAAAACTAGTCCTTACTATTTAGATTTAAGGAGGTTACCTAATTATCCAGAATTTTTTACAGTAGTTGATAAGGCAATTGAGGAATTAAGGAATATAAAATTTGACATGATAATCGGTATTGCAACAGGAGGTATTCCTTTAGCGTCTTTTGTTGCTTGTAAATTAGGTAAACCGATGGGTTACGTAAGGCTTGAAAAGAAAGGCTATGGAACAGATAAATTACTTGAGGCTGATGTTAAAGATAAGGAGATAGTTATAGTTGATGATGTAGCTACTACTGGAGGCTCTATAGAGAGATCTGCTGAGGAAATAATTAGAAATGGTGGTAAAGTATCTCATGCACTTGTTATAGTAGATAGAAAGGAAGGTGCAAAAGAGAGGTTAGAGAAAATGGGTATTACTCTCCATTATTTATATTCTATTCATGATATATTGAAATCCATATTGCCTAAGCTTAACGATAATGAGAGGAAAATGATTGAGGAATACTTGGTGAAGAATGTTGAAGGGTAGAATAATTTTTTCAATGGATGAGGAAATACCTCAGCATGTTTTATTAAAAATAAGTGGCTATTTTCACGGAATAAAAATTGGCTACCCTTTACTATTAAGAAAAGGCATAGAAGGAGTTAAAGAAATATTAAGAAAGCTAGAGGTCGACGAAATAATTATGGATTTAAAATTGGCGGATATAGATAATACGATGATAAATATAGTAAAACAGTTGGATTTTGCAAATTCCTTTATAGCGCATTCCTTTATAGGAATAGATGGTGCGTTGGGAGAACTTAAGAACTTTCTAGATAATGAAGGAAAGAAACTGTATCTGTTAGCATCAATGAGTCATAAAGGTTGGAATGACGAGTTTTACCCTTATATAAAGACAGTAATAAAGAGCTTAAACCCTTACGGCATTGTAGCTCCAGCTACAAAACCCAATGTACTTAGAATTGTAAGAGATGATTTCCCAAATAAAATAATCATTTCCCCTGGAGTTGGTGCTCAGGGCGGTAAGATAGGAGATGCTTTATGTAACGGTGCAGATTATGAAATAATTGGAAGAACAATATATACTTCCTCTGACCCAGAAAATAAGGTAAAAGAGATAATTAAGATTCAAGAGGAGAAAATTAATGAGTGTAAAAAGACAAGTACTTAGTAAAAACGAAATTTCACTAAGAATGTCAAAACTTTATGAATTACTAACAATTGCTGAAGACGCGCATGATATACTTGGCTATCCTCCAACTACTGATTTTAATTTCGTTTATGTTAAGAAAAAGACTGAAGAACTGAGCGAATACGACTTAATTAAAGAAGGAAATGCACCTTACGATTATAGGCAATTATATGAGAAGATTAAGGAGCTGTACATGGAATTTCTGATTAAAGTTATGGCTAATTATGCTGACGTGACAATGAGGACACAAATAGAATATATAAATTTTATTTTGAAATCCGGTGAATATGTCATATTTGAAGGAGATATAGATAAAGTAACGATGCCTATGCCGAGCGGTATTGCATCGGTTCATACTCATCCGGGTATTTGTATATTTTCTGCACCAGATATAGAAACTGCAGATTCCTTATTTGTAAAGGGGTACGTGGTCATAGCAGTAATGAATAATGAGTGCATCTCTTACTTTTTAAGGAAAGGGCATTACACTCCTGAAGATCAGCAAGAGTTAAGAAAACTCCAAAAGAAAGTTAAGAAGGCAAAAACTTTTGAAGAATTGAAAGATGGATACACTTCCTTTAATTCCGAGAATGTGATATTTAGAACCCCGTTGTTTTCTTAGCTATAATGTTAATGGTAGTTTCAGCCAAATCTATAGAATACCTACTTATTCTTCTAAATGAATCTGATACTAAGAGAAGAGCTGATTTATGCTTTATATCGCTATTAAGTATTTCAGAGGAAATTTGCTTGTGTAAGTTAGCGAGCTCAACATCCCTTTCTATTATCTTATTTGCTATATCTCTTCTTTCATTTATAAATGATTCAAAAGCATCTTTAAAAAGCTCTAAAGCTTTTTCCCCTAGTTCTACTGGCTTTGATGCATCAGTGTCTTTAACTTCAGGTATTAAGCTGGCAATTCTGCTTGCATGATCTGCTATCCTTTCTATTGACTTTATTGCAGAATGAATATCGACTAGTTGTGTAATATTGTATCCTTCATCCTCTAAAATTTCAAATGATGAAACGCTCAATGTTAATTGCCTGGAAACGTAAAAATAGAACCTATCTACTTCATCGTCTCTTTCAAGGATTTCTTTAGCTATTTCTTCGTCCTTGTTCTTTAGTGCTTCTATAGAATCTTTGACCATGTTCTGTGCAATCGATGCCGCTCTAGTAATTGCTTTTGATATTGGTAAATCTTTCTCATTAACTAAGAATTGCACCGTAATTGCGTTAGAGTCTTCTTCTATAACTTCAGAACCTAGAAGCCTTTTTCTAATCATGTCCTTTATTATTGTCCTATCTTCTGCCTTAAGCCTACTACAGACGAAGGACACGGTATCGTATCCTGCCATATAATATGCTATAAACTCCCTTACAGCAAATGATGGAGTAGCATTTTCACAGCTTATTGTTGCCTTAGTTACTCTATTCTCTCCTTCTCTAGCCTTAGGGGATAAAATTAGCCTTAAGTTATTATCTTGGAAAATCTCAATTTCGTCTCCAGGATTCAATGAGAGTTGCTTAACCCAACTTTTTGGCAAAGAAATTATATACGTAGATCCACCGGTAAGCTGAATCTTCCTAGTTATACTACTTGGCATATGATAAGTATATAGCTCAAGTATTTATATCTATATTTTTTCCACTCTCTCTATATTTCGCTATAGTTTTTGCCTCGTCTAAAACTTTTTTTGCCTCTTTAGAAGCACTTATTTTTATCTCGCTAGGAACGTTTATAGCACTATAAAAACCATTATATATATCATCAACTAACGCCGAAAGTTCTGGGCTTAAGAACTCTCCATTTTTCTTTAGTTCTCTTAAAGCCTCAAGTACTGCAGGTGCATCGTTAACTATATAGCCTATATAGATTATGGTTTCAACTTTTATCTCTATAAGTTCTAGTATAATATCTAAAGTGTCAAGAAATTCTGAAATCTTTTTAAGTTGTTCTGCTTCTTTTATGTATTCTTTAGTTAGAACAGCGGAGCGAGATAAACTTTCTTGCTGAGTTAGCCTTCCTTCAATCTTTGTTTTCATAATTCTAAGCCTGTTCCTAGCTATTCTAATATCAGTAAGAACATCAGCAATGTCCCTCTTCTTTTTCATAACTGACATATTAAGGAGAAAGATTTAAGAGAGTTTAGCCTCTTTTTCTAACTCTTCAAGTACATCCCTAAATCTGTAATAAAATGAAGTTAAACGATACACAGCTCCATATTTCTCTCCATCCTTTATAATTATTCCGTTTTGAGTCAATACTTCCAAATGATGTATAATTGTTTTATAATCCATTCTTAGAAGAGTAGAAATTTGGTTCGCGTTAAGAGAAGACTCCTCTAAAAGTCTAATAATCCTTAACCTAGTAAGACCTCCTCTGGATGTAAAAAATAGAAATTTGAAAAGCTTCTTTACTTCCTTCCTTTCTCTTTCACTCATCTAGAGAACGTTAATACACTTCTCCATATTTTAGTCTTTGCATTACTTCTGAGATTATCTCTGTCACAGTAGGATGAGAGAACAATACCTTATAAAGATCATCTACAGTAAGTCCTGCCTCAAGTGCTAAGGACAGAGTGTTTATTACTTCAGTAGCTCCTTCACCTACCATATGAGCACCAACAATTTTATTACCAGATACAACGATTTTTAGAAAACCTTCTGTTTCGTTTAAAGTCCACGCTCTTGGAATGTCTTCCATTTTTACTGTAATTTCTTTTCCTTCAACATTATCCTTCTTTAAGTCATCTAAAGTTTTTCCTACACTACCTATTTCTAAATCTGCAAATATGGAAATTGGAGAATATTTAGGCATTGTGGATGAAATTCCTCCTATATTGTCTCCTGCTACTATACCTTGCTTCCATGCTTTAGTTGCTGATAAAGGCATACCTGCAACATCTCCTACAGCATAATATTTAGGATTAGAAGTTTCTGCTCTATCATTAACTATTATGTAACCTCTCTTATCAACATTAATGTGTACAGCTTGTAAATCAAGGCCTTCAGTATTAGGCTTTCTTCCTATAGTAATTACCGCTAAATCTCCAGAGACTTTCTCATTTGATGAAGGTAAAGTAACGTCAAAGACTACCTTATCCTCACTTTCTATAATCTTAGAATTAGCTTGTAAGTAAATTTTTACTCCTCTTTCTTCAAGCCTCTTCTTAGTTTCGTTAGCAATGTCCTTATCAAATCCCGGCAATAGTTGGGGCATTAATTCTAAAATAGTAACATCTTTGCCCATAGCCTTAAATAACGTAGCTAGCTCTACGCCTGCTACTCCTCCTCCTACTATTACTATTTTTTGTGGTAGAGATGGTAAGTTCATTGCTGTCCAAGGATCTAAAACGTTTTTTCCATTAAGTGGAAATGCAGGTAAAGATATTGGAGACGAGCCAGTGGCTATTACTATCTTATCTGCAGTATATATTTTTCCATTGACATCAACTTCTCCTTCTCTCTTTATTTCTCCTTTTCCTTTTATTATTGTTACGGATCTATTTTCTAAGTTTTTGATCATTTTTCCTTTTACGCTTTCTATTATCTTATCTTTAAACTTGGAAAGTTCCTCATAGTCCAAAGTAGCTGAGGCCTTGATCCAGCTTGCCTTCTTTATTTTATTAAGAATTTTTACTGCATCTATTAAAGTCTTGGAAGGTATGCATGCTCTATTTACGCATTCTCCACCTATTTCATCTTTTTCTATTATAGCGACTTTTTTACCTAGTTCTGCTGCTCTTAAAGCTGCTGAATACCCCCCTACTCCTCCGCCTATTACAATTACATCAAAATCCATGCTGTCTATTTTCTCTAGAAAGTATATAGGCTTTGAGTTCTTTAATTGTTGCTAAAACATCTTTATCTTTTACAAAGCTTTCGCAATTAATTGCCAGGTATTCTAATTCCGTGTAAACTCCGTACTTATCGTGAATGTATTCTAATGAATGAGATAAGTCTAAGTAGTCTTTTACAAACTCTTTACTGCAATTTCTATATATTATTGAAAGTATTCCAAGATCTACAATTCTTCTCCTTTTCCCGTTTGTCAAAAGTACTCTAGTACCTATATCAACGTCTATTTCTTCAAATTCTATATTATCTTTTACTTCAATTTCACTTTCTTCACTTAATTTAAACTTAGTTACTATTTCAGAAAGCCTCACAATGCTTTATAAGCTAATGGAGTATATAAAATCTGGAATGGATGACTGGGAATTATGGAAGAAGAAAGCATATGAAAGAATGATTAGAGATAAAGAGATAGGATATTTAGATCCAGATATTTACGATGTACTTGTAGCATTTTTCAAGAGAGAGAAAAGTTTCACATACAGTAGCTGTAGCGGGAGAATAACTATTATTGATTCATATTTACCTTGGATAAGGAAAAATTCTACAATAATATTTAAAAACCACCTTGGGATAACAGAAGACGATGTAAAGGATATTCTAGAAAAACCACAAGTTTACAGGCTTTGGCTTGTATCTCAAGGTCCTATTCTTCACGTTTATACTAAAGATTGGGAAGAAGCTTGGGATATAATAAAAATAGCTAGGAATGCTGGGTTTAAGCATTCTGGAGTATTAACCGTGAACAATAAGGGAATTTTAGTTGAACTAAAAACTGGAATAAAACTTGTTCAATTGCTTAGAGAAAATTCAGAACAACAAGTAAGTGAAGATCAAATTAAAACCTTAGTTAAAATTTCCAACGAAGTATTAAAGAAAGGAAAAGATAAACTATGGGAGTTACAAAAATTAGTTGAAGAATCCTTGAAGACTAAAGTTACTGCTTGATCATTTCAAGAACTCTCTTCTTAATTTCTTCCTTCAGCTCATCTATTCCAATGTTGTTTTCCGCACTAATTTCCATGAAGTTAAGGGAATTTTCCCTTAACATTTTACTTACCTCGACGTACAGTTTTTCATCCTTAGAATCAATCTTGTTTAAAGCAATGATTACGTTCTTGTTAAATTCTAGAATTTCTCTAAGAAGATCGAATTGCTCCTTTGGAGAATATAAGGATTGTTGAGAAATATCAAATAGGAAAACAATAATTCCGTTTAAGTTCTTTATCGCGTTAATAGCCTTTCTTTCTATCTGATTTCTTTCCTTCATAGGTCTATCTAATATTCCAGGAGTGTCAATAACTTGAACCTTGATCTCGTTAATATCAAAATGCCCTACATGAATTTCTTTTGTTGTAAATGGGTAATTAGCTATTTCGGGCTTTGCGGAAGAAATCTTACTGACTAATGTAGATTTGCCAACGTTTGGAGATCCAGCAATTATTACTGTAGGCATTTCTGGATCCATACTTTTCATTTTCTTCATGTTCTTAGTTAAGTCAATGATCCAATCGATACAATCTTTTCTTTTTCTAAGTAAAGAAGATACTCTACCGAATGCTTGTCTCATTAATTTATTAGCGAGAGTTTCATCGGATTTTCTTATTTCATTAATATATCTTTTTAAAATAGAGGAAGCAGTTAGAGAAGTTTTATTGATTATAGATAAGCAAATTTTGATATTATCAATACTTTTTCCTGCAGTTATTTCTAATGCCTCTTTATAGAATGGGTGAAGGTTGTCTATTCTAGGAAAGCTATTTACGAAATTTAAATATCTCTTAACTTGTTCGTCATAATATATAAGTCTCCTAATTTCTCTATCTTTAATAGTATTTCCTGAAATTTTAGGTAATCTTCCTAAAACTATTTTTATTAAATCCTCAACTTTTGGGGGACAATTTAATTTTTCAAAAGGATTTAACATACTCTTGTTCCTGGAGGTACGTCTCCATCTACTGTTAATAATGTAGGCTTAATTCCTTTATCTTCATCTTCTTTACAACCTGCAGCGAGTATCATCCCTTGACTTTCAAATCCTCTTATCATCTTTGGTTTTAAGTTTGCTACAACTATGACTTTTTTGCCTATTAATTGCTCTGGACTGTAATACTCAGCTATTCCAGAAATTATTTGCCTTTCTTCGCTACCAAGGTCAACAATTAACTTAAGTAACCTAGTTCCTTCAATCCTTTCCGCAGATTTGACCACTCCTACTTTCAATTCCACTTTTGAAAAGTCGTCAATTGAAATTTCCATGGGTTCAACTGTTCCATGTGACTTTTAACTTTATTCTTCTATATCATTTACTTGAACAAGTAAATAATAAAGGACAATTAGAGAAGAGTTTTTATACTGGTTGTGTAAATTAGCTGTATGGAGACACTCATAGGAGAAGGTAAGACTAAACAAGTTTTTTCTTATGATTCTGATCACGTTCTCCTTAGATTTAAGGATACCATAACTGCAGGCGATGGAGCAAAAGTCGATATTATGGAAAATAAAGGTGTGATAAATGCTCAGACTTCTGCCTTAATTTTTAGGCTTCTTGAAAGGAACGGAATAAGAACCCATTACGTTGGCATGTACGATGAAAGGACTATGATAGCTAAGAAGTTGAAAATGATTCCTGTAGAAGTAGTTTTAAGGAATATAGCTACTGGAAGTATAGTAAAAAGGCTTCCAATAAAAGAAGGAGAAATATTTGATCCACCAATAATAGAATACTTCCTAAAGGACGACTCTAGACACGATCCCATGCTTAATTACTATCATTTAGAATATTTCAAATTGATGAACAGAAAAGAAGCAGAAGTTGTTGAAAGCGTAATGATGAGAGTTAATGAAGTTTTACGTGATATTATCAGGAAAATGGGATTTGAGCTTTATGATTTTAAACTGGAATTCGGAAGATTAGGGAATGAGCTAATTGTTGGGGATGAAATAACTTTAGACTCAATGAGGGTAAGAGATCCAAAGACTGGAAGGATTCTTGATAAGGATTTATACAGAAAGGGATACGATTTGAAGACGGTTAAAGAAGCTTATGAGGAATTCCTTTCAAAGCTGGAAAAGGTGGTTTGAACGTTTAAGGTAGAATTAATTATAATCAATAAGGAAGGAATAAGGGATCCGGAAGGAGAGACTATAAAGAACTACATAGTAAATAAAGTAACTGATAAGGTTAAGGAAGTAAGGGCTGGAAAATATCTAAGCTTTAGTGTCGATGTAAAAGAAGAGTCTGAGGCAATTGAATTAGTGAAGAAAATAGCATATGAAGATAGGTTATACAATCCTATAGTTCATAAAATTATTGTTAGGGCAGAGAAAATTGAAAACGGCGGTAATTAAATTCCCTGGAACTACTTGTGAAATTGACGTCTTAAAGGCTTTAAAAGAAGCTGGAGTAGAATCCAACATAGTAGGTTATAAGGATTTTGATCCGGATAAGTTTGATGCAGTTGTTATTCCGGGAGGTTTTAGTTTTGGAGATTATCTTAGAGCTGGAAGTATTGCTGCAAATACTGAAACAATGAAGAAAATTAAGGAAATGGCTAATGAGGGAAAAATAGTACTTGGAATATGCAATGGATTCCAAATATTAGTCGAAAGTGGATTACTAAAAGGTGCATTACTCCCTAACCTGAAAATGAGATTCATAAGTAAATGGGTTTACGTTAAGGTTGTAAGGTTTGACACTGCAATTACTAAAGGGCTAAACAAGAAAGTATTAAGAATGCCAATAGCTCATGCTGAAGGAAGATATTATCTAGATAATCCAGAAGAGGCAGAAAAACTTGCAGTATTTAAGTACTCCGATGAAGAAGGGAATGTAAAAGAAGAAGTAAATCCTAATGGTTCAATTTTGAACATTGCTGGTATAGCAAATGAAGAAGGCAACGTTATAGGTTTAATGCCACATCCAGAAAGAGCTTCATTCAAGTTAACTAGCCCAGATTCGCAAACAGATGGTTTATTACTTCTTAGAGGGTTGAGAAAATGACCATATCCCTTTCATCTTATGAACTAGAATTAATTAAAAAGGAATTAAAAAGGGAACCAAAGGAAGAAGAATTAAAAGTAATTGACGCATTATGGTCTGAGCATTGTTCTTATAAATCGTCTAAGGTGTTCCTAAGAAGTTTGCCAAGCGAAGGTCCAAATGTCGTTATGGGAATAGAAGATTGGCAAGATGCAGGTGCAGTGGATATTGGAGATGGCTATGCAATTGTAATGAAGGTTGAAAGTCATAATCATCCTTCGGCAATTGACCCATTTAATGGTGCAGCTACAGGAGTAGGAGGAATAATTAGAGACATAATAAGTAAGGGAGCAAGACCTATAGCGTTATTAGATATGATAAGAGTAGGAAGTTTAAGGCATGAAAGAAATAGATGGTTATTAAAAGGTATAATAAGCGGTATAGGATTTTACGGAAATAGTATAGGAGTACCAGTAGTTGGAGGAGAACTTTCCTTTGATGATTCCTATACTGATAATCCATTAGTTGACGTTGCTTGCGTAGGGATAGTAAGAAAGGATAAAATTATACCTAGCGTTGTTAAAAGGCCAGGCTTAAAGTTAGTTTTGGCTGGTTTGACTGGAATAGACGGCTTAGGTGGAGCTTCCTTTGCTTCCAGAAAGCTAAGTGGAGAGGACGAAATAGGTGCTGTTCAAATAGCTGATCCTTTTGCAGGAAAGATAATCCTAGACGTAACTCTTGAAATAGCGGACAAAGTTGAAGCAATAAAGGACCTTGGAGGAGGAGGATTAGCAGTAGCAGTCACTGAGATGGCTAATGGGCTAGGGGCAATAGTAAACTTAGATAAAGTGCCTCTTAGGGTAAAAGGAATGAAACCTGTAGATATAATAATATCTGAAACTCAAGAAAGAATGCTTTATGCTGTAAAGGATGAAAACGTGAAAGAAGTATGTAAAGCCTTTGAATACTATGAATATCCATGTGCAGTTATAGGTGAAATTATCGAAGAACCTAAGATAAAATTCCTTTATGAAGGGAAAGAGGTAGTTTCGCTTCCTTCGTCATTATTACTCTCTCCACCAATTTATATATGGAATATGAAAGAAAATGGAGAACAAAAAACTGGTGAAAAACCTAACGTAAGAATAGAGGATGCTATAAGGAGTATAGTTACTTCTGAAGATTTAGTAAGTAAGGAATGGGCCTATTCTCAATTCGATTACGAAGTTGGTACTTCTACTGTTATAAAGCCTGGAGAGGCGGATTCTTCATTATTACTCCTCCCTAACGGTAAATTCCTTGCAATAAAAGGTGATGCAAATCCTGACTTATGCGTTGAGGATTCTTACGAATGCGGCAAAGCTATATTTGCAGAAGCTTATAGAAATTTAGCTACTGTTGGAGCTAGAGGAGTAGCTGCCGTAGACCATTTGCAATTTGGAGATCCTAAAAAACCAAAGGTTTATGCAAAATTCGTTGAAGCTATTAGAGGAATTTCTGAGGCAGCTAGATTCTTTAATATTCCAATAGTAGGTGGTAAGGTATCATTTTATAATGAGAATAGTAAAGGTGAACCTATAAAACCAACACCATTGATAGTCATGGCAGGCCTTTCAGATAAACCTTTTAGGCCTTCAATAGAGGAGGGTCTGGATATAGTTCTTATAGGGATTACTAGGGATGAAATGAGAGCTTCACTATTTACTAAGATTTTTGGACAATATGGTAAATTACCTAAAGCTAGACTTTCTGAAGATTTAATTTCGAGTGAAATCGTTATACAAGGAATACATGAAGGAAAGATCACTTATGCAAAAGACATTTCTAAGGGAGGATTAATAGGAGCTTTATGGAGTATAATAACTAAGGGATATTCAGTTTCAATTTCAACAGATGCCATTACTACCGCTGAAGACATCTACTCAAAGTTATTTTCAGAGAATGGAGGAAGGTTTGTAGTACTAACTAATGATTCACAATTCTTTACGAGACTTGCTGAAAAGAAAGGAACTATTGCTAGAGTAGTTGGCAAAGTTACTAAAGGATCTGGAATTTATATTGATTCAGATTATTATGATTTATCCAAGGAAATAGATATTTATAACAATTATTTGGAGGCGAGATTATGAAAATTAAGGAACACTGCGGAATATTTGCCACCATAGGAGAGAATTCTGTAAAATATACCTATGAGGGACTTAAATTGTTACAACATAGAGGCCAAGAATCTGCAGGAATATCTTACGTAGAAGATGGAATTAAGACTATAAAAGGCTTAGGCCTTGTAGAGGAGGCATTAAATGAGAAGGAAGTTTTACAGATTAAATCGAAATTTAGCATAGGACATGTAAGATATTCTACTACCGGTAAAACTACTTTACAGGAGGCACAGCCTCTAAACAATGAGAAACTTTCTATAGCATTTAATGGGACAATTGCAAATTATTTTGAGTTTGGAAATTATTCTACTGACACCGAGTTCATTCTAGATTTCCTATCTAAGGATATTAAAGAAGGTAAGGATATTGTATATGCTGTAAAGCATTTTATGGATATAGCAGATGGTGCATACTCAATGGTTATTTTAGATGATAAAAAAAGGGTTTTAGCAGTTAGAGATCCTAAAGGCTTCAGACCGCTAGTCATGGGCAAAATTGGGGAAAGCATAGTTTTCTCTTCGGAAGATTCCGCAATAAAACAACTAGGAGGAAAAGTGATCAAGGACGTCTTGCCTGGAGAAATAATTCTAGTTAATCCTGACGGTAAAATTTTAAGCGATAAAGTTCCATCTACAAGTTTCCATACTTGTGCATTTGAATATATTTACTTTTCAAGAGCTGATAGTAAAATTGACGGAGTTTCAGTTTATATGTCGAGAATAAGGCTTGGGGAGATTCTAGCTAAAAATCATCCTGCTAAAGCCGATATCGTAGTTCCGGTCCCTGAGTCATCTAGGCCTATTGCTATTGGTTATTCAAGGGAGAGCAAAATTCCGTTAGAAGAGGCCTTAATAAGGACTATAGTGTCTAAAAGGTCATTTATTATGCCTACTAACGATAAGAGGAAATCCGTACTTGAGGAAAAGTTTGGAATTGTAGAAGATGCAGTTAAAGGTAAGAGAATTGTCCTTATAGACGATTCAATAGTTAGGGGTAATACTATGAAGAGAATAATCATGTTATTAAGAAATTCTGGTGCAAAGGAGATTCACGTGAGAGTTGGTTCTCCTATGATAAAATATCCTTGTTATATGGGGATTGATTTCCCGAGTAGGAGTGAGTTGATAGCCTCAAATAAAAATGAAAATGAAATTGCCAAAATTCTAGGAGCTGATAGCATAGAGTACCTAACCGTAGACGAAATGAAGCAGGCAATAGGTAGAGATAGCTTATGTACTGCCTGCTTTACTGGTATATATCCTCTTAAGAGAAACTATTCCTTACAAGTTATGGAAAGTGTATTTAATAGGTGATAAAAGTGGCAGGTATAGTAGGAATTTTGGCATTTGATAAAATTTGGAATATCTCGAAATTTATGAAATACTCCTTAATGGGGTTACAGCATAGAGGCTATTCTAGTTCCGGATATGCTATACTTAATGATAAAATCTCATCTGGTCATTTCTCTTCTCCTCCAGAAGATATAGAAATTAACGAACACGGATGGGCGGGAATAGGTTACACTGGAAGTAAAGAAGGATACCCGATAGTTTTTGACGACGTTGCTTTGGTCATAGATGGAGTAATAAAAGAAGATCCTAAAATAATTGCAGAAAAAGTATTGTCAAGTCCTGAGGATTTAAAAGACGTAAGAGGAGCGTTCTCTTTAATTGCACTAACATCAGAAGGTAAGATAATAGCATACCGCGATGAAAGTGGTCTTAAGCCTTTAGCAATAGGTGGTTTTGGTTTTGATATGGCAATTGTAGCATCTGAAATGACTGCAATGAGCGTTATAGGAGGGGAATTTAGGAGAGAAATAAATCCGGGCGAAATGATAATTCTTGATAAATATAATATAGAAAGTAAGAAATTGAAAGAACCTAAAAAGAGCTACTGTTCAATAGAATATATTTACCAAGCTAGAATTGACAGTTTCGTAAATGAGAAATCGATCTACGAATTAAGGATAAGAATTGGTGAAGAACTTGCAAGAGAGAAGCCAATAGATGCCGATACAGTAATAGGAGTTCCAGACACTGCAATTCCTTTTGCGATAGGCTACTCCAGAGTTACCGGAATACCGTTAGACCTAGGGTTTACAAGAACTGGAAGTCCGATAAGGACAATGCTAGCCTCTAACGATTTTATGAAAATAGTAGGAGTACAGCTAAAACTTAATGTTATAAAATCGGCAGTATTTGGTAAAAGAGTAATATTAATCGATGATTCTATGGTTACAGGAACAACTCTAAAGAACACTATATTTAGCCTAAGAAAGATGGGTGCTAAAGAAGTTCACGTACTTATAGGAAGCCCTAAATTAATTTCCTACTGTCCATATGGTGTAGAAGTTCCTCAATCTTCTGAATTGATAGCTGCAAACCTAAGTGAGGAAGAGATAGCTAAAGTTTTAGGAGCGGATTCGATTTATTGGTTAAGTATAGATGGCCTTTACAAGGTCATAGGAAGTAAACAACTATGCTTAGGTTGCATGTTAAATTCCTATCCTAAGGTGATTTAAATGAATGAGAAGAAAGTACTTCTAATAGGCGATGGCGCTAGAGAGAACGCCTTAGCAGAAGCCTTATCGAATAACAAGGTATTTGCAATTTCATCTTTCATAAATCCTGGAATAAAAAATGTAGTTGAAAGGACAGGAGGGAAGTACTTCGTAGGAAATATTAATTCTAAGGACTTTGTAAAAGAGATAATAAAACAAGTTAACCCAGATTTCGGCGTAATAGGGCCAGAAGATCCGTTATTTCATGGAGTCTCTAATGCATTTTATGAAGAAGGAATTCCAGTTGTAGGTCCAATTGATAAAGATGCTATGGTTGAAAAATCTAAGGTTTGGATGAGGCAGTTAATGTGGAAATATAAAATCCCTGGTAGGTTAAGATTCAAATCTTTCTCAAATCTAGCTGAAGCAGCAAAATTTATTCTAGATTATGGAGGTTCTGTAGCAATAAAGCCTTCAGAGCAAGTAGGAGGAAAGGGAGTAAAGGTAGTAGCAGACATTCAAGCTTACTTATCTAATGAGAAAAGGCAGGCATTGAGCAAGAGTGTTGATGAAATTGGCAAATACGTAGCAGACGATGAGGTTAAAATCATAATTGAGGAAAGAGTAGACGGGCCCGAATACACTCTCCATGTTTTAACTGACGGCAGTTCTTACTTGCCCTTACCTTTGGCTCAAGATTATAAACACGCCTATCAAGATGGGATAGGTCCAGAAACCGGAGGAATGGGCTCAATATCTGGTCCTAAGAATTTACTTCCATTTATAAATGAAGAAGAGTACGAGAGGAGTTTCAACATTGTCAAGATGACTGCAGAAGCAATAGAAAAGGAAACCGGAGAGAAATATAAAGGATTCTTATCTGGACAAATGATGCTGACAGATTTGTGGGGTCCTACAATTATTGAGTATTATTCTAGATTAGGGGATCCAGAGGCTTCAGCAATAATTCCTAGGATAAAGAATTTCGGTGAAATTTTAGAACTAATGGCTGAAGGTAAATTATCTAAGGCAAAAATTGATCTCGTTGAAGAACCCAGTGTAGTTAGAGCTATTGCACCTTATGGATATCCTCTAAATAAATCTTTAGCTAAAGGCCAAAAATTCTATGTAGATTTACAAAAAATAAAGGAAAAAGGATGTATATTATACTTTGGCTCTATTGCTCTTGAAGGAAACGAATTAATAGCTCAAGGTTCTAGAGCCTTAGAACTAGTAGCCTTTGGAGATTTTGATGAGGCAAGTAAAAAGCTTGACGAGTGTATGACGTATATTTCGAGCGATAGGAAAATAATTTACAGAACTGATATAGGCAGAACTATAAACGATATGGTGGAGAAGGCGGAGATAGTTAGATATGCCTATAAGAATAGAGAAAAACACGGAATTTTAGGGGTTTCTGCTGACTGGTCTCCTAATGGTGGGTTATGGTGAGTGAATACAAAAAAGCTGGAGTCGATTTAAATAAAATTAAAGAAATTCATGAATATATTGCTAAGGAGATCTCGTCAACATATAGGAATGTTTTGTTGGGGGCAGGGCACTATTCTGGAGTAATAAATTATAATGGAATAAAATTAGCTTTACACACTGACGGCGTTGGAACTAAGACTCTTTTAGCGCTTAAATCAGGAATATTTGAACCAGTAGGTATTGATTGCGTTGCCATGAACGTTAACGATTTAGTTTCTATAGGAGCGAAGCCATTAGCATTGGTTGATTATCTTGCAATGGAAAAACCAATGGATGATGTAGTAAAGGGAGTAATGAACGGCTTAGTTAAAGGAGCGATAGAGTCTGAAGCAGAAATAGTTGGTGGTGAAACTGCTATAATGAAAGATGTAATAAATGGTTTCGATTTATCATGCACTGCATTAGGAGTTGTAGATGAGATAAAAGATGGCCATGATGTTAAGCCCGGGGATGTAATCTTAGGTTTAAGGAGTAATGGAATTCATTCAAACGGATATTCTTTGGTTAGAAGATTAATAGACGAAGGAAGACTTTCGTTTGAGGATTGGAAAGAAGAGATTATGAAGCCTACTAAAATATACGTTAAACCTATACTTTCAGTTTTACCAATGATAAAGGCTGCTGCTCACATAACTGGTGGTTCATTTTCTAAGCTTAGGAGGATAACTAATTATCATATAGAACTTAAAATGCCAGAACCACAGGGTATATTTAAGGAAATTGAGAAAGCCGGAGTCTCTCACGAGGAAATGTATAAAGTTTTCAACATGGGCATCGGTATGGTTGTTTTCACCTCTCCAGAGTATAAGGACGATGTAATAAAAAATATTCAGAAATTCGTCGAAGTTTATGAAATTGGAAAAGTTTCAGAAGGTAGTGGTATAACAATCTTTACGTATAAGAACGCTGTTCTCTATTTATAGAATTTAATGAATACCTTTTAAACTCTAAATCATAATGCTTTGTCTGGTGACTATACATATGAAACCAATAGATATGAAATCTTTAATAAATTATGTAGCTTTAAAAATATTAGGAGGAAGCGACTACCTATTAAATGCTCTAGAGGAATACTTAGTTAATGGCGAAGGCCCGGCAATAGTCGCACATAGATATAATATATCAAAGCATCAACTTAGAGGCTACGCTCAAAGAATTATTGAAAAGAGTGGTAGCGAATGCAGAGCAAAGAAAATTATTCCGATACTTAAGCAAATTTCAGTTGACGTTAAACCTATTATTACTAGAGATGAAAATGGAGTTTATACATGTACAATATGCAATACAATAGTTGCTAGAGAAGATGCAGAAGAGCACGTAAGAAAGTATCATAAAGACCAACTCACTCTTGCAATTAAGAGTATGATGGAGAAATTAGACGAGATAAGAGCTAAGAAAGCCAAAGCCGTAATACTTACATCAGCAAGTTAAACTGAAGCAATTTTATTTTAAGATCTATTTATTTTGATTCCCCTTTTATCAAACCTAAAGCCTTTTTTATTACCTTGGAATTCTTGATAAAATGATTATAATGAGGAAAGTTATTAGTGTAAGATTAAAAGAAGAGCTAGTAAGGGAAGTTGATAAAAAATATAAAGAATTAGGCTTTGATAACCGAACAGAATTTATAAAAGAAGCACTAAAATTCTATTTAACTAAGAAGCTTGGTAAAATCTCATAAAAGTTTAGTTAAGTCTATATATAGAGATTTTTGAGGCAATCCTTCAACATTACCTCTATAGAGAAATACGTTATTTTCATTATCTTCATAGCTTTTAACTCTAATGTAACCCGTTTTCTTGAAATGAAAATAGTTTTAGCTTACTCGGGAGGGTTAGATACTACAGTATCTATAAGATGGCTTAAGGAAAAGTATCAAGCTGATGTAATAACAGTAAGCGTTGATGTAGGGCAGAAAGAGGATTTTAAAAAATTAGAAGAAAGAGCTTACATTGCTGGTTCATCTAAGCATTATACAATAGATGCTAAAGAAGAATTTGTAGAAAAATTCGTGAAATATGATATCATAATGAATGGACTTTATGAAGATGTTTACCCATTATCAACAGCTTTAGCAAGGCCTTTAATAGCCGAAAAAGTTGTAGAAATAGCTAAAAAAGAAGGAACAGAATATGTAGCGCATGGTTCAACGTCTAAAGGTAACGATCAAGTAAGGTTTGATTTAGCAATTAAGGCGCACATGCCAGACGCGAAAATAATAACACCTGCAAGAAGTTGGGATATGACTAGGGAAACAGAAATCAAATATGCTAAAGAACACGGAATTCCGATAAAAGAAGAGAGCAGTAAATATAGCATAGATGAGAATCTATGGGGCAGAAGCATTGAAGGCGACATAATTGAAGACCCTTCAAAGGAAGTCCCAGAAGACGCATTTGAATTGACAAGAAAAACATCGACAAAAAATAAAGAGAAAATCATCATAACTTTTGAGAAAGGAGTGCCGGTTGCATTAAACGGAGAAAAAATGCCTCTGCTTAACTTAATAGATAACCTAAATAAGATCGCTGGAAGCTTAGGCTTTGGAAGAGTAGATCACTTAGAAAATAGGGTTGTAGGATTTAAATCCAGGGAAGTTTACGAAGCACCAGCAGCTCTTTGTTTAATTTATGCTCATAAGGATTTGGAAAAAACCGTTTACACTCCATTAGAGCTTAGGTTTAAGAAAAGCATAGATTCTCAATGGAGCGACTTAGTTTATCAAGGTTTATGGTACGAACCCTTGAGGGAAACATTACAAAAAGTTGGAGTTGATATGAATAATTGGGTTACTGGAGAAGTGGAAGTGGAGATTGGAGAAAACGGTCTAAGAATATTAGGTAGGAATTCTCCTTATTCTCCTTACTCAGATAAGATTGCATCATATAATAAGGGATGGTATCCTACGGAAGAGATGGCTAAGGGATTCATAGAAATTTGGGGAATGCATTCGCTATTAGCTAGGAAGGTGAGGAGTTCGTAATGCTTTATAGGAAATGGGGCTCTTCAGGAGACGAAGTTATCTCTTTTACTTCCTCCATAGATTCCGATAAAGAGATAATGGAGGAAGTAAAGTTAACGATGAAAGCTCATGTAATAGAACTTTATTTGAATAAGATAATAAGTAAAGAAATAGCTGGAAAAATAATCTCTGCTATAAATGATTTTAAGGAAATTCCAAGCGGTTATGAAGACGTCCACGAGGCATTAGAGGATTATATAATAAAGAAAGTTGGAGAAGAAGGGGGATGGATAGGATTAGGTAGAAGTAGAAACGATCACGTAGCAACTGCATTAAGGTTGAAAGCCAGAGAAGAATTGCTTTCAATACTAGATGAAATAATAAAATTAAGGGAAGTCCTATTAAATAAGGCTGAGCAATTTCTTGACGTTATATTTCCAGCTTTTACCCACTTGCAACCTGCACAACCTACAACTTTTGGGCATTATTTGAGCTATATAGAAGAAGAGCTTTACTCAGCTTGGGAAATAATATTTTCAAACTTGAAGCTAGTAAATAGGTCTCCATTAGGTAGCGGAGCAATTGTTGGAAGTACTGTAAATATAAATAGAGAAAGAGAATCAGAAATGCTAGGTTTTGATGATATAATAACTAACACTATTTCGGCATCATCTTCAAGAATAGACTTAATTTCGTCTGTAAGTAGTATGGTAATCCTAAGTTTAATACTGAGCAGGATTGCGGAAGATATGATAATATTCTCCTCAATGAAATTAGTTAAACTTCCAGACAATCAAGTAAGTACTAGTAGTTTAATGCCACAGAAAAGGAATCCGGTAACTATGGAAATAATGAGAGCCAAGGCAGGAGAATTAATAGGCTTCTTCACATCTTTATCATCAATATATAAGGGATTACCTTCAGGCTATGATTTAGATATACAGGAAATGAACAAATATTATTGGTATTCCTTCGATTATGTAAAGAATTCTCTCTATGTCATGAAATCTCTATTTGAGAACATTGAAGTTTTACCAGGTAGTCTCGATAATTCAATGTTAGCTACTGACGAAGCAGAGAGCATTTCTTTGCAAGGTATTCCTTACAGAAAAGCTTATTTTGAAGTCTCCTCTAAAGTTATGAAGGGCACCTTTACTCCTTCAATAAGTTTCAAAGAATCTATAAATTTAAAGAAAACTGAAGGATCTCCAAATCCTGAAATGCTTAAAAATGATATTAAGAAGGCAAAAGATAGAATTGAGGAAAATAAAATGAGATTAAATGAATTCAAGACAAAAATTTCAAATAAAATATCCCAATTAAAGGCGATTGAAAATGATTTGCAAGAGGGGCTATAAAGGATATATCTACCTTGAAGATGGAACTCTCATTGAAGGCTGCGGATTTGGAGCTAAGGGAATAAGGGCAGGTGAAGTAGTTTTTACTACTTCAATGAATGGTTATCCAGAGAGTTTAACAGACCCATCTTATAGAGGACAAATATTAGTAATTACACATCCGCTAGTAGGCAATTACGGAATTCCTAAACCCATAGTAGAAAACGGAATTTTAAGGAATTTTGAGTCTGAGAGAATACAAGTTGAAGGTTTAGTAGTTGCAGAGGAGACAGATCCATATAAGTGGAATTCGCAAATGTCCCTTCACGACTGGTTAAAATCTGAAGGAGTTCCTGGAGTTTCAGACGTTGATACAAGAATGCTAGTAAAGAAGGTTAGGAATAAGGGCGTAATGATGGGTGTAATATCTTCTGGAATAGAATTAGATGACCCAAAGAAATACCTGGAAAAGAAATATGATGAAATAGACTTTACTCAATTCACTTCGCCTAAATCTCCTATAATTCATCAAGGTAGTGGAAAAGGAATAATAGTTCTTGTAGACTGCGGAATAAAACATGGCATACTCTATCAGCTAAACTCTAGAGGATATACTGTAGTAAGAGTACCATGCAATTTTACTGCAAATCAAATTATGGATTATTCTCCTCAAGGCGTGGTATTTGGTAATGGCCCAGGAAATCCAAAATTACTCCAAGGGCTGATAAAAACTTACAAGGACATTGTAGAATATAAAGTTCCTATAATGGGAATTTGTTTAGGTCACCAAATCACTTCCTTAGCTTTAGGGGGAAATGTTAGGAAAATGAAATATGGCCATAGAGCAATAAATAAGCCCGTCATAGATGTTACTGATAATAAATGTTACATTACAACGCATAATCACGGTTATGGAGTGTTCAAGGAGGATGTTCCAAAGGATATGAAAGTCTGGTTCTATAATCCGGATGATGGAGTAGTTGAAGGAATGATACATAATAAATTGCCTATAATTACTACCCAATTTCACCCAGAGGCTAGACCTGGCCCTTGGGATGTAACTTGGGTATTTGATAAATTTAAAAAGGTGATTGAAAGTGGTAGACCTTAAAAAGGTATTAGTTGTAGGTTCAGGACCAATAAAAGTAGCAGAAGCTGCAGAATTTGATTATAGCGGTAGTCAAGCATTAAAAGCACTTAAGGAAGAGGGAATACAGACGATATTAGTAAACTCTAACGTAGCTACAGTTCAAACTAGTTATAAAATGGCAGATAAGATCTACATGTTACCAGTTACATGGTGGGCAGTAGAGAAGGTCATTGAGCAAGAGAGACCGGACGGCATAATGATAGGCTTTGGAGGACAGACTGCGTTAAATGTAGGTGTAGATTTATATAAAAGAGGTATCCTACAAAAGTACGGAGTAAAGGTATTAGGGACTCCGATCGAAGGAATAGAAAAGGCATTAAGTAGGGAAAAATTCAGGGAAACGATGATTAATGTTAATTTACCAGTACCTCCAAGTTTATCTGCTAAAACTGAGGAAGAGGCTATACAGAAGGCTAGGGAAATAGGATATCCAGTAATGGTTAGAGTAAGTTTCAACTTAGGAGGTAGAGGATCTACAGTAGCTTGGAATGAGGAAATACTTAAAAGGGACATAGGAAGGGCTTTCTCTCAGAGTTATACTCATGAAGTATTAATAGAGAAATACTTGTACCATTGGAAGGAACTTGAATACGAAGTAATGAGAGACAGTAAAGGCAATTCTGCTGTAATAGCTTGTATAGAGAATTTAGATCCTATGGGAGTTCATACTGGAGAATCTACAGTAATTGCGCCATGCCAAACTTTGGATAATCAAGAATACCAGGATATGAGGACTAAGGCCGAACTCGTAGCAAAATCCATTGATTTAGTAGGAGAATGTAATGTGCAGTTTGCTCTAGATCCTAATAGTTATACTCACTATATTATTGAGACAAATCCAAGGATGTCTAGGAGTAGTGCATTAGCCAGCAAAGCTACAGGATATCCTTTGGCATATGTTTCTGCAAAGTTAGCTTTAGGATATTCTCTATATGAAGTTTTGAACAAGGTTTCCGGCTCAACGTGTGCATGCTTCGAACCAAGCTTAGACTATGTAGTAATCAAAATACCAAGATGGGATTTACAGAAGTTTGAAAACGCAGAGATGTCGCTAGGAACAGAAATGAAAAGTATAGGAGAGGTCATGAGCATAGGAAGATCGTTTGAAGAGGCGTTACAAAAGGCTGTAAGGATGTTAGATATTGGAGAGCCCGGAGTTGTTGGAGGAAAGGCCTATAATTCACTTCTAACTAAAAATGAACTTCTAAAATACTTGAAAGAAAGGTATCCATACTGGTTCTTATACGCTGCTAAGGCCTTTAAAGAAGGAGCGACAATAGATGAAGTGTATGAGGCAACGGGTATAGATAAGTTCTTCCTTAATAAAATAAAGAAATTAGTTGAATTTTACGAGAATTTAAAAGAAGTAAACAAAGATACCCTGATTGAAGCTAAAAAGTTAGGATTTAGTGACGAGCAAATTGCAAAGAAAGTAAATAAGAGTGTAGAAGAGATTAGGAAAATAAGAGAGATAGAAGGAATAAAACCAGTAGTTAAGCAAATAGACACTTTAGCTGGAGAATGGCCTGCGGTAACTAATTACCTTTATTTAACATATAATGGCAGCGAAGATGACATAGAATTTTCAACTAACGCAAATAAATTACTAATCCTTGGAGCAGGAGGATTTAGGATAGGAGTTTCTGTAGAATTTGATTGGAGCGTAGTAAGTTTACTTGATGCTGCATTAAAATACTTCGACGAAGTAGCTATACTTAATTATAACCCAGAGACAGTGTCAACTGACTGGGACGTTGCAAAGAAATTATACTTTGATGAATTAACGTTAGAAAGAATACTCGACATTGTAAACAAAGAGAACTTTAGGTATGTAGCAACCTTTACTGGAGGGCAAATAGGAAACAATTTAGCAAAACTGTTAGAAGATTCTGGAATTAGATTATTAGGTACAGCAGGACATAGCGTAGACATAGCAGAAGATAGGGAGAAGTTCTCTAAGCTTCTTGATAAATTAGGCATAAAACAACCGCCGTGGATTTCTGCATCATCTATAGAAGAAGTTAAGAAATTCGTTGGAGAAGTTGGATTCCCATTATTAATTAGGCCAAGTTACGTACTAAGCGGATCTTCTATGAGAATAGTTTACAATGAGGAAGAATTATTTAATTTCATCAATAACTTGAAAATCTCAACTAAATATCCAGTTGTTATATCAAAGTATTTGGATAATGCAATAGAAGCAGAAATAGATGCCGCAAGCGATGGAAAAGGAGTAATAGGGGTAGTCATTGAACATGTTGAGGAGGCAGGCGTTCATAGCGGAGATGCTACTATGAGTATACCAAGTAGAAAATTAGGAGAAGGAGTAGTTAAGCAAATGAAGGAATATGCACTACAAATAGCTAGAGAAATTGAAATTAAGGGACCTTTCAATTTACAATTTGTGGTAAAAGATAATACTCCTTATATCATAGAGCTGAACTTAAGGGCTAGTAGATCTATGCCATTCAGTAGTAAGGCTAAAGGAGTTAATATAATAGAAAAGGCACTTGATGCAATAATAAATGGCTTAAACCTTGACGAGTTTTATGAACCGCCGTCAAAGGCTTGGGCGGTTAAATCCCCACAGTTTTCCTGGACGCAAATAAGGGGAGCATATCCAATGCTAGGGCCAGAAATGAGAAGTACTGGTGAAGCAGCAGCTTTCGGAATTGATTTTTACGATGCGTTAGTTAAGAGTTGGTTATCAGTCACTCCTAATAAATTACCAGAAAAAGGAAAATATGCCTTAGTTTATGGAATAGGAAACGAGGATTACCTAAAGGAGGCTGCAAATAATTTAAGGAAATACGGTATGGAAGTTATAACCTTGAAGGAAGTGCCATTAAAGGGTGAGGAAGAGGTTGATTCAAGGACTGCCGTAGATTTAATTACTACCTCTAAAATAGGCATTATAATCACTAACGGTTACTTAAAGAATATAGATTACCACGTTAGAAGGGAGGCAGTGGATTATAATGTACCGTTGGTACTTAACGGAAGGCTTGGTAAGGAACTTACTCAAGGTTTTCTCAATTCAAGGTTAACGTATTATGAAATGAGGGATTACGGTGGTGGAATATGAGGATAGCTTTAGTAGTAGATATAATAAGACAAGAGGAAAAAATGATAGTAAAAAGTTTAAACGATAAAGGAATTCAGTATGACGTAATAAATGTAGCACAAGAGCCTCTGCCATTCAATAGAGCTTTAGATAGATATGACGTTGCAATAATTAGGGCTATTAGTATGTATAGATCTCTTTATTCTGCTGCAGTATTTGAAAGCGTAGGAGTTCATACAATAAACTCTTCTGAAGTAATTACTGTAGCAGGAGATAAAATACTAACATATTCTAAGCTTTTCAAGGCTGGAGTTCCTATACCAGATTCGGTAATAGCAATGTCTCCAGATGCTACGTTAAAGGCATATGAACAAATAGGATTTCCATTAATAGATAAGCCACCAATAGGAAGCTGGGGTAGAATGGTATCTTTAATAAGGGATATCTTTGAGGGAAAAACGATTATAGAGCATAGGGAAATGTTAGGAAATTCTGCACTAAAAGTTCACATAGTTCAAGAATACATTAAAGAGAAAAATAGGGATATAAGATGTATAGTTATGGGTAAGGAATTATTAGGTTGTTACGCTAGGAATATTCCACCAAATGAATGGAGGGCTAACGTAGCTCTGGGAGGCACCCCTTCGCCAATAACAATCGATGAAAAGTTGAGGGAGACCGCATTAAAGGCTGCTAGCGTAGTAAACGGAGAGTTCATTTCAATAGACATCCTAGAGCATGCGAGTAAAGGTTATGTAATAAATGAGCTTAACGACACACCAGAATTTAAAGGATTTATGCTAGCTACCGGCATAAACGTTGCCGAAAAACTTGTCGATTATATTATTTCAAACTTTTCCTAATTTAGCTAGAAATAAGTCATGTCTAGTTTCTTCTAAAATTCTCCTTAAAGCGTCAATTTTTTGCCTTAAACCAGGAATTAACGACTTTGGGTATTCAAACTTCCATAATTCCTCATAGATTGTTTCCATGTAATTGAAGAATTTATCCGCATTTTCATAATCCCCTTTCCTAAGGAACTCTAGAATTGCCCTTCTCATTTCGCCAACTGCATCTGCTATGCCTAATACATAGTACATGTCTGGAATTCCTAGTTCATCAGCGAGGTAAAGCTTTCCGCCAAAATACATATTAATTACTACACTAGCCTCAGCAAGTTCTTGAAAAGATGTACCGACATCGCCGTAAAGTAATTCTGGATATTGGTTAACTATTTGTTCAATCTCCTTGGCTTTCTGTATTGCCTCCTCATATTTCTTTAATGCTTCTTCCTTCTTTTGTCTATGCGAAAGCGAAATTGTTTCTCCGCAAACTCTTATTAATTCTCTAGACAAGAGGAGAAGTTTTTCCCTATTATCAAATCTTTCTGTGAGTTTTTTCTCTATCCCGTCTAAATAACTCTGTATTTCTTCTATCATGAGGTTAGATAAGTAGTCTAAGTAAAAAGTTAAGCTATAATTCTATACCTAGGAAATAAATAGTAGAAACATACTTATATTACTTATATAGTATAAACCATATGATAAAACGCGTTAGCGTAATAGGTGCAGGTTTAATAGGTTCTGGATGGGCTACACTATTAGCAACTAAAGGCTATGAAGTTTCTCTATATACAGATAAGAAAGAAACCTTGGATAAAGGAATTGCGAAGATAAAATCATACTTAGAAGTTATGAAAAACATGAACTTAGTGGATAAGGAACCGGATTATTACATGAAAAATATTCGCCCTACTCTTAACATGGACGAAGCAATTGAAGGTACCGATTTCGTTATTGAAGCAATAATAGAGGATTATGATGCTAAAAAGAAAGTCTTCTCTTATTTAGATGAAAAATTAGACAAGAACGTGATATTAAGTAGTAGTACTTCCGGGTTGTTAATGACTGAGATACAGAAAGCAATGAAAAGGTATCCAGAAAGAGGTGTAATAGCCCATCCATGGAATCCACCACATTTGTTACCTTTAGTTGAAATAGTTCCCGGAGAAAAAACATCACAAGAAACTCTCAATACAACTAAAGATTTCATGGAGAAGTTGGATAGAGTAGTAGTGGTCCTAAAGAAGGAAATCCCAGGATTTTTAGGCAATAGGTTAGCTTTTGCGTTGTTTAGAGAAGCAGTATACTTAGTAGATGAGGGTGTCGCTACTGTAGAGGACATAGATAAAGTAATGACAGCCGCAATAGGCTTAAGATGGGCTTTCATGGGTCCTTTCCTAACTTACCATTTAGGCGGAGGAGAAGGAGGGTTAGAATATTTCTTTAGCAGAGGTTTTGGTTACGGTGCAAATGAATGGATGCATACTTTAGCTAAATATGATAAGTTTCCTTATACTGGAGTAGTGAAAGCTGTACAGCAAATGAAGGAATATAGTTTCATTAAAGGAAAAAGCTTTCAAGAATTATCAAAGTGGAGGGATGAAAAACTATTCCAAATATATAAAATAGTATGGGAAGATAAGAAACAAAATTCTAATGGAGAAAATAATAAATAAATAAAATTTCCTATTTTCTTAATCTTCTTCCTTAAATTCTAATATTCCTAGGTTCTCTAATAATCCTGAATCAGTTACATCAAATAGTACAACTTCTTCATTTGAGGTATTTACGTGTGAATGAACAGCGTTAGCAGGAACTACAAATATGTCTCCTTCTTCCCAATAGTATTTCTTGCCATCTATTATTGAGTATCCTTTACCTTTAACCACTAAGTAAATGGAGGCCATGTTATGGGAATGTGGTTTTGTAGCTACTCCTGGCTCAATGTATTGAAAACCTGCCATCATCGTTGGAGTTAGTCCTCTTGATCTTTCGGTACTTGGACTGTAAAACATGATTTTTGCAACGCCCTTTTGTATCTTACCTTGCTTTGCTATTAGCCTTAAGAGCTCTAAAGCCTTGTTAAATTTAATTACTTTAGGTTTGATTTCCTTAGGTGGTGAAGTATATTCCATGAAGGTTACTACTTTAAGGTCATCGTTCTCAATTTCTTTAACTATAGATTTTATTTCCTTTGTTAATTCTTCCTGTTTATCTTCTCTCTCTAAAACGTGCCCCATGTGTTTATATAGTTTAAAAAGTTTAAAAAGGTGTCTATTATGAGTGATTGTTATATTAAAGATGGCGATAAAACTTGTGTAGTAATATGCGGAAAACTAATTTGTGATAAAGATACTGTAAATGACTATGGTAGGTTATGTGAAGAATGTAAAAGAGGAGATAGAAAAGCCTGCATTGAAATGCTGGAAAGATACGGATGCTGGAGTGCTTCTGGCTGGTGGCTTTAACTCCCTAATAAGTATGTTAAAAGTGCAGTAAATAATCCAGCTACCAGGATTAATATTCCAGATTCTATTTTATCCTTTATTTCGCCTTCATATGATAAACCGAGCATGAAAAGGACAAAAGATGAGGCAGACAATACCATTACTACGTTTCTAGTTGTAATATACGAATAAAGTACAATTAAACCTAGAAATGGAGATATACCGTGCGCAAAAGCCGAAAGAACTATTGTAGCCTTAGTTCCGTAGTCATATATAGTCCCTTTTAAGCTTTTCATCATTTGTCTCTCAAGCTCCTTATATTCTTCTCTTTTTTCTTTTGCCTCAACAATTAGAGAATTCCACATTGATGATATTGATACAGCAGTTAATCCACTTAATATTGCAATTTCAGTATCTTTTACTTTAATATGCTCAACTATTGCTGACATTATAATTCCTAGTGTAAGTAATAATCCGTCAAATGACCCTAATATTAAATACCTCCTAAGGATTGATCTCTCGTATTTCAGAGCATATTTTAAACCATCTATTATCCCTTCAAACATGTTTTGAATCAATTTAAATACCAGGCTATTATAGTCTTTTTGGCATGAATAAGAAACTATTGCTCGCTTTGGGTATCATCATTTTATTATTAACAGCAGTAGGAGTTTATATGGCTTCAAGCTATAAGACTACCATAAGTATAACTAATTTGCCTTCTTCATCTTCTAATGAGGAAACTCTAGAAGTTAAAGTTCTAATGAATTATGGACCTCTTGGCGGAGTTTCACCTCTTTCAGACGCCTACGTTGAGATTTATAATTCACAAGGATATTACGTTACTGCAAACTTTACAAACTCTCAAGGAGTTGCAACATTCCATTTACCTCCTGGTAATTACAAGGTATTTGTAACCCAGCTACACTGTAGCGTCAATGTTTCCTTAACCTCTTCAAAAGAGGTTACAATAAGTTACGCCTACTTATATGCACCAAAGTGATGTAAATTTTTTACCTTTCTCAAGAACATTATCATATGGTAAATATAGATGTTGTAAGGATAGATATACCAGAAGGTACAAATGTAATAATTGGACAGTCTCACTTTATAAAAACTGTGGAAGACTTATACGAAACCTTAGCTTCTTCATCACCTAGTATAAAATTTGGAATAGCATTTAATGAAGCAAGTGGCAAAAGATTAGTAAGATTTGATGGTAATGACGAAGAGCTAATAAAACTTGCAATAGAGAATGCAAAAAGAATTGGTGCAGGACATACTTTTGTGATTTATATAAAAAATGCGTATCCTATCAATGTACTTAATAGAATAAAGAATGTTGAAGAAGTTGTTAGAATATTTGCGGCAACAGCAAATCCATTGCAAGTATTAGTTGCAGAAACTGACCAAGGAAGAGGAGTAATTGGAGTAGTAGACGGTTATACTCCACTAGGAGTCGAGAGCGATGCTGATATAAAAGAGAGGAAGGAGCTCCTCAGGAAGTTCGGATATAAGAGATAAAGCCTTGTTAAGTAAATCATCAGATACCTTTTCGTGTCCCTTTAAATAATGAATCATTGAAGCACATAAAAGTATTAAAGCTTGAAGGTACTTTTTCCTTTTTTCGTCTATCTCTGTAATCCATATTTTTTCAAGAACCTCGTGAGCCTCCCAAAATCTACAATTGAAAAATAAGTTTGGAAAGCTTTCCTTTTCCTCATTAACATTAATTATTTTTATCGGATTTCCCAAGATCTTAATTACTTTTTGAGGATCATCCATTATGTCTATTTCCGTATATTTACAGCGCCTTATATCTACTATACTTATGTTATGAAGATTCTTAACCTCAATAGTAGACGGATACAATAAAATATGTCTTTTCCCCATTTTATCACTCTTTATGGTTATTCCTACGTCAGAACCTTAATCATTGCTTTTTATTTTATAAAAACAATATAAATGTGATGAGTAAAGAAGCAGTACTATATAGAAAGGAAGGCAATAGAGTAAGATGTCTAGCTTGTGCTAGGAGATGTCTAATAGGAGAAGGACAAATAGGCTTCTGTGGAGTTAGGTCTGTAAGAAACGGAAAGTTGTACTTAGATGTTTACGGTAAGGTTGCTGCAGCTCACGTAGATCCTATAGAGAAGAAACCTTTAGTGCACTTTTACCCTGGATCAAAAGTTTTCTCGTTCTCCACATATGGTTGTAATTGGATGTGCATGTATTGCCAGAATTACGATTTAAGTCAAAGAAGAAGACCAGAAGGATATGAAGTATCTCCAGAGGAATTAGTAGATATGGCAATTGCATATGAGGCAGAGGGAATTACATATACTTACAATGAACCTGCGATATTTGCAGAGTTTGCACATGATACTGGAGTAATAGCTAGAAAAAGAGGATTATTTAATACAATGGTTAGCAACGGATACTGGACTGAGGAACTAGTAGACTACGTGAAAGATTTTCTTGATGCGGTAACAATAGACTTTAAGGGAAACGGCGAGGAAAAATTCATGAAGAGGTATACTGGAGCCTCTGGTCCAGAGCCTATATTGGAAACTATTAGAGAACTTCATAAGAATGGTATCCATGTTGAAATTACGGATTTAGTTATTCCTCAGATAGGAGATGATTTGAAGGCTGCAGAAAATTTACTTAAGAAAATAATGGACATTCTAGGTCCTGACGTCCCTATTCACTTCTTGAGGTTTCATCCAGATTATAAGCTTAATTACCTTCCTTGGACTCCAGTAGAAACCTTAGAAAAACACTACAATCTAGCAAAGTCGTTAGGATTTAATTATGTTTACATCGGAAATGTTCCAGGCCACCCTTATGAAAGTACCTATTGCCCAAAATGCCACAATTTAGTAATAGGTAGAGACGGCTTTAGAATTACAGAGTGGCATCTAACTGAAGATATGAGATGTCAATATTGTGGATATAAACTGCCAATAGTAGGTAAACTGTCTAAACACGCGTTTGAAGAAGATAGATTTGAGCCAGTTTTTATATAAAAATAATTATTTTCCTTTAAAAATTGCTTTCCTTTTTTCAAGGAAAGCGTTAACTCCCTCTTTTTCATCTTCTGTAGAGAATGCTACTCCCCAACCTAAGCTTTCCATATTTAATCCATCTAATAATGGTGAGTCATTACCGTAGAGAATTACATGTTTTAGTATTGCTAGAGCTATGGGAGATTTTTCCATGAGCTTTCCAGCAAATTTAATAGTTTCTTCTTTTAGAGAAGATAAAGAAACCACTTTATTAACTAATCCAATTCTTTCTGCCTCTTTAGCAGGAATTTTATCTCCAGTCATCATGAGCTCCATAGCTTTTGCTTTACCTATAGCTCTCACTAATCTTTGAGTACCTCCGAATCCAGGATAAATTCCTAAATTAATTTCTGGCAAACCAAGAGATGCTTCTTCTGCAGCAATCCTAAAGTCACAGGCTAGAGCTAATTCTAGACCTCCGCCTAATGCATAGCCATTGA
The DNA here is from genome assembly GCF_009729015.1 of Acidianus ambivalens. NCBI lineage: Archaea > Thermoproteati > Thermoproteota > Thermoprotei > Sulfolobales > Sulfolobaceae > Acidianus > Acidianus ambivalens. The sequence goes on along the minus strand of NZ_CP045482.1, from coordinate 61,996 downwards.
TCATTGCTATAGTAGGTTTACTAACGCTTTCTATATAATCCATAACTCTTCTACCCTTTTTAGCAAAGTTCCAAGCAGAGATTGAATTTAACTCTTTAAATTGCGATATATCTGCCCCAGCAGAAAAAGCTTTTCCATTACCTGTAAAAATTATTACTTTAACATCGTTATTTTCTTCAAAATTTTTTGTTACTTCTTCCAATTCTTCTAACATTTTTAAATTTATAGCGTTTAGTTTATCAGGCCTATTTAATATAATCCATCCTATTCCATTTTCAATTTTGGTTTCGACAGTTTCCATAGTTATCTCTATGAAAAGATATTAATAAATGCTTTAATTTGAGTTATACGGATATAGAATTATGAACAGATTGGATAAGAATCTACTTATCTATTTGCCAACATCGGTAATACCAATAGCAGGAAGTACTATTTATAGTATTATAAGCATTAATAAAATTAGAGATTTTGTGGAGGCATTACCTTATATCTTTTTAGGGCTTCCTGCAAGTTTGTTAACATCTGCTATACTAACTTTTGAATATTTTAAACAGTTTATCTATGTTGTTCTGTTAATAGTAGTGCTGGCTCCTTTTATTTCATCTTTTGCAATCTCCAGAACTTATGAGAACGTTGAAATCATTCCTAATGAATATTACATTGAAATAACGCTAAAAGTTCCGATTTCTTATTCACAATTTTCCGATCCAAATGCTCTCTTTGAGAAGATATTCAACAAGGCCCTAAAGAAAATGAAAAATCCGTACTATTATTATAAATTAAGATCTCTAGGAAATTGTTCTAATCTTAAAGTAGAAGTTCATGAGGATAGAATAGTATTAAGAAAAAGGTGTGGAGACATAATAGTTGAGATTAATTTATCAAATAAAGACGAAGCCTACATGAAGGTATCTATTTCTTACTGATTTTAAATTATTTTTAATATTATAATAGTTAGTAATATAACTGCAAGATATGGGGCGGATATTTTGAAGGATTTCCAGGCTTCTTCTGCCGTGGGATTCCTAAAGAGTATTATGGAATTGTAAAGCAACAAGGCGGTCATTATTGAAGTTACTATCAAATAAGGTAGACCTACGTAGAGATATAATATTAACGCAAATGGAGCCATTAAGGCATTGGAAATTGCAATATACTTTGCAGAATCCTTTTCTGGTAGAAGGACTGGTAACATAGGAATTCCAGCTTTGCTATAATCTTCCTTATATTTTAGAGCTAGAGACCAAAAATGACCGGGGGTCCACATAAATATTAGTAACCCCAATAATAAGGAAGGAATAGTAAAAGAATCTGTCATTGCAGCATATCCTGCCCAGGCCGCAGCACTTCCTGCAAATCCTCCAATAACAATATTTAATGGTGTTCTAGGTTTTAACCAAATAGTATACACCAGAATATAAATTAATCCTCCTAATAGTATAAAGAAGGAAGTTAATGGATTTGCAATTAATCCTATAGCCGTTCCTAGTGCAAGCATTACTGAACCAACAAGTATCGCTTCTTTCTTGCTCACATAACCCATTACTGTAGGCCTTTTAGAAGTTCTTTTCATTACTTTATCCTTATCAATCTCAATTCCTTCATTAATTATCATTGCTCCACCAGATGCTAAGGTTCCGCCAGCCAATACGGAAATTAATGGGATCAGAAGAAACCTAGAGGACAACGCTGCACCAGCTAACGCTGCAAGATCTAATAACCAAATAATTCTTGGCTTGCTAAGTTTTGCGTAATAAATTAATTTTACAGTTGGTGAAGTTGCCATTATCATCTAAGCTATTTTGGTTTTTAAGGTTAAAAATTTGGTTTATAACAATTCTAATATTTTACAATCCTGGTAAATTCTCTCCTCTCAATAATAAAATCAAGTCTGAAAATGCTCCATAAGCAGCATTTAGTGGTCCTGCTCCTGGACCTACAATAGTTATTTTTTGAATGTCACTTTCTATCTCTAGTGCATTGTTGACCCCATCTACATTGTAAAGAAAATCCTCTTTTGTAATCTCCGCTGGTTTCACATAAGTTTCTTTTTCGTCTGCATATGCTATGAGTTTTATTTTATTACCTCTTTTCAGAGCATCTCCAATTTCTATATTACCTATTCCCTCAAACTTTACATCATTAATTGAGATGTATCTAGAGAAATACACATTAGATAAGATTGTTATTTTTCCTGCGGCGTCAAAACCATTTATATCAAGCGTGGGATCTCTTTCTGCATAACCTAATTCTTGAGCTTCCTTTAATGCTTCATTAAAAGATAACCCTTGACTCATCCTAGTTAAGATATAATTAGTTGTACCGTTTAAAATGCCCCTTATTTTCCTAACTTTCATTGCAGGCAAAATTCTGTAAAGATTTATTGAAGGAGTACCGCTCATTACAGTAGCTTGAAAGAATATCTTAGAACCGTGCGATATTGCAGTATTTATTATTTCCTTATATTTTAACGCTAATGGAGCCTTATTTGTAGTAATAACGTGAATTCCCCTCTTTAATGCGCTCAAATATAATGAAAGCGATGGCTCTCCAGTCTTGTAGTTTGCAGAGGCCATATCTACAACTACATCAGGCTGAACTTCATCTAACGCTTCCAACACGTCAACTTTCTTGTCTGGAACAAACTCTTCTTGATCTTTTAACATTAATCCTCTAGTTGTTACAATTCCAGCAATTTTTACATTTTCTAGCTCTTTCACTTTCTTTTCATGAAGTAATTTTCTAAATGCTTTTCCTACATTTCCATATCCTACGAGCATTAACTTCAACTGAAAACCACCTGGTGTGTTTGTTTACCTCCTAAATACTTAAGCACTAATTCAACTACAATATTCACAGCATTGCCTACTAATTCCTGCGGTACTCCAGGAACGCCTGCACCAACTATTAATATATCCCTTGTAGTATCTGTTACACTAGTTATCTTTGAATCTCTATGAGGATAAATATGCATTACTTTTTCCTTATCTACCATTATAGGTATTCCTTTTTGAAGAATTTCAGGCTTATCTTTTCCTATTGCATAAAATTCTTCTCCTCCCTTACTCAGTACTATTGAAGGCTCTCCAACAATCTTGGAAATATCATATATTCCTATTGGAACTAAAGTTGACGAGCTAGCTATATTGCCTGCATCAACAATATCATTTATCCTCGGAAGCTTACCGCTTCTGTTTATTCTTCTTCTTAATGCCTCTCCTGCTGGCCTTACTTTGGTAGGATCTATGCCTATTTTCCAATAAAAATCTCTGTAGGCTCTTACAATAGGATTGAGCTTTAGTTTTTCTGGATCTTCTTGAGAATACATTTCTTCAACTTTTCTCATGTCTTCCTCTAATTTTCCTTTACTATTATTTACTCCTAGAACTTCAGTGTGGGCAACAAATATTCCAAGGTTTTTACAGTCTTCGCTCACTATTATATTCATTTTTCCTTCACTTCATATGTTAATAATTTAGCCTTTTTAACTCCTTTAATTTGAGATAAGGAAGAAGTTAACTTTACTAAATCGGATTTTTTACCTTTCACAGCTATTGCTTCCATGCATTCTTTCTCGTTAAGATGAATATGAAGAGTGGAAATTATTGAAGAAAGTTTCTCGTGTTGTAATTTAGTAATTTCATCAGTAACTTCATCATCATAGATTATATTTATTATCCCAACTACGTCTACGTCTTCCAGAGAATTTTCATCTAAGAAATTTTTAATTGCTATTTGAAAAATCTTAGACCTATCAAGAGAAGATGAAGTTTTCATGAACTTATCGAGTTGTTCCATTATGTCTTTAGGGATCGAAACACTAATCTTTTCTACATTCATACTTAAAAGTAAGGAGGAGGTTTTTATTAAATGATTGAAGTTTTAAAAAAGGCTGAAAATTTAGGTGCAATCTTTGCCGATGTAAGGCATTATAAGTATGACGAGTTGTCGTTAGTTGTAACGGAGAATAGAAAATATGTAACAACTAACGGAGTAGATGAAGGTTATTCGCTAAGAGTATTATATAATGGAAATTGGGGCTATTCGAATTCAACAAAGCTTGACGATGAAGAAGTAAGGAATGCAATAAATTCTGCTTATGGTGATGAAAAAGTTAATATAACTTTCTTACCACCAAAAAAGGATAAAGTTGTAATAAAACAGGAAAAACCATTGTCAAAAAGTTTAGAAGAAATAATGTCTGATCTGGATAAGATTAAGGGAGAGTTACTCAAGGATGAAAGAGTAAAATCAGTGAACGTTAGATATTTTCATGAAGGAGTAAAGAAAGACTATGCAAGCACAGAAGGAAGAGAAATTTACCAAGAATATGTATTGAGCGGAATTTCGATTTCAGCCGTTGCTAGAGAAGGTGACATTGTCGCATCCTCTTTCTATTCTGCATATACTTACAAAGGATATCCATTAGAAGTATTTGACATAAACCAAATGATAGAGACGTTAAGAAAAAGATTAAATAATCAACTTAAAGGCAAAACTCCCAAGGCTGGAGAATTTGATGTAGTACTTGGTCCAGATGTTGTAGGAGTTTTTTCACACGAAGCTTTAGGTCACTTAGCCGAGGCGGATTTAGCAGTTAATGGAGTACTTGGTCAATTAAGAGGAAAGAAAATTGCCCCAGATTACGTATCAGTACACGATTCACCTAAAATGGATTATAATATGGCTATAGGACTTACTCCCTATGATGATGAAGGAGTTGAAGGTAGAGAAGTAAAGATAGTAGAAAAAGGAATTGTTTCAGAATTCCTAGTAGATAGATATTATTCAACGTTCCTAGGAGAAAGGCCTACCGGCAATGCAAGAGCTGAAGATTTTAGAAGTCCTATACTAATTAGGATGAGAAATACATTCATGCTTCCAGGAGATAGGAGGGTTGACGAATTAATTAGTGAAATAAAAGAAGGATATTACATAGTTTCTCCCCTTGGAGGTCAAACTAGTCCAGACGGAACATTCCAATTTGGAATACAGGAAGGATATTACATTCATAACGGTGAGATAGGAGAACCTATTAGGAACATGGGAATTTCAGGTTATACTATAGAAACTCTAGGTAGAATAAAAGGAGTTTCAAAAGAGTTTGACGTTTGGCCTGGCTTTTGCGGTAAAGGCGGGCAAAGCGTTCCAGTAGGAACAGGCGGACCTTATATAAGTGTTAAGGTTAAGGTGGGAGGATATGTTTGAGATACTAGATAAGGCAAAAAATCAAGGGTATTCTGCAGAAATTTTTTACGTAAAAAGGACAGAGTTCTCAATAAACGAGGAAAAACAAATATATTCTAGGTTCCTAAACGAAGAAGGTTACGGTCTCAGAGTGTTTAAAGATGGAAAAGTTGGCTTTGCTTATTCTACGAGACTTGATGATAATTTATTAGATATCGCAATAAAATCTTGGAAAGTCTCTGAAAGAGATGATGCAAATCAAATCCCTACACCTAATAAGGTAAGCTATTTGAGTCTTTATAAAAAATTTGACTTAAGTGAAGTAGTAAAGGAAAAAATTAGGGAACTAGAGGAATTAAAGGAAAAGAAAATTAACATAGTAACCTTAAACTCTACAGCATGGGTTAGCGAAGTAAGAATTGTTAGTACTGAAGGAATGAATTTAAGCGAAAAAAGAAGCGGAATCTCGGTAAGCGTTAGCGCAAATTATAAGGATTCAACCTATGTGGGCCCAGAGATCTATGAGACAAGGTCCTTCAGAGATCCTTCAACTAGCATTGATGAGATGAAAGATACAATAGTAGAGAAAGTTCAGATCACGTCAGAGAGAACTACTCTAGACTTTAAACCTAAGTCCGTAGTCTTAACAACTAAAGCAGTTTATTATTTAGTATTCCCCTTGTTAAGCCACGCCATATCACTGGAGAATTACTATAGGCATAGAAGCCCTCTAAAAGAAGGAGAGTTAATCAACGAGAACTTGAGGATCATAGATAATCCACTAATTGAGAACAGTGTCTATAGTAGGTCTTTTGACGGCGAAGGTCAACAATCACTAAACAATGAGATAATAAATGCTAATGTAAAGAAATTCCTTAGTAACTACTATTGGTCTCTTAAGGCTAAAAGAGAGAATACTGCTTCGGCTTCAAGAGGATATTCTTCGATACCTTACATTTATCCAAGTAATTTAGAATTTTACGTAAAGAATGAGGAAGAAGACTTATCTGAAGAAGGTAAAGTTTACGTAGATGAAGTTCAAGGAGTTCACACGAGTAATTTTGATACTGGGGAATTTAGTGTAGTTGGTTCTGTATCTTGGATAATTAAAGATGGTAAAAAGATTTCATTGAAAGAGATAGTAATTACGTCAAATCTAAAGGATTTACTTAAAGGAATTCAGAGAACCTCTAAAAAGAGATTAATGATAGGCAATGTTAGTACTGGAGAACTAGAAATTCAAGGCTTGAGTGTTGTCTAAAAATTTTTTAATTAAAACGTAAGAAAGACTTATTATTATATTATTCTTTTAAATTTCTTATGAAAGTAGTTTTAGCTTATGATGGATCAGATTATTCAAAGAAGGCTTTGTTTTTTGCTTTAAGATTTCTTAAGAAGGAAGATGAAATACACATAGTTACTGTAGTAAAAGAAGCTCCAAAAAGCCCAGAACAAGTTATAATAGATTCTGAGGAGAAAGCAAAAAGGTCAATAGATGAGATAAAAAGTGAGTTAGAAGGCTATAATGTTAAGGAAAAAATTCTCGAAAGTAATGATGTTGCAGATAGCTTAATAGGATATTGTAAGGAAATTGGATGTGATTTAATAGTTACTGGTAGTAGAGGTCTAACGGGCTTAAAAAAGGTGATTTTAGGTAGCGTATCTTCAGCGTTAGTTAGTAAATCTCCTTATCCAGTTTTAGTTGTTAAGTAGTGACACTTTTTTCTTTCAATTTCTTTAGATATTCATCTATTGGTATTACCTCATTATTATCATCGACTACAAGACTTCCTGGATTACCTTTTCTACCTTTAAGTAAATACCAACCTATTAGAACTGCCATTGTTGACGTTAGTATAACAATTGAGGCAATGTCATGTACTGAAATACTTTCAGTGACTCCCCAAAGATTAAGTCCAGTAGCTACTAAGGGTATTGTAGCACTAAATAATCCAAGTTGTCCAATTCTATAATAGAAGACGGGAACTCCAAATCCATCTATTATTCTACCAGATAACCATAATATACCAGTTATGGTACTTATATCTGCAAATGCTGTGTTTATTCCAAGGAATATTACTGATAATGCAGTTACTAATCCAGTTATACTTCCTACAAATATTGTAGCAATAACCGGTTCATGGCTCTTATTTACCTTAGAAAATATTGCTGGAGCTGATTTTTCTCTCGATAGATTGAATATTATTCTTGCAGCACCTAAAGTAGTGCCTATATTTGATGCAAATAAACTATTTATTGACATTACTAAAGCTATTAAAAGCGGAAATACACCAAAGGAGTACATCTCATAAATTAAAGGCTGAGGAGAGCAAGCTAAGGCTGTAAGTGAACCATTCCATAATGCTACCAGAGCATAAGTTCCTAAAAACATTGCAGTTCCTCCAATTAACAATGATAACCACATTCCTAATGTTACCGTCTTTGTAGGATGTTTGACTTCTTCTCCCAAGTATGTAGCGGCTCCTGCTCCGGATATACTTACCATTGATAGAACAAACGCAGTCGCAAGATCATGTACCGGAACATTACCCGGAGTTAGATAGCTGAAATGAAAGCCTTTAGTAAGGGAAAATGCAAACATTATTATTAGTAATACGGCCTCTGCAGTTGCACTTATTGATACAATCTTGCCCAATACAAATTTTATATGAGAAAGAGATATAATTGTAGGATAAAGTATTGCTAAGAATATTATTACCCCCTCTTCTATCGGTGTTAGTGAAATGCCAAATATTCCTAAGGAGATAGATATAATAAGATATACAGTAATTGCGTTTACTGCGTTAAGGAATGAATAAGCAAATGCTTCTATAAGAGCTTCAAAGAACGAAATTTTCTTACTCCTCCACGCACTATAACCATAAGTGTAATATCCCCCTGCAGAAGCTAATTTTGAAGTATATCTTGTAAGCGTATAAATCCAAAGTGCACTACCTAGTAAAGCAAGTAATGTAGTAAAGACTACAGAGTAACCAGCGTAAAGGATTGCTGCAGTTGAAGTAGAAACTACGCTACCAAGTGGTGCAGTGACTGCCATCGCTTGTCCATAAGCTTCTTTAAGTGAAATTGATCCTTTGCTGAGCCTCATATTCTCCCTTTAAGCTTTTCGGTCTTAAGAGATTATAAAATTTCCCTAAATTTTGCCCGTAAAATCCGCAAAGCTTAAAGGGAGTACTCGATAAAAAATATTTTTTGAGCTTAAAGGGTTTCAAAAATATATTTAGATTTTATGATGAATAGTATAAAAAATATTAACTTTTAGGAGATGTAGTTTGAGAAACTTTATTTTCTCCTAAAACTTCCATTAGTGATGATTTAAGTTCATCAAATCTAATTCTCATCTCTGGAGGAAAAGGCTTCTTTGGTTTTATTGACTCAAGCTTAGTTAGAGCTTCTTTAACTAGATTTCTTGCAAAATTAGGATCTTTTTCCGCACTATAATATGCCTTTTTTATCGTCTCAGAGGCTTCATTAAAGATCTTTAAGTCGTCCTCAGTTATTTCTCCATCTTTTATCAAGAAAGTTTCCATATCAGATTTTACTAAGGGAAGTTGAAGATCTATAATTCTCCAAAGTATATCTAGCACGGTAGATAATATACTTCCTGAAATAAAGAATTTAACTTGCCTTTTTTAGGAAAATGTTTAAAAGTCTTAACAAACGTTTTATTATCCCGCAACAAAAAAGGATATTATGCTAAAGGAAATTAGTTTGCTTGCATCAATTTTTGCAGGAATAACAATAGTTTTAGGCGGGATAGTTGAAGGATATGGATATGGACTATCGTTAGGAACAAATTGGCCTTATACTAGAGATATTTTGCAATTAGCGGCAAAGAAAGATCCTGAGGCTATTCATAGAATTAGTGCGACAATTGTAGGCATCATTTCATTAGCATTCTTAATACTAAGGTTTTCTGTAGTTAGTCTTGTAGGATTTCTCGGGGTTGTTGCTACTGCATTATTGGGTATGGCTACGCTTTACGTTTTAGCGGGGAAATTACCATCTATATTTCAAGGCCTTCATGATATAGCAGCGTATAGTGTTTTTGCAACGTATTTCGTAATCTTCTTAAAAGGATTTAACGTTAATATTATTCAATTCTTCTTATACGCTGTATTACCTCCTCATTTCCTTTACTTCGTTATTTTCATGGGCGGAGTTGTTACTGGTATGAGAAAAATGAAGTTTGAAATAGGTGATGTTAGAAAGCCTAAGAATTGGCTACAAGGAGCTTGGCTAATTCACTCTATATTGGCAGCAATTTTCGTAATAGCCTTAATTTTAGAGGCTCTGTGGATACCTTTATTGTTAACAATTATTGAAGTGGTAGTGGGATTATTAGTCTATGTAGGAGCAAATAAAAATCCAGTAAAGCCAGGAATCTCCGTTGGACTTCACCAATTATTTTCTCTATTAATTGTTGCCTCATTAATATATTACACAGTATGAATCAGTCGAGGTGCATTATCTCATCAATCATCGTGTTGTGAACTCATCACCTAAATCTGAAAGACTATAGCCAATATTACCTTCAGCGTCCATATTATAATATTTTTTTAACATTGTTGCAACAGCAGTATAAAGGAATTCGTTCATTTGAGTTCTGTTTATACCAAGAAGAGTAGATAAATATCCCCACGGTTTTCCTTGAAGTACCTTGCCTATTAATATCCACTCTTCTTCATCGTAAAGCGACCAATCCCTTTTAGAATCCCAAAAATACTTTAATGTTAATAAATGGATTCCATCCGCAGAGGCTTCATAAGGACTTGTGCCCTGTAGGAATGCAACAATTTTCGCTAAGTGTAACCTACTCAAATTTATGTCCTTGTAAGCTTTATTTCCTCTTAACAATAGCTGTGCAACTTGCGGAGACATGTTGAAGTAAATATCGTGAATTGTGTTAAGTAACTTTTCTTTAAATATAAAAGCAGAAATATCTACAATTCTCTTAGCAATCTCGCTTAAAGGCTTAATTACAACTACTGGAAAATCACCGTATTTCTCATTTCTTACAGGAGATACGTGTACTGGAATAAAGCCATTCTTTACCCAGAACTTTAATACCCTATAATCTCCCATGAAGCTTGAACCTATCCAATCTAAACCTTTTTCTCTTGCATCTTCTGTTACCATTTGAAGAATTTTACTACCTAATCCCTTATCTTGAAGTTCTGGGACTACCGCAATCCTTATTATTCTCCATCCCTTTAATTTTCCAAAATCCCTTAATCTTACATGCTTTAATAATCTATCTGGAATTAAATCACCGTCAAATGTTCCACCTCTTAATGCTAAATCTATCAAATTATCTGGCAAGTCTCCTTCTTCTGACGTCTGAACAACAGCTAAATAAGAATCTCCAGAGTAAATTGTTTTTATTGAATGATGAATTCCATCTGACATAATCATTAAATCGTCTGGATTATTTCTATAGTGAGCAGAAACTAATATTCCATAAACTTGAAAGAGTTTATTATCATTCATTAGCAATTCTTCTTTATCCTGAGTTTCATAAAATGCTATAGAAATATCCTCTGGCAGTCTTTGAGGCTCAGGATTTAAAACTAATGCATCATATAACCATTTTTCTATTGGATCACCTTCAGCATATCTTAAAGGTTTTTGCATTGTAAGTAATCTAACAGGAGCCTTTCTTTCCGAGATTATTTTTCTTAAATACCTAATGAAAGCCTTCCCTGAACCTTCATAACCGTGAATCGTTGTAACTAGAACAACCTTCTTCCATTTCCTTAAGGCTAAGTCAATAAAATTAACACCTAATGCGGCAGCCTCGTCTATAACTAATATTCCTTTACCAGTTTCAACCTCAGATACGGCATCCGGAGGCTTATAATGTATTTCAAAATCGTCTCCACTTATTTCTCTTATAAATCCAGTATCTGAATTTTTTTCCTTATTTTTTATCTTTAATACATCCAAACCTTTCTTAGCGAATTCCATAATTTGTGATGCAGAGTACAATGAAGGAGCAGTTACTGTTACTTCAGTATCGTAGCCTTCGTCCAAGTTTATCTTTATTATTCCAGCTAAACCTAAACCGGTTACAGCACTTTTACCTCTTCCTCTAGCTGCTGTTAGAGAAATTACTCTTTTTCCTCCTCTTAATAGGAAGTAGAATTCTTCTAAGACTTTTATCTGGTCTTGACTTATTGCAAGCTCGTGAAGCTCTCTCGGCATCAAAGTCTTTTGAGGTATTTTTACTTCTTCCTTTTTTGTATTACCGACAAAGGGTCTAGCTTTATAACCTTCTTCATTAGCTATGAAAATTCCCTCATGCTCTTCTAATTTTTTTCTAAATCGTCTCTCATAAATATCTAGAATTTTACCATATCTTACTATAGAATTTCTAAACATTTTATTTTCAGTTAGATTATCTGTATATAGAATTACTAGGCCTCCTCCTCTCGCTAAATCAACTAATCTTCCTATGTAATTTGGTTGAAAATTATCTACAAGATCTAAAATAACTAGGTCGTATGTATTACCAAGATATTCGTCTGTAGATGCATAATCCACGTCTTCAAATTTACCTTCTTTAAATAACTCTTTAATTATATTCCTTCTCTCCTTGGCTTTAGAAACCCAAGGGTGGAAAGCGTAAATTACGCTAGGGCTTTGATTTACTTCCAAGTAGGTCTTAATTGACGCTAACAAGTCATCAAGGTAATCCTTCTTTTCTATGTAAACTAGGTTCCTATAATACTTCTCCTTTCCGTCCCACAAAGCTTTCTTTAGCTCTTCGTAAAACTCGTTCCTTTGCATAGCTTATAAGTTGTACTTTTTCCTTAAAGCTTCTTCTACATCGATATTCTCTAAGTTGGCTATCGATATTGCCCAAGCTATGACATCTGCGAGTTCTTCCTCAATTTTATTCCTTTCACCAGATAGGAGAGCCTCTGCTAGCTCTCCAACTTCTTCAGTAAACCACGTAAAAGTAGCGAAAAGCCCTCTATCTTTATCCTTTTGTAAATACATTTCCTTTAATTTTTCTTGAGCTTTCTTAATTTCCAAGGCCTATTTCCCTCCTTATTATTGCTAAGTCTTCTTTCATTAACTTTACTTCAAATTTACCAAGTTCATCGAATCTCTCGTTTACGAAAAATATGTCAATCTTTCCTGATCTCGATATGTTCTCTACGAATTGTCTATCAATGTAATATTCTATATATAGAGGATTTTGAGGATCATCCTTTATTATATTCCTTAAAAGGACGCTCCCCTTATCCCTATCAACTTCTATATCAACTGGAGCATTAAAATTCCTGGGCAAATCTGTTGTCATACATATTACATACTCCTCACAACATGTTACGCAAACTCCTTCCTTAAGCTCCTTTTTTGTTTCTTCTGGAATGTTCAAGGCTTATACTTAATTACCTCTAGTGAATTAAAAACATACATGATATCTGCAGTAGGTAAAAAGGTTGTGGCTACACAAAATTATATTGCAAGCTATTTTGGGGCAAAGATCTTGGAGAGCGGAGGGAACGCGTTTGATGCTTCTATAGCAATAAGTGCAGTATTATCAGTAGTTTTGCCTCACACTAGTGGGTTAGGAGGAGATGGATTTATTTTAATAAAATCCTCTGAAGGTATAAAAGCTTACAACTCTTCAGGTTGGTCTCCTAAGAATTTAAAGGCCGAAAAGATTAATGAAAGAGACCCCAATTCAGTTGTGGTTCCAGGGCTAGTAGATCTATGGAATTACTTGCAAGAAAATTATACTACAATGGATCTTTATGAACTCTTAAAGCCTGCAATCTCTCTAGCAACAAACGGATTTTATGTAGGAAGAGCTTTACATCATGCTATAATAACTTCTCCAAAATTTAATCCTCAATTTGAAAAGCTATTTGGGAATAAGAGATTCGGAGATTTCATAAAATTGCCTAGACTAGGTAAAATTCTTAAGGAGATTTCAAGAGATCCAAGGGAATTTTATGAAGGAAAAATTTCCCAAGAAATAGTAGAAGGACTAAAAAGTCAAGGTGTACCAGTGGAGAGTGATGATTTTTCTCAATTTCATGGTGAAGAGGTTTCCTTACTAAAGATTAGGTACAAGGACTACGACGTTTACGAATTCCCACCGAATACTCAAGGATTAACGACGCTACAAATCCTAAAGATGGTAGAGTTGTCTAGAATAAATAAATTACCCTATAATGATATTAAGAGAGTAAATAATCATGTAAAAATTTCAATTTTAGCGTACGACGACAGAGATAGGTATATAGCGGATCCTAGGTTTTATCAACCTCCTTCCTATTTGTTAGATGAAGGATATTTAATTCAGAAAATGACTACTGAAGGCATTCCGGTTAACTTATATGATGGAGACACTACATTCTTCGTTGTATCAGATGGAGAAAATGAGGTAGGATTTATACAAAGCTTGTTTTACCCATTTGGGTCTGGAATAATAGTCGACGACATCGTGTTTAATAATAGAGGATATGGATTTAAAGATGGGGTAAACAAACCCGAAGGCAGAAAAAGGCCACTTCATACTCTCTCTATCCTGCTTGCAAGCAAAGACAATGAGGACTTAATAATAGGTTGTGCAGGCGGAGATTTAAGGCCACAAATTCATTCTGAAGTATTTGAATATTATGCAGACTACTCAATGGAAATTGATGAGGCAGTGAATGCCCCTAGGTTCATGTACGTTAATGGTAAGGTCATTGCAGAGAAGAGATTAGGAATTCCAGCAACACAAACGGAGTATCTATCGAGCGAAGTTGGAATTGTTCAAGCAATGAAAAGGAAAGGAGACGAATTTATAGCTGTTGCAGATCCTAGGAGTGAAGGCGTGGCTCTTCCGGTTCATTAACGCAACCAGCTTTATCAAAGGCTATCAATAAAGCACCAAATTCTGGGCTTTTCTTTTTGTCAAAAGCTACTATGCCTTCTTTCTTCAGCTGTTCTATAACATAAGATTTAAACAACTTAGATGAAAACATTCCTCCACTCATGTAAGCTGTTCTTATTCCTAACTTTTTAGAAATATAAACTACGTTATTTGCTATCTCCTTAGCCGCTAGATAAAAAAGCTCTTGGGCTTTTTTATCTCCTTTATTTGCTGCTATATCGACTACTTGAGCTAAAGATGCTATTTCCTCAATCTTGTGTCCTTCATGATAAGTCCATTTTATTAAATCATCTAGACCGCTAGCTGAAAGCCTTTGTAATATTAAATCGGCCAACAGCGTTTTTTCTTCTCTTCCATCAAGCATTTTTACTAAGAGTCTTAATGCTTTTCTTCCTACCCAATAAGCAGAACCTTCATCCGATAATAACCAGCCTGCACCACCAACTCTAATTCTTTGTTTACCATCATATCCCATCACTACGCTTCCGGTTCCAGAAATTATTATAATCCCAGGCTTACCTCTAGTCTCTGCATAAAGAGAAATGAAAGAATCGTGTTCTATAATAGTATCCTTAGCCAAATCCTTAAGAGCTGAAGAAAGGACTTCATAATCATATTTTGAATCCAGGCCTGCTAAGCCTATGCAGGCTACGTCTGGCTTCAATCCTTTCGTTGACTTGTAAATAGCATCCCTTATATTGTTCACTGCATTCTCTAATCCAACATTGTGGAAATTTCCTGGACCAGATTCCCCAATTCCAATGAATTTTCCTTCGCATGTATATGCTATTGAAATAGTTGAAGTTCCTCCTGCATCTACACCTACAAGAATCATAGTATATATTTTAATTTATAAGAAAAAAGTTTTCCTAATCATACCATAAACGTTTTTATTATGTTAACTTATGAAGTATTGATGAGAGTTCTAATCCTTGGAATAGATGGTTACATAGGTTGGGCATTGGCTCTAAGGTTGGTTTCAAAAAATCACGAAGTTTACGGCATGGATAATCTATCAACTAGGAAAGCAGTAGAAGAAATAGGTTCAGATTCTGCTTTTCCTTTACCGGCTCCAGAGGAGAGAGTAAACGCGGTAAAAAAATACCTTGACGCTGACATAAAATTCTATAAAGGAGATATAACTGACAAGGAAAAATTAAGGGAAGTAATAAAGGAATCGAAACCAGATGTTATAGTTGACTTCGCAGAACAAAGATCTGCTCCCTATTCCATGAAAGACTTGGATCATGCAGTTTACACAATAAATAATAATCTTGACGGAACTCTTAATTTAATTTATCTAGTAAAAGAAATTGATCCTTCGATACACATTTTAAAAATGGGAACTATGGGCGAATATGGCACTCCAAATTTTGATATTCCAGAGTCTGCTTTTATAGAGGCCACTATTAATGGTAAGAAAGATAAAATATTCACACCAAGATGGGGCGGCTCTGTTTATCATTTTTCCAAAATATTTGACAGTTACCTTTTAGCTTACTTTAACCAACTTTTTGGATTAACTATAACTGACATCATGCAAGGCCCAGTTTACGGTAGTAGAATTTCAGAAATAGTAAACGAGTCTTTAAGGACCAGATTCGATTTTGACGAAGTCTGGGGCACAGTAGTAAATAGGTTCTGCGTTGAAGCAGTTTTAGGACTTCCATTAACACCTTACGGTAAGGGAGGACAAACTAGAGGATTCATTTCACTAGAAGATAGTGTCGAGGCTCTAAGAACATTAATAGAACACCCACCGAAACAAGGTGAGTACAGAGTTGTTAACCAATTTATGGAAATTCACAGTGTAAATGAAATAGCGCAAATGGTTAAAGAAGCAGGAGAAGAATTAGGCTTGCATGTAGAAATAAAGCACGTTGAGAATCCAAGAGTTGAAGCTGAAGAGCATTATTATAATCCTGAAAGGAAAATTTTGGAGTCCTTGGGTTTCACTCCAAAGAGGTTCATGAGAGAAGAGGTAAAGAATATGATAGAAGATCTGCTACCTTATAGGGAAAGGCTTGAGAAATTTAAGGACGTAATTATGCCTAAAACAAAATGGAGAAAATGAAACTTTCATATTTGTTCGAAAGAGTATTTTAGAGCTTCATAATAATGTTCTGGATCTCCCACGTTAAGCCATTTTTCTTTTTCTAAAAGTATGGCATAAATTTCTCCTCCTTGATCTAAGATTTTCTTTATACCATATGTTAGTTCCAGTTCCCCTTCATAGTTTTCTACTTCCTTTAGTGCTTTAAATATACTAGGTTTGAAAACATAAACTGCCGAAATTGCAAGATCTGAGAAAGGCTGTTTAGGTTTTTCTTGCGCGTCTATTATTTTATATAACTTATGATTTCTAAACTCTCCCTTTTCCTCAGCTTTTACAATTCCATATCTAAAAGGATTATTTACTTTCCTAAGTAATAGGACTGCTTCCGGCTTGTTTTCTTCATATAATTCTGAAGCTTCAGAGTATCCGCCAGTAAGAACACCGTCATCTGCATGAACGAAGAAAGGTTCGCCACAAGCGAAATTTTCTGCTCTAAGTACCGCATCTCCAAAGCCTTTTGGTTCTTCTTGGAAAACGAAAGTTACTCCTCTTTCAAATAGATAGTCCATTAATAACTTACCATGTTTACCAACGACTATGCAAAAATTATTAACCCCCACGGCAGATAGGGAAGACATTATTAAGTCTATTATTGGTCTCATCACTCTTTTTCCATCTTCTTGCTTAAAAAGTGGTAAAAGTGCCTTTGGCAAGACTGACGTTATGTATTTCATTCTGCTACCTTTTCCTGCGGCAGTTATTACTGCCTTTCTTATCATTTTTAACCTACCAGAAGTTTTGAAGCTTCATCAACGCTTTTACCCCTTATTACATCAGCTATAGCCTTTGCCATTGCCGTAGGGTTCTTTGACTGCCATAAGTTTCTACCAACAGTTACTCCACTTGCTCCCGCATCAACTGCGTCCTTAAGCATTGATAAAAACTCTTTATCGTCCCTAGTTTTTGGCCCGCCTCTTATTAATATTGGAGCGAACGCTACGTTTACTACTTCTTTGAACTCTTCCTTATTTCCAGTATAATCGACTTTCAAAATATCTGCACCAATCTCTGAGGCTAACCTGGTTACATATTTAACGAAATTAGCGTCCTTTACTGAGTCTGGATTGTCAGGAGATACATATAATGGTTCTATGATAAATGGAATACCGTAATCGTGAGCCTCTGCTCTTGCCTTAGCTAAGGCTTCTACATTGTAACCTTCCACTCTATCATCTCCATAACCTACTACCAGATAAGTAACTACAGCGTCTGCCCCGGCTTCTACAGCTTCTTTAATCTGGTAAACCATTGAATAATATCCTTGAGAGTATTTCTTTTCTCTTCTCCAAACATTTGCAGTATCTAACCTAGCTATTAGCATAGGGGAATTTCTGCTGTAAAAATTCTCCTCAACAAGCTTAAGCATGGCTGGAGTCATTTGTAAAGCGTCGGGAATATTTGATAGTTTACTTACAACTTCTATCGGATTTTCAATACCTTTTAACGGTCCCATTACGAGCCCATGATCTAAAGCTACAACGAAAGCCTTTCCTTTTTCAAAAAGCCTTTTCATTCTAATTGTTAAACCAGACATTATTCTTAAGAGTATTTTATAGCTTAAAGTTTTTTACTTCTCTTAATATAGAATGTATTAAAGTTCTAGCGTATGGATTAAAGATATAACTTAAGGATACATAAAGGAATAAAGCTAAAGGAGTCAATTCTAGCATTATGACCATTTGTTCTATTGCTCTGACTTTACTTATTCCTATAAAAGGTAAAGAAGAAACTGCTGAAAGAATTAATGAAATTACGACTTCTCTTATTGGAAAATTAAAGCGGTAAATTTTCTTTGACATAAAATACGAAGAAAAGAACATGCCCAAGGAGTTTACAAGTAGTGCTAGCGAAATAAAAACGGCCAGAATAGGAGAAATTTTATATATATTCCCATTTTTAAACAAATAAATTAGAAGAAGAGAAGATGAAACACCTATACTTGAGATTATCACATTTCTTGTGGTTAGCTTAGCGGTGTATCCTCTAAATTCTCCTTTAGATTCTACAGCCAACGATTCGTCAGCCATGTATATTGCTCTATAAAAGATGCTATATGCAGATCTTATGAAAGTTGAGAAAGATAGTACAATTAAGGCATATATTGAAGAAACATAATCTGGCCTAAGAACGTAAAGCAATCTTTCTCCATCAACAAAGATTATTAAGAGAAATACCCCACCAGTAGTAAAGAAGAACTTTATTGCGATTTCTATTAATTTAGGATCCCTACTTTCTTGAAGTTTAAGTATTAACCCATCAGTAGCCGCTTGAGACCAACCTACCAAATTTGAAATTATTAAAGCAGACTCAAAGTATGATACAGGGATAGCGGAGTGAACTATAAAAACAACAACCCAAACTAGAGTTGCCTCTATCATTAACTGCACGTAGTTCATTATAAATACAATTGATTTCCTAACTGCAGACAAAGCTACTTTAAAGTCTATTCCTAATCTAGCGTTGACGAAAGTTAAATTGAAAATTATCTGAACCAAATATCCTAAGGAATATGCAAATATTACTGCATTTATTGATAGATTTAGGTAAAACATCATAATTATTGCGGAAAGTAGTCTAACTATTTGAAACCCTGAAGCACTTATTGCGGTTAACCTAGGAGATCTGCCTATTGCAACAGAACCGGAGATTCTATTCAAGTAAATAAGTACAATAAGCATAATTGCAGTGTAAAAATAAATAGGTTGATTATATCCAGCAGAGTGAATGAATGTTGGGATCAAAAGGAAGTAAGCAAAGGAAGAAATAGAGCCGGCTAATGCATTAATAATTATTATTCCGCCTACGTTTTTGCCTTCAGCAGAGTACCTTGAGGTTATTGAGGAAAAAAGATCTGCAGGAATGGTAAAATACCCGGTTATTAGCACGTAAATATACTGCCAAACTCCAAAAGTTTCTATAGATATAGAAGATAAATACCTAACTACCAAAAAGGAAAAGAGAAAAGATATTGGAGCTACAGCAGTCTTTACTAAAAGGTTAAATAATCCTATTCTAACGAATCCAGGCGATTTTTTAGTTTTTAACATATTAATCACAGAAGAGGAATTTTTCTATCCTTTCTAGGACTTCCTTTTCTGTATAATTTAAGTTTAAATTAATCTCCTTCTTCCTCGTGGTATTTACTCTAGGTAAATTGATGCAATCGTTCGTGCTCATGATCTCCTTAATTAACTCTTCTAATGTAGTCCTCTTATCTTTTGACAGTTTTAGCAGAATATCGTACCATTCTTTCCAGATCTTAATTTTCACAATCAAAAAATAATAAGGAAAAATAATAAGGCTTATCTTAATCTAAATAATTCTCGTACATATCGTCTAAGGCTCTCGCTACGTCTCTTATTGATAATATTCCAGTAAGTTTACCTTCTTCGTTAACCACCGGAAGATGTCTAATATTGTTCGTTCTCATTAAACTTAAAGCTCCAGTTATGGGAGCATCTTCTCTTATCGTAATCAAGGATGCAGTCATTATTTCCTCAGCCTTTGTATTCAAATCCTTTCCGCTACCTAATGCTCTGACAATATCTTTTTCAGTTATTATGCCTATCGGTTTTCCGTGATCAACCACTATTACCGAGCCTACATTATTTTTAGTCATGATTTCAGTTACTTCTTTTAAAGTAAGAGATTTCTCAACCGAAATTACGTTACTTTTCATGTATTCTTTAACTACTTCTTCCATAGTAATATATTCTAGTTCATAAATAAAAGATTTTAGAAAGATATGATAAACTAGGAATTACAAGGATAATGATAGCTTATTGCTTTATTTTATTGTCCAGATTTTGAATAATCTTTATAATCCCCATAAATAAGATGAAGATTTGATAAGTATGAACTTAACAGTCTTAAAACTTAGACTTGGAATGATCCTTACTAGTTTAGGAATCTTTTTACTAGGTTTTGCATTAGTTTTTGCAGTAGTTAGTTACTTTTATGGGATGAGCTTCGCACCAGCTATAATTATAGGAATACTTAGCTTCTTGATAGCATTAAATATCATACAGTGGCTATTTGGACCATACTTAATAAATGCAATGTACAAAGCCGTAGAGGTAACACCAAATGATCCAAAGTACGGATGGTTAGTAGACGTTGTTAATGAAGTTGCGTATTATAATAAAATTTCACCACCTCCTAAGGTATACATAGCTGACGTACCATTCCCTAACGCATTTGCTTATGGAAGTCCTATTGCAGGAAGAAGAGTTGCAATAACTTTGCCGCTATTGAAGATACTAAACAAAGAAGAAATAAAAGCCGTATTAGGTCACGAGTTAGGTCATTTAAGACATAAAGACGTAGAACTGCTAATGGCAATAGGTTTAATTCCTGCACTCATATTTTGGATAGGCTATTCGTTAATGTGGAGCGGGATGCTAGGCGGTGAAGGAGAAGGGAGAAACAATAATGCGGGGAGCTTATGGTTAGTAGGCATAGCCTTATTAGCCGTAAGCTACATATTCCAGTTCTTCCTTCTCCATCTAAATAGAATGAGAGAAGCTTATGCAGATGTAAATTCAGCTGAAACTGTACCAGGCGGAGCAGAGAACTTGCAAAGGGCCTTGGCTAAGATAACGCTATCTGTAGATCCAGAAACAATAGAAAGGTATAGGAGAAAGCACAATAATAATATAGTCAACATGTTATTCTTTGCCCCTACTGAAGTTCAAGAAGATATCCCAGAAAATAATGTTGACGAGCTTATAGAATATTGGAAACGCGAAAAAGTACCTTGGTATGCGGACTTTTTCAGCGACCATCCACATCCCGCAAAAAGGATACAACTCTTAGAAAAGCTAAAATATTCTCATTAATAAGAAATATATCTCTTTTCTCTAATTTAAAAATTTTTATTCATATTCGATAGTTGCTGGAGGCTTGGAAGTAACGTCGTATAATACTTCTTTAATTTCCTTGTTAATCTCCATAATTTTTTCTGCAATTTTCTGAAGTTTAGATAACTCGATCTTAGCGAAATCTGCAGTCATAAAATCTTGAGTTAAAACTGCCCTAATTCCTATAGAATATTTACCGTCTTTTCTATCATTTATTATCATCTCTACGTGAGTTACGTCATATTTTGTAATTTTTTGCACAATTTCTCTAACTTTTTCATAATCATCAATTAAAGGAATGGAAGCTATTTTACCGTAGCTCCTAACATCGCCTTTGACTCCAGTAGCTCTCGTATTATAAACGTAAACCGGAACTTTAACCTCACTTGATATTAAGTCATCTAAGGACTTTTGAGAGTCAATGATTACTGAAAAATATTGAGAGTAACCAAAATCTTTTAATTCGTTCTCTACAATTTCATTAACTTCTCTCTCTATTTCTAATTTTTCTCTAGTAAGTTTTCCTACTACTCTTATTAACAATCCTGGCCCAGGAAAAGGTTGCCTTTCAGATATTTCTTTAGGTAAACCTAAATATTTTGCAAGCGCTCTTACTTCATCCTTATAAAGGTCTGCTAAAGGTTCTATTACCTTAAATCCCCAAGTTTTTTCTGTGTCAATTCCCAGTTGAACTAAAACGTTATGCTGAGTTTTTATCCCTCCTTGAGTTTCAACCCAATCTGCGGCTATTGTACCTTGTACGAGATATCTTATTCCATTTTCTTTTGCTATTGCTGAAAGAGTAGAGTAAAATAAATCTCTAAATTTCTTCCTCTTTTCTTCAGCATCAGAAATTCCTTCAAGTGCTGAAATGAATTCTTCACTTTTATCAACTACCTGCAGGGGTAAAATATCTTTAAGCATATCTTTAACTTTCCTTGCTTCATTTTTCCTAAGAAAGCCGGTATCTATCATGATTGGAAGAAGCTGTTTCCCCAAAATTTTATACATTAATACTGCAGCAGTTGTGCTATCTACACCACCACTAATTGCGGCTAAAATTTTCTCTTCTCTTACTTCCTTTAATATTTGGGGCTTTACTTCCTCAATGAAACTTTCTGGATTAAACACATGTAACTATTTTCCTTGAGTATATATTTCTTTAATTTCATCAATATCCACGTTTTGCTTAATAATCTTCTCAATTTTTTCCGCCATATAAACTATCTCTTCTTCCATCGATCTAGAGTAAATCTTTACTCCAAAGTTTTCCAACAAATTTTTACTATATAAAGAACCATGAATGCTTAATCCCAACTTATCTCCCTTCAAAGAACCGTCTGCGACATCTACCTCTTTGCCATTTCTCCTTACTATTGTCAATAGCGGTTTATCATTTCCTTCATATATTATTCTTCCTCTCCTTATCTCGTAGCCTTTTATTATACTTCCATCTTGTAATAAACCTTCACTTGCTGATACAACTTTTTCCTCCTCAAATTTTACTACAAAGTCAAATATTCCTAAGCCGTCGTATTCTCTTGGTTCTCCGCTCTCTATTCCAAAAGGATCGATAAGCTTCTTACCCATTATTTGGAATCCTCCACATACACCTAATACTTGTCTTTTCCTTATTTCTTCTAGAAAGCCTCTCTCCTTTAACCAAACTAAAGATTCGTAAGTATTCCTACTCCCTGGAAGAATCAAGATATCGTCTTTTCTTAGTTTCTTTGGATTATTAACAAATCTAACTGAGGCATTTGACTTTAGCAACGCAAAAAATTCATTAAAATTACTTATATATGGATAATTTATTATAGCAATATTTACTTCACTCCCTTCTCCAAAATCCTTAATGTTCATGGAGTCTTCCGGAAGAATCAATTCCTCGTCAAAATAAGGTATTGTGCCTAAAAACTTCATTCCAGTTCTCTCTGTTAACCATTTTATTGCATTTTCTAGAAGAGAAGGAGAGCCTCTAAATTTATTAATTATAAATCCCTTGAGTGAATTTCTAATCGACGGAGGTAACATTTGATAAACTCCGTAAGCTGAAGAAAATGCTCCACCTCTATCTATATCTAAAACAAGGATTGAAGGAATCCCTTCCTTCATAGGTAGGAAGGCTGTTAAATCTCTTTCCATAAAATTTGGTTCTATTCCTCCTGCTGCCTCTATAACATAATTTTCCTTTATGCTATTCTTAATTTTGTCCCAAAAGCTGGGTATCATATTGTAATACTCTTCTGGTCTTAGATTTCCCAGAGATTTTCCGAAAAATATTACCTCAATCTTACCAGAGCTAGAAGGCTTTAGAAGTATTGGATTCATGTAACTACTGGGCTTTAAGCCCGCCCCAATTGCTTGAAAAGCTTGTATAAATGCAATTTCTCCTCCTTCTTCTGAAGGAAATGAATTTAATGACATATTTTGGGATTTAAAAGGTATTCCTCCTAAGAGCCTAACAAGTCCTGCAGTTACAAACGATTTTCCTGAGTCGCTCATTGTTGAAGAAATTATAATTGCCACAGATATTTTAGAGCGATGAAAGCTTTAAAAGGCGTTCTTTCGCAATTGTCTTTCTTTACAATTATACCTTCAGTTAGCGCAAGCCTTGAAGAAATTGCGGAATACAGCTTTATTTCGCCAATTTTTATAGGGGTAATAACGGGAGTAATAGATTTTGTATCTTATTTTTCTCTCTTCCATATACTAGGTTACTCTTCAAGGTTTGTAATCATCATAATTGTAGAAGTTATAAGAGGATTTAATCATCTTGATGGACTACTCGATTTAGGAGACGCAATAATGATAAAAGGTGATTACGAAAGAAAATTAAAGGCATTAAAGGACGTTGCCGTAGGAAGCGGAGGAATAGGTTTGGCAATTGTATACTTTTCCCTTTTTCTTATTTCTTTATGCGGATTTCCTTACCCTTCTATTGACGCCTTTTTAATTTTGATTTCAGCTGAAGTTCTTTCCAGAGACCTTGGAATTTTAATCCTTTCAATATTAGAGCCCATGGAATCGAGTTACCTTGGCAAATTGTTTCATGATAAATTGAAAGATAAGTGGGTTATAATAATTGCTGAGGGAATACCATTTTTGTTCTTTTATCCGTTCTCAGTTATTATATTTTTTACTCTCTTTCTCATATTTTATGAGATGGGCAAGAAAGTCTTGAGAGGTTCTTCTGGAGACTTAACTGGCGCTATAATAACTATATCCTTTCCTTTATTCTTGATTGCGGAAAGACTTTTTTCTTTTCTCATCTTTTAACTCTTGTTGCTTCCTATTCTCTTTTTAGCATTAGCAATAGATTTACTCTTTGGAGAACCGCCAATTTATATTCATCCAGTTGTATATACTGGTAAAATCTCTGAAAAACTAATAAAGCCATATAAAGGATATGGTTACGGGATCTTAATTTGGCTTATATCTGTAATCCCGGTAGAAATCGTTTTCTCCATTCTTCCTCTATATATTCCAATAATTCCAATTAAACTAATCTTGATGGCATTATTTCTTAAGACTACTTTCTCCATAAAGATGTTGTATAGCATTGTTAGCAAGTCTAGGGAACTTGATGAGAGAGCTAGAAATTTAGTTCAACAAATTGTCAGAAGGGACTTATCAACTGCAGATAAAGGGCACATAGCCTCAGCCGCTATAGAATCGCTATTCGAAAGCCTTGTAGATGGTATAATCTCTCCTTTATTTTGGTTTTTGATCCTTGGTTTACCTGGGGCAATGTTGCAAAGGTTGGCTAATACCATGGATAGCATGGTTGGCTACAAAACAAAGGAACTTTATAAGGAAGGATATTTCTCTGCGAAAGTTGACACAATTATGAATTATATTCCTGCAAGGCTCACAGGGCTATTAATGGTAATTGCAGGCAAAATTTTGGGAATTAAAGAAGGCAATCCTTTTAGATTTTTGAAAAATACACAAATAGAGAGTATTAATGCAAGATACCCCATTTGCATAGCATCAGCTTTACTAGGAGTAAAGCTAGAGAAAAAGGGATATTATACCGTAGGAGAAGGTAAATTGCCAGGGAAAGAAGAGATTGAAAAATCTCTTAAATTGTTCAAACTCACTTTGTTCCTCTTTCTCATCTTGCTTTCAATCATATATTATAGCCTTTATGGCCTTGCCCTCTTTAGCTATCCTTACGGCCTCGTTGAATTCTTCTAGTCTAAATTTGTGAGTAACTAGCTTCATTACATCAATTTTCTTTTCAGATATTATTTTCAACGCCTCTCTAGTATCTTCCTCAACTGCAGCATTACTGGAAATTATTGAGATTTCATTATTTAGAAGATTGCTTATATCATAGTTTAGTATAGTTCCTTTATAAGGAACGCCAAAAAGTAATACTCTGCCTCCTTTTCTTACGGAATATAATGCCGTTAAAATTGCAGAAGGAGCACCAGAGGCAATTATTGCAACATCAACTCCTCTGCCGTCAGTGAGCTTCTTTACTTCGTCTTCAACTTTAACAACTTTTGGATTAAATGCCTCATCCGCACCTACTTTTCTTGCATACTCATTGCGAAAGTCGGAAATGTCGGATACGTAAACTTTTCCTGCACCGTTTACTTTAGCCATCATTACGTGCAATAGACCCATAGGTCCGGCTCCTACTACAAGGACATAATCGTCTTTATCTATGAAGACCCTCCTCTGTGCTCTTATAACAGTTGCTAAAGGCTCTATGAAAGAACCCTCCTCAAATGATACGTTATCTGGTAATTTTAGTATTCCTCCCCTGCTTACGTTCCACGCAGGCACCCTGAAATACTCTGCAAATCCTCCTGGATCTAGATTTGTTTTCCTATAATAAGGGCACATTGTCGGACTTCCTTTTTTACAGTAATAACATTCATAGTCGGGAACATGATGATGAGCAAAAACTCTATCACCTTCCTTTAACCAGTCTACTGTTGATTCTGCTATTATACCCGCTGGTTCGTGACCTAGAATTGGTTGAGAAGCAGTATATTGCCCACATATCTTTTCTACGTCGGTTCCGCATAGACCGCATGCTTTCATCTTAACTAAAACGTCTCCTGGGTTAAGCTTAGGAATTGGTACTTCTTTCAATACTGGCCTTCCGTTTTCAAGGATTATTGCTTTCATTATTTTATAGTTGAACGCCTAGCTTATAAGAAAAGTTTACTTTCGGCTTTAAGGCAAATATATTTATAGTAATACATCTTAAATACCTTTATGCAAATAATTATTTTCGGATTACTCTCTCTATTAGCAATAAACGTTGTTTACTTTGCGGTCTCTATAATTCTAGTTAAGAAGTTTAAATCAATAAAATATGATTTTCTTGGAAAACAAATTGAGCTCAAGGTTAAGGAAGATGCCAGAGTTAATGCCTTCTCAGTAATAACTGGTAAAATTCTTGTAACCTCAGCTAGCCTAAACTTACCAAAAGACGAGCTAGACGCTATGATAGCTCATGAAATGGGACATATAAAACTTCATCATCATTTAAAGATGTTAATATTAGTAAACCTCTTAGTCCTATTATTTTTCTATACTGCTGAATTTTCCTTATTTCTATTCATTATCTCAGGTATTTCGATAGTTTTAATTCAGAGGTTTATCTCAAGAAAATTTGAAATACAAGCAGATAAATACGCTTCTCAGTTAGTTGGTAAAGGGTCATTAATGAATTTAATAATGAAATATGGAGAAAATAAATCGAGCATATTTTCAACTCATCCTCCTTCTTCTGTGAGAATAAAGAAGATATAAACTACCTCTTCTATTACTATTTATGCAATATATAGGAAAACCAATAAGGAGAATAGAAGATCCTAGATTAATTTCAGGAAAAGGTTCGTATGTTGATGATATTAAATTACCTGGAGAGATGTTCGTAGCGTTCCTTAGATCTACAAAGCCTCACGCTAAAATTCACGTTAAAAAAACTGATAACGTATTTACTGGAGATGACATAAATCCTGGAAAAGACTTTCCAATTGCCAGTAAAGAAACTACTTACGTAGGTCAGCCTATAGCTGCAATAATCGCAAAGGATAGATATGAGGCTTACGATTTATTAGAAAGTATAGAGGTTGAATACGAGGATTTACCTTATGTCCTAGATCCTACTGAGGCAATAAAAGATGAAGTGAAAGTTTACTCTGGACTTAAGTCAAACATCTATTTCCAAAAAACCTTCTCTTCAGGAAATCCTGAAAAGGTTCTTTCCGAATCTTTAACCTTAGAAGGAGAATTAATCAACCAAAGAGTTATAGCTTCGCCACTTGAACCTAGGGGAATTTTAGCTTATTTTGATGGACAGAGGCTTAACGTTTGGGCTTCAACTCAATCAGCCCACTTTATGAGGAGAAATTTAGTTGAATTTCTGGGATTCACTAATATAAGAGTAATTCAACCGGATGTTGGAGGAGCTTTTGGGAGCAAAATAATTACCCATCCAGAGCAATATGCGGTAGCTAAATTAGCAATGAAATTAGGCGTTCCGCTAAAATGGGTTCCTACTAGGACTGAAGAGATGATAAGTGCTGGCCATAGTAGAGATAAAAGGTTCAAATTTAAGGTTGGATTCACTAGGGATGGTAAAATAACAGCACTAGTTGGTACAATAATAGGAGATCTTGGAGCTCCTTATGCAGATGCAAACGACGATGAGTCTGGAAATGTACTTAGCACTTCTAGAATGATTCTTGGGCCTTACAAAATAAGGGATGCGTTAATAACATCTTATGCGGTTCACACAAATAAGGTTCCCACAACTTCTTATAGAGGCGCAGGAAGACCAGAGGCTACTTACTTTATAGAGAGAATAGTAAATATGATAGCCAATGAACTAAACATGGATCCTATAGATATTAGATTAAAGAACGTTATAAGACCAGAGGAAATGCCCTATGAAAGCGCATTCGGAATAACTTATGATACTGGGAATTATGTTGAAATTCTAAACAAATCAAGAGAATATTATAACGAATTAAAATCAGAGGCCGGAAAAGATGAGTGTGTAGGACTTGCGATGTATGTAGAAATAACTGCCTTCGGACCTTGGGAAGTAGCTAGAGTATTTGCTAAGTCTGACGGTAAAATAATAGCAATAACGGGCTCTGGTCCTCATGGGCAAGGTGATGCTACAGGGTTTGCACAAATAGTTGCAGAAACCTTGCAAATTCCAATAGAAAATGTCGAGGTAAGATGGGGAGATACTGACATAATAGAGGACGGAATAGGGACTTGGGGTAGTAGGACAATTACAGTTGGAGGTTCTGCAATGCTTAAGGCTTCAGAGGAATTAAAGAGGAGACTAATTGAAGCTGCAGCTAAAATGCTACAAGCCGACGTTGAAGAGATTGAATATTCTGAAGGAAAATTCACTAATAAGAAGACAGGAAAATCTGCTAGCTTATCAGAAGTTATTTCATTTGCATATAAGAATGGAATAAGCTTAGACGTAACTTACGTTTACCCTGTAAGTAAGCCAACAACTCCTTACGGAGTTCATATGGCACTAGTAAGCGTTGACAAAGAGCTGGGCAAGATTAAAGTCAAGAAATACGTCGCTATAGATGATATAGGAAAAGTAATTAACCCATTAACAGCGGAAGGACAAATCCATGGCGGGGTAATGCAAGGTATAGCGCAAGCACTTTACGAAGAAGCAATAATAGATTCTCAAGGAAATTTGGTAAACTCTAACCTAAACGATTATGTATTCCCTACTGCTGTAGAAAGCCCTAGGTATACATGGACTTATATAGAAAGAGGATTATCTAACCATCCTACTGGAAGTAAAGGAGTAGGAGAAGCAGGGGCAGTGGTTTCTACTCCAGTAATAGTTAATGCAGTAGAAAATTGTTTAGGAAAGAGAATATATAAAATACCAATTAAACCAGATGATCTATAATGCAGAGGCATTTCTTATCAGAGAAGGAAACAGAAGAATTACTTGAGAAAATAAAAGAAAAATATAACGTTAATCTTTCTCCGCAAAAGGTAGAAATAGGTAAAGAGAAAAAGGAAGTTTATTATTTTTTAGATGGAGTTTTATCCTTCTTTTCACAAGATTTAATTCCTACACTCTGCGCAATTTACAAATTTAATATTTCTTTTCCTTCAGTAAAAGTTGATGAAGGAGCAGTAAGGGCTGTGCTGAAAGGGGCGGATTTATTTGTACCTGGCATAAAAGAGTATAACTGCAATTGTAAACCTGGAGATATTATTGCAGTTACTACAATGGAAGGAAAAGCGATAGCTGTTATGAAAGTTCTTATAAGCAAGGAAGATGCAGAAAAAGAAAAGAAAGGCAAGTTTTCAAAGAATTTGCACTATCTAGGAGATGAAATATGGAAAATGTGCAAGTAAATAAAAGGGTTACTATTGTTATACCTACATTTAACGAGAGAGATAATATTATAAGATTATTATCCCTTTTAAGTAAGGTAATACGAGCTAGCATAATAATAGTAGACGATAATAGTCAAGATGGGACCGCAGAAGCTGTAAGGTCTTTAAACTCGTCCAATATCCAAGTAATAGTGAGGAAAAAAGAAAGAGGACTCGGCTCAGCAATAAGGACAGGAATACAAAAAGCTATAGAAAATGGCACAGATTATGTAGTTACTATGGATGCTGACCTAAGTCACGATCCTATTTACCTCCCAGCAATGTATGAGAAGGCTAGAGAAGGATTTGACTTAGTAATAGGATCCAGATATATAAAAGGCGGAGGAATTAAGAACTGGCCGATAAAGAGGAGAATAATTAGTTGGGGAGCAAACTTTTTGGTCAGATTACTTTTACGCTCACCTCTTCATGATAATACTTCCAATTATAGAATATACTCAACTAGAGCAGCCAAGGAAGTTTTAAAGTGCGAAAGTGCCGACGGTTACGAATTTCAAATATGTGCAGTATATAGGGTATTGAAGGCCAACCTTCCTGTTGCAGAAGTTCCAATAATTTTTAAGGATAGGGAAATCGGTAAAAGTAAATTAACAACGGGACAAATCTATAAATGGTTCAAATATGTAATTAGTTTATCAAGAAGTTAATCTTCTGTAGTATATTTACCCTTCTTCCTAAGCTTTATTATTTCAGTCTTTAACTCCTCAACTTCCTTCTTTAATGCATTAATTTCGCTCTCATGGATTTCTATTATCTTTTTTAGGCTTTCTACTGGATCTTCCTGTGTAACCTTTAATTTTACATTCTCCTTTTCATCCATTTCAACAAATCCAAGCCTTGTTAGCTCTCTTACATATCCCTTAGCTGTCTTAGGAGAAACTTTAAGTTCCAAAGCCAGATCTTTTAAGTTAATTTCTCCTCTTTGTTTAACGATATTTATTACATCCTGCAATCTAGGCGTAAGCTCCATAGTAAGTTTTTTGAATAGTAGTACTTTTAAGCACTTGGGCAGATTTTATTAGGGAAAATTGGCCCTACTACTTACAGAAAAAGATGTATCTAATTTATTAAAATTTGAAGATGCTTATGTTGCATTAAAAGAAGCTTTTATTGCTTTGGAAAGCAAAGCAGGCGTAAATTCTAAAAGGATGAGAACCTCGATTTCTGGCTCTACATTAACTTGTCAAGCAGGAGGATTACAAGGTTATCTTGGCATTAAAACTTTTATAAAGGGGAATTTCGTTTCTCTTCTCTTCTCAACCTCTGGAGAGCTTTTGATGATAGCTGAGACAGATAGATTAAGCCAGATAAGGACTGGAAGTTTATCAGTTTTGGCATCAGATTATATTCAAATAAAGTACGATACTGTAGGCATCATTGGATTAGGAAAGCAAGGTTTAGCTCAAGTTGAAGCGTTTTATGAACTCAAGAAAATAGAACCAATAGTTATTTCCAGAACTCAAGAAAGGATAAATAAAGCTCTTAGGATTCTTAATTCTGAAGGAATAAAAGTTAAGGTAGCAGGATCATATAAGGACGTGTTTCTCAATTCCGAAGTCATTACCTCAATAACTTCCTCTAAAGATCCATTTATTAAGCTTGATTACGTAAGAAAAGGAATGCACATTAATCTTATGGGTTCTAATATTCCAGAAAGAGTCGAGGCTTTTCCAGAACTAATAAAAGCCTCGTCAATTATAGTAGTTGAGGATATTGAACAAGCAATAGAAGAAGCAGGAGACCTAATTTTAGCTAAAAAGATGGGAATGCTAGATGAAAGTAAACTCGTTACGTTGTCTTCAGTTATAGCAGGAAAAGTAGAGAAAAAGAAAGATGACGATATCTCTATATTCAAATCTACTGGAATTGGATTAGAAGACGTCGCTGTTATGAAAGTTCTTTATGAAAAAGCTAAGAAACAAGGCATAGGAAAAGAAATAGAAGTGAAAGGCGTATGGTCTCGAGAATAGGAAAGGAAATAGAAATATCTCCAGTAGAATTAGCTTCCCAACTTGCCAAAAAGGCTAAGATAAATTTAGCTAGTGGCTCTCCAGATCCAAAGGTTATTCTAATTAGCGAAATAAGAGAAGCGTATAACGAAGTTTTAGAGGACGTAAAATCGCTTTTTTACCCTGGAGCGGGAGGTCAAGAGGAATTAAAGAAGGAAATTGAAGAGCATTATCTTCAATTTTTAGGATTAAGTAAAGGAGAAGATGAAATAGTAATTACAAGCGGAGCTCAGCACGCAATGGAATTGTTAGGAAAATACTTTCTAGAAAACGATGTAATAGCTGTTGAAAATCCTACGTTTATAGAAACTTTTAATGCAATTAAACTTAGGTCGTCAGTAGTCATTCCAATAGATTTAGACGACAAGGGAATTAAGGTGGATCAACTTGAGGAATTTCTTAAGTTAGTTAAGATAAATTTGCTTTATGTAATTCCTAACTGCCATAATCCTGCAGGAGTTAACTTAGATGAGGAGAGGAGAAAGTACCTTGTAGAATTGGCTGAAAGATACGACTTTTACATTTTAGAGGACGATCCTTATAGGCCTATAGCTGGCTGTGTTCCTAAACCTATAAAGTATTTCGATAAAACCGGAAGAGTAATTTACATTAGCTCTTTTAGTAAAATTCTTGCTCCAGGCTTAAGGATAGGTTTTATTCTGGCTAATAAGGAAATTGCTGAGAAGATCTCTTTATTAGAACAACTTGACTTTTCAACATCAACTGTAAATCAATATGTAGTTGCAAGGTTAATAAGGAAAGGAATAGTTACTAGAAGAATGAAAGAATTATACGAGTATTATTCAAGAAAAATGAAGGTATTGAAAGACTCGTTGACCGACCAAGGGCTAACAAAGTTTAACGATCCAAAGTGCGGATTCTTCTTACTTTTAGACCTAGATAAAGATAGCTGGAAAGTATTTAATAATGCAATACAGCTAGGTTTAAGCTTTGTTCCAGCTAAACCGTTCTTCTTAAGAGGAGGAGATACAATGGCAAGACTAAGCATAACAATGTCGAACGAAGAAGAGATAAAAGAAGGAGTTAGTATTCTTAAAAAAGCTATTCAAATGACGTAAATCTCTTTTTCAAGTTTGTTTAAAGGCCTTGCTTCCTTTTCTCCCATTACAACCATATCTTCTATTCTTATCCCAAACTTACCAGGTAAATATATCCCTGGCTCTATGGTAAACGTCATATTTTGTTCTATTACTTGTTCACTGTCTTGTGAGATATAAGGATCCTCATGAACGTCTATTCCTATACCATGTCCAGTTCTATGAATGAAGAATTGAGAATAACCCGCTTTTGCGATTATTCCTCTAGCTATTGAATCTATTTCTTTACCTTTCATTCCCTTCTTTGCTTTTTCAGCAGATTCCTGAGCATTGAGTACTATTTCATGGATTTTCTTAACTTCATCAGAAGGATTTCCTAATGAGATAACTCTAGTAGTGTCTGTGCAATATCCTCTATATTTTATCCCAAAGTCTACTATTATTACATCGCCTCTCCTTACTTTCCTATCAGTACACCTTAAGTGAGGCATTGATGTATTGGGCCCAGAAGTAAGTATAGTCTTGAATGATACTCCATCTGCACCATTCTCCTTAAATATTTCTTCTAACCTATCCGCAAGTTTACATTCAGAACTACCTTCCTTAATATCGTTAAGAAATTGCAAAAAGCTATTTTCTGCGATCTTCAACCCTTCTTCCATTATATTTATTTCTTCCTTGTCCTTCCTCATTCTTAATTCTTTTAAAAGAATAGAAGCTGGAAGCAGATTACTTGGATTGAATTTTCTAATTAAATTTATAGTAAAAACTGACCATAATTGATCATCTATTGCGATGATGGATTTCGTCTTTAAATCCATTTTTGAATATGGATCTTCTCCATCTGCATAAGAGATTATTTCAAAATTATACTTTGAAAGTTGTTCTTCATAAAGTTTTGGAGCTAGAAAGTATGAGTGCCCTTCACTTACCACAAAGAATAAAGGTCTTTCCATTTGTTCCTCACTAAAGTTTGTTAAATAAAACATGTTACTTGTAGGTCCTATAATTACATAATCTATTCCTCTGTCTTTCATCATGTTCTGAAGCTTTCTTATTCTATCCATAATCCCTTTTTTGTTTCTAAGAATATAAGCGAGTAGTCATTACATCTAATGATGAAAATAACATTTTTAGGTACTGGTGCTGGCTCAACAGTTGGTTCAAGGAGAGCTAAATCCTCAATAATGGTTTCAGAAGGAGAAGATAGCATAATCCTTGACATGGGTAACGGCGCCAACTCAAACTTAGAAGATCTTGGATTTCCTGATATTAATTCAGTATTTTTCACTCATCTTCACATAGATCATATTAACGGAATTTTCGACTATTTAGTACAGAGAAAAATAAGAAGAATGAACGACGTGAAAATATATTCTCCTCCAGGATTTTCTAATCTCTTGAATGCTTCCAAGGATATCGGAAATAATATTTCTGCAGAAGTTTATGAAAGCAATCTGCCTAAAGCTAAAATAGGGGATCTTGAAGTTTATTCCGTCGAAGCTTGCCACGCAATATATGCAGTAGCATACGTAGTAACTAACGGTGAAAAGAAAATCGTGTATTCTGGCGATACGTCTGAACCGTGTGAAGGAATTATTGAGGAAAGTAGAGATGCAGATTTAATAATACACGAGGCAACATGCATAGAAGGTTGCGAAATTTACGGCCATACACCGTTGCCAAAGCTTAAAGAGATCTTTAATAAGAAGAGAGTTATAATAACTCATATACCTTCACAAATTGAAGATAAATATTCTAACTTGGGCGATTTTATTTTAGCCTTCGATGGGTTGATTTGGAATGTGTAGATTATTAGCCTTTAGAGATAGAGAAAAGATTAACGGAGAAGTGCTTAAAGCTTTCGTAAATTCTGCAAGATACGATCCATTTTCTCCATATAAATCTCACCCAGATGGTTGGGGCTTTATCGTTTTTGTAAAGAAGAGTGGAATTTGGAGAAGCTTATATTATAGGTCTCCAGAACCAATATTTCGAGATGATCTCTCTACTCTTACTTCAATTAAAGGCGAAGAAATAATGGGAATAATTCATGCCAGAAAGGCTGGTAAGAAATTTTTGCAAGGATTAACCCATGCACATCCTTACCATATAAGGGCTGGAGTTTATGATTTGTATTTCGCACATAACGGCTCAATATTGCGTAATGCATTTGAAAATCCTTCCTTACCTTACACGGATAGTTACATGTTTTTATTAAAGATTGCTGAAGGAATTGGTAAATCTAACGACGTTA
Source organism: Acidianus ambivalens (assembly GCF_009729015.1). NCBI lineage: Archaea > Thermoproteati > Thermoproteota > Thermoprotei > Sulfolobales > Sulfolobaceae > Acidianus > Acidianus ambivalens. The sequence continues at coordinate 27,169 of NZ_CP045482.1, read as the reverse complement.
AGGAATCTTTTAGATTTGCGTTTAATAGCCTAAAAGAATACTCAGCTAGCCTTAATTCTGCTTTACTTTCTTACTCTGAAGGTGAAGGTCCACTAATTCAAATTGGCTATTATTATAATAAGAAAGAGGCATTAGATGTTTCTGAAGAATACTTTAGGCTTTATATTTGGAGAAATTACGTATTTTCATCAACAATAAAATATTATCTCGGTAATGCTGATAATGAACTTGTTTATGGAGATATAATGTATTTATAATGATTGTTTCAACTTTAGATACTTAGATTTAAAACTTTGAAAAGGAATATTAGGACATGGCACTTGAATTAGAGAATTTAGAAAGAAGATATCTTGACGAAAAAGGATTCAGAATTTATGAGAGACCTACTAACGGTTACGAAATTGCCTTCAGATATATACCAATAAATTCGGTAAAAGAAATAATTGTATATAAGATAGAGAATGGAAAGGAAACTCAAATAGCTCAGTTCTCAAGCCTTGATAATCCTTTAGATGTTGCAAAATCTTTAGAAGAGTATCCTCAAGGGTTAACTCAAGAAGTTCTTCAATTATTAAAATAAAACAATTTTTTACATGTCATAGTATAAGTTGTTTCATAAGTAAGTTTTTATATATTTTTATTTATGCCAGAAGAGTTAGTTGAGGCTCAAATCGTAGATTTTGGTAAACTAAAAGAAATATATAGTGATATTTTATACTATGAAAATTATAAGTCAATATTAAAAAAGACAGGCGGAATAGATCCTCCTCCACCTCAATCTTTAAGAACCTTGCCATTCAGTGGAAGGCGAATTGGACCTCTTAGTTTAATAATTGCAGGAAATATGATAAAAATAAAGGAAATAGGAGCAATAGTTAAACCTACTAAGGAAGGCAATCCAGTTTATGCAATAGTCGATTTTTCTCAAGGAATAAAAGTACTTTTAGCTTATGAGGAAGAGAGTCCAATAGTGGGCATAGATTTAGGAATAAGACATCTCTTTACAATAGTTGCAATAGTTAATCATGGTAAACTATATAAAGTAAAATATGTGGGAGACAAAAAGATGCTTGATATTTTTTCCAAATATTTAGGAGAATCTCAAGGCTTAGTATATTTAAACGACATAAGGGAAAGAGTTAGAAAACCGGTAATTGAGACTGTAAAATTCCTGGAGGAATTAAAACCTAAAGTTATAGCTATAGAAGATCTTAGGCTTTATGAAGCTAAGGTTGGCAAAGGTTTAAGGGCTATTCAAGAGATATTAGAAGAAGAATTATTCAAACGTGGAATGAAAGTTAGGAGATTAGATCCCAGAGGTACGTCAAAAATCTGTTCTAGGTGTGGGTATAAAAAAGGAGAAGTATTAGGCTCAATATTTGTTTGTCCATCTTGCGGATATAAGGCAGACAGAGACTTCAATGCTGCATATAACCTTGCGTTAAAGTGCTATTATACATGTTAAATCTTCCAATAGTTTCTTAATATCTCCTTCTCTTTTTCGAGATAATCGAAGAATCTTGATTTCACTGAATCAGGAGATTTCTCTTTGGCATAATCAGCTATTTCTCCTTTCAATCCTTTTATAAATGCTGGAAGACCTCTCTCTAGGCCTATGCCGTAGCCTCCTTCTAATACTCCGGAAGAATACTTGCCTTTACCTAAAGAACCTAGATTGTAAAAAGTGTATTCTGTCAAATTAAGGGAAGCTAGTCCATCGCCTTTAAATCCATCAAAACCTGCAGAGAAGATGATGTAGGCAGGTTTAAAATCCTCAAGAATACTTTGAATTAATGGAAATAATTCCTCATAAAGATCATCCGAGCCCCTAGGAGGAATGAGAAGATTAACCTTAGTCCCTTCTGCCTCTCCTTTACCCACCATTTCTGGGAATCCAGTACCGGGAAATATAGTTTTAGGATCTTGATGAATATCTATATGAAGGACTTCTGGGTCATCATAAAAAATTTCTTGAGTTCCATTACCGTAATGGACATCAAAATCTATTATTGCAACATGTTTCAACACCTTTTTCCTAACTACGTAAGCTACATTATTAAAAATACAAAAACCTAAAGTTGGGGCATTAAATGCTCTCCCATTTTTGCCTGCATGGTGTCCAGGAGGTCTAACTAGTGCAAAGCCTTGTAATTCAAAGGCTTTTAATGCTCCACCTAAGGCATATAGAGCTGTCTCATAGGTTTTATCATTAGCATAAGTGTCTGCATCAATCCATTCCTCTCCTTTGATATTCCTTATTTTCTCAACATAATCTTCAGAGTGAACAATTTGAGGATCATCGACTTTAATTGGTTCAACTACTTTCTCTCCTTTTAATGAATTTAAAGCTCTAGTTAATCTATCTGGGTTTTCAACATGATGCATTGAAGAGTAATGTTCTTTATATTTATCTGAGTAAACTATATACACGCGTTTAGGTAGGATATTAAAACTAAAAATCTATCTTAACGACGATGAGCTTAAACATCGTCTCTTTGGCTGATATCCTCGGGTAAAGAACAATATCCTTCAATTTCTTCATTCTTCTTCTCTTCTTCTATCTTTTTCTTTTCTCTTTTCCTTTTCGACAAATTCTCTCACCTCTTCCCACTTTGGTCCTATTGCACCTATTTTAGTTACTGAATAGGAGGCAATAATATTTGCGAATTCTACTGCGGACTCTAAATCCTCGCCTTTTTCTAAGGAATGAGCTAAAGCTGCATTAAAAACATCTCCCGCACCAGTAGTATCTATAGCCTTAACTTTTGGAGCAGAAATTAGAACTCTTTTATCTTTAGTTGCAATTAATGCCCCTCTTTCGCCTAGGGTTACTATTACTGCCATCTTTACTTTCTTAAGTAAGATATTAAGACCGTATTCAATATCATCCGCACTTGTTAGCTCCTTAAATTCAATTTCATTAGGAGTTAAAATATCGACGTAATTCAGTATGGAATAATCGGAAATATTTGCTGGTGCAGGATTTAGTATCTTTATTCCTTCAAATCTCTGTAAGGCCTTCTTAACTACATTTTCTCTAATCTCCATTTGTGTTAAAAGTATTCCATCGTCGAGCTCTACGTCATCTTCATTAAGTTCATAGTTTGCACCTCTATTAACTACTATCATTGTTTCCCCTCTTCTATTAACTAAAATGTAAGCGGAACCCGTATAGGTATTTTTAATTTTTACTCCAGAAGTGTCCACTCCTTCCTCTTTCCAAAATTTAAGAGCTTCTCTACCTCTCTCATCGTTGCCTACGGCAGCAATTAACCTCACTTTAGACCCTAACCTTGCTGCAGAAACTGCTTGATTTGAGCCCTTACCTCCATGAGATACTATTATTTCCTTTGCAAAAATTGTTTCTCCCACTGCTGGGAATTCTTCAACTCTTATTATGTAATCAGTATTATAACTTCCAACTACATAAATCATCTACTTTAATCCCTCTATTTTTTTCTTTAATTCTTCTACACTATCTGCAACCAAAATTATTTTGCCATTAATAGTTATGGCATCAGAATTTATTCCGCTTTCTGATAATTTTATCTTATTTTCTTCTGCAAGTGATAGAATTTTATCACTAGGAGAGATAATTACACCTATTTTCTTACCACTCCTTTTTAGAGCTTCATATATGTCATTTTTCTTCCAATTAACTAGAAGAGGACCATCAATCTTTAACCAATCAAGATACCTAATTATTCCACCAGCAAGAGTTACAAAATCTCCATACTTTGTTAAATAACCAACGTTTGATTTATCGTTCTCATTAATTAAATCCTTGAAAGTCTTTTCTTCTTCCTTCTCAATAAAATAAAGTAAATCTTCCAATTCTTCCCTAGCAATTTCTCTTTCCATCAGAGCTTCTGGATATGCAAACGGATCGACAGGACCGTGACCTTTGCCTAAGTTTAAAGAATATTTTATAGCAAAGGTTGTAAATTCCTTTGCTTTCTTAACTGCATCCTTTAACTTGGAGCCTTTAGCTAAATAAGCAGTTATTGAGGCAGAAAATACATCTCCACTACCGTGCGTATTATTAGTATCTATTTTCTCTCCCTTAAGCTCCAATTCTTCGCCATCTATTATTGCATAGTCTAAACCAAATTGAGAACCCCCCTTTACTACTACATTAACTGAGTACTTCTCGTACAATTCCTTAGCTGATTTCTTTAACTCGTCTTCGCTCTCTATCTTCTTACCTAAAAGTTTCTCAGCCTCAAACTTATTAGGAGTAATAATCAATGAATCTCTCATCAATGATTTTATAGACGAAACTACGTCTTCCGTTACTAGCGAAGCTCCCGATTTCGCAACCATTACCGGATCTAAAATAAGATCGATCTTATACTCTTCCACCTTCTTTTTTACTGCTTCGATTACTTTTGTTGAAGCTAACATTCCGGTTTTAGCGTATCTAGGGTTTAAGTCCCTCATTACTGCATCAAATTGTGCCTCAATAAAATCAGGAGGAACTTCCATTACTCTGGTTACTTCAAAAGTATTCTGAGCAGTTAGACCAGTAACAATAACCGTGCCGAAAACTCCGAGAGACGTAAAAGTCTTTAAATCAGCCTGTAGCCCTGCTCCTCCTCCTGAGTCGCTCCCTGCAATAGTCATTACTACCGGTCTTATCACGAGTTAAAAGATTCGTTATAATTCTTAATCTTTTCTACTTCTTCTTATTAGGGCAAACTATTGAGAAGACGCAATATTCGCATTCCCAAGCAAAACGCGGTGAAGGACTTAACGAAATATTTTCCTGGACTAACTTAATTATTGTAGCCTCATCTAACGGCTTATCTACAGTAAATTCTGTAAACCTTTCTGGCGTAACATAAAATAAGATGCCTTTCCTAGCTCCAAATAACCATAAATAGGCTTGGAGTTGCATTAAGTGATGCTTATGAGGTAATCCTTTATCCCCTCTGGCGCTCTTTATTTCTACTATAATTTTTTCCTCGTCCTTCTGCAAAATAATATCTGCCCTACCTTTTATTTTTACAACCTTTTCTCCTAAATTTACTTCCTTTTCCCCTTCAACCTCTGAAGTGACTTTATAGCCTTCAATCTCGGTGAACGTCTCTAAACCCATATGTATTAATTCTCCCATAAGTGTTGAAGGATTGTAAACTTCTGCAATTGCCAATTCTTTGAATTTTTCTTCGTAAACTAACTTTAATGGGCATCTTACCAGATCTGTAACGTAAAAGGTATCTTTTTCTCTTTGATGGGATAAGTAATCTTCTACTCTCTTTTTTGCTAGGAATTCAACTATCGTGAATCCTCACCGTTATATTTCCAGTTCTTTCAGTCTTAATCCATTTCTTAGGCATTCTTAAAAGTTCTAGAGAGATTGCTATTAAATTAAGGATTACTACGAGATTCATGTAAATAAAAGATAGTATTGGATAAAACTCTTCTATCATGTGTTTTCTTGAAATCATTATTCCCAGTAATAATGATAGTAAGGATGCAAATGAAACTAAACTAACGACAACTATGTAAATTTCTGATGGATATAAGAGAACCAAGGAGTAATTCACTAGATTTAATACCATAAAAACTGGAGTTGCTACAATTAATATTGCATCTATTACCCTCCAATCAAATTTTACCTTCTCTACCTTGAGACTTACTTCAAAATGCCCTCTATACCATCTAAGCCTCTGTTTTATTAGCATTCTTAAGCTAACTGGCACTTCCCTCCAAGCTACAATAGATGGAGAATAAATTATCTTGTAACCGCTGGATATTATTTTCAGACTGAGATCAAGGTCTTCAGTTAAAGAGTTCTCGTTCCATCCGCCTAAACTTTCTAGTACAGATTTTCTTATGAAAGAGCAAGTGCCTTCTAACGGAACAAAGAAGCCCAGCCTGGCTCTTCCGCTTATTGAGTATTCATAAAATAATTCTTCAAGAGAGGCAAATCTCGCTATTGCGCTTTCCCTAACGTTTATTGGAACTAGTCTACCTTGAACTCCTGCTACTTTAGGATCTTCAAACTTAGCTGAGGCATAAGCTAAAGTATCTAACCTTGGAACAGTATCTGCGTCAAAAATTCCAATTATTTCGCCTTTAGCTATCCTTAATGCATAGTTTAATGCTCTACTTTTTCCGTTAATTACTCTAGCACTTTCTAAATGAATACATGAAATATTATCATACATTAACTTATAGGAATTACAAACCTCTAGGGTCTTATCAGTAGATCCGTCTTCCACTACAATTATCTCATACTTAGATCTATCGTATTCTTGATTTTCCAATCTATCTAATAGTCTTCCAAGAACTTTTTCCTCGTTTTTTGCTGGAATAATTAAGGAAAAAGATACGCCGGATGGATTTTTATATTCTTTTGGATTCCATCGAATTCCTACAATTGCTAAGAATGAATTATATACGCTCCAGGCAGATACTAACGAACTTAATATTACTATTACATAAAGCACAATAATAAGTGTATAAACATGAATATATTTTTTGTTAAGACAACGCTAGTAGAAACAGTTTTAAACAAAAAAGTTCAAACTCTTAAGGAACTTACATCTAGAATAAGTTCTCTCATTTGCCTTTTTATCTCCGCTAAGTCCATTTTAGCTCTCCTTAGCCCGTAAGGACTCCTACTCTCTATAATTTTGCCTACGCCATAGATTATTGAGCCGGATATTGTAGTTATATGAAATGGATCATCAAGTCCCCATAATATAAATTTTCCAACACCTTGAATCATTTTGCCTTTTGGCTCATAATCTCCTAATATACCGAGCACATCTTTAGCCATGATTCTAGAATTATCTTATAATAAATTTTAGCTATCACTCATGTCTTACTAAACAATAAAATGAGTTTCTAGGGAGGTAATTCATCTATGCCTCCTAGCCCATTTCATAATATAACGCCTTGAAATTATAAAATAGTACCTATTAAACAAAGCCCTACTTCTTAAATGATAAAGCCTACTTTTGTAACCCATACTTTATACATTCATCATGCATTTATAAATTAACGCTAAAAATATACAAACTACTAAGTTGAAGTAACTTTAAGTTAAAAGATAAACCAATTTAGTAGATAGTTTTAAATAGTACTAAGTCTATATTATATTAGAGAACATGTCGGAAGCATATAGAATACCGTTAATCGGAGAAAAATTCCCAGAAATGGAAGTAGATACAACTCATGGAAAAATAAAATTGCCAGAGGCGTATAAAGGAAAATGGTTTGTGCTTTTCAGCCATCCTGGAGATTTTACACCAGTATGTACTACTGAATTTGTATCTTTTGCAAAGAAATATGAAGAATTCAAAAAGCTAAATGCTGAACTTATAGGCCTTTCTGTAGATAGCAACATAAGCCACATAGAATGGGTTACCTGGATAGAGCAGAACCTTAAGGTAGAAATACCTTTCCCGATAATTGCAGACCCTATGGGCAACGTTGCTAAAAGATTAGGAATGATACACGCAGAATCTTCTACTGCTGCAGTAAGGGCGGTATTTATTGTTGACGATAAGGGAACTGTAAGACTGATAATGTATTATCCGCTTGAAATAGGAAGAAATATTAACGAGATACTTAGGTCAATAAAGGCATTACAAATAGTTGACAGAACTGGAGCAGTAGTACCTGCTAATTGGCCTAAGAACGAGATAATAGGGGATAACTTACTTAATCCGCCGCCAACAACAGTAAAGGATAGTAAACTTAGATTACAACAGTTCAAGGGCTATGCTTGGTGGTTGACGTACAGGGAAGCTGATAAGAAAGACGTAGAAGAGGCTCAAAAATACATTTAAATAAGATTTTCGATTTTTTCTACTCCGCTTTGTATAAATGAAAGAGAATTTAGATGAGATAGAATGTAACTAGGCGTCATACCAGAAATGCAAGAGGGATTATAGATATATCCTATTAACATGTAAGTTCCTTTGGAACTTGAGATTATTATAGTAGTCGGTATATGAGGTGGATTGCCCATATATGCTGCAGATTGGAAATAACCTCCTTGAGCCCACTTATTAACTACATATTCTTTTACTAATGGACAGTATTGTGGAAAGCATGAAGAAATCTTAGAGAGCCCAAAGCTTACGTAGTTGCTTACAACTTTACAACAAGCTGTTGCATTAAGATATCTATTATAAAGGTATACAAAACGAAACAACACTGAAGAGTTAGGATAAAATTCCTTGAATATTATTGCTGGAGTATTAGGATAAACGTCTTGTGGGTCAGAATAAGAGAAATTATACACTATCTTACCGTAGTGAGAAAGAAAGGAGTATAAAACTCAACTATCAGCAGCTCCAAAAGGACATCCGTACCAGCTTATTAATATAATGCAAATGTAGCTTGGTTTTGCTAGATCTTCACTACTTACTTCGAAGAAAGTGTCTAAAGGAACTTCAAAGGGATATAAAATATAAGGTAATGCAAATAGTAGGACAAAAGCTGCTACTGCTGCAAGAATTATAAGGTTTTTCCATTTCATATAGTATTGTAAAAGAAGGAGAATTAATAATTGATCTTCATAGTCCTTGAATTTACGAAAATTAGATTACCTCAAATAATCTTAACATACAAAGCAGAGCTTTTCGTTTATACTAAAAATTTCTATTATTATATTAATTAGGTATATAGTTATAAAATGGCTTTTATATAGCGTCACAATAAACTTTTCTAGGAAGTCTTCTCGACCTAATATTATTTCTGGAACTACTGGTAAACTTAAGCTATGCAACGAGAATAAGGAAACTGGAACGTCTAGTTCCGAATTTCCCAATTTCATTTTTATTAAATATCTTTTTGTTAATACACCATTAATAACTGCTAAATCATGATATCTTGAATCTAAATTGTTAAAGCAGTACAACGCTTTCTCCTTATCTAACAAAGTATATCTGCTTCCGGTATCTATTAGGCCCTTCATTTTGATCATTGAACCTATTGACGGACACTCAATAAAAATATCGATTAAGGGAACTTTATTCCCGAATATTTCTGAAAAAGGAAATACGAGAATGTCAGTATTTTTTCTCTCCTTTGACATAAATTATAGCGTATTCGTGCATTTTATAACCCTTTTGTTCCAGATTTTTAACTAACTCTTCCCTAGTATCAGCATAACCAATAATATTATCATTAGAATCAACAGCAACATACTTACCAACAAATCTAGAATCGTTTATGATTAACACATAAAATATCTCACAGTAAAAAATAAAAACATTTATATTATGGTTAACAATACGCTAATGCATTCTTTTTGTAATTACAAGAGATTGCAAACTGATTAAATAAATTTTAGGATTCGTCGTACGCTTCTTTGAGAAGCTTCTTAGCTAACTCCTCTGGAATTTTAGCAGTAACCTTATAATTCTCATGAAGAACGTGGATTTCCATATTTGTAGATCTCTCTCCTTGAAGATCAAAGGTTAAATATTGCACAGTGCTGAAAGATTCGCCTTGTTCTCTTCCTGCCTCTGGTTCTCCTTGAATAAATTTAGATCCTACTTCAGAAAAACTAAATTATATACTTTATTTAAAGTTTTATAGACATTAACTAGATCATTCATAGAATATGCATAAATATAAAGAGTAGCTTTTATTTTTCCATTTCCTGGAAGGAAACTAGAATAAATTCTTATTACTTCCTCTATATCCTTTTCTTTTTCTAATCTATCAAGATAAATCATTTCCTGAATTTGATGTAATGCAGTATCCTTATTTTCAAAGAGTAATGATAATCTATCTCCTAGTTCTATCCTTCTACTCTTTTTTATTTCAGATATTTTCCTTATCTCATTCATTCTAATTTTCTCGTATTCTCTCCATGGTAACACGTCTTTAATTGTAATGCTAACCACTACTTAACGCCTCCTTTAAAACTTGAATGGGATGAAGAGGCCTTTTACCAGAAGCCTTGAAGATTTGCAAACCCGCTAATGGACACTCAGTGGCAAAAACTTCTGCCTTACTTTGAGAAAAAGCCTCCATCATCTTTTTTCCTATAATCTTTGCTTTATCATAATTCCTTAATCCCCAGCCTCCGTCGATTCCAGAACACCCTTTATCTGCTATTTCCACTCTAGCTCCCAATGATCTCATAATTGCTACTCCCGGTAAGCCAATTTTCAAGTACTTAAGATGACAAGGAGTATGATAAAATATTGTCATATTTACCTTTCTTGGAAGTTTGATTTTTCCTTCCCTACTCAATTTTAAAAGATATTCCATAGCATCGTAGACCTTGATCTCTTTGTTTATTATGTACTTGTATCCCTCAATCATTAATGAACATGTAGGTATTGGAGAAACTACGTCATAACCTTGTTTGATGAAATTCTCAAGTAGGGAAGAATTAAACTCTGCCACTTTCTTCAACATCTTAGCGTCACCAACGTCTAGCATTGGAGCACCGCAACAAAGGAAGTTAGCTAACTTTACTTCAATTCCTAGCTTATTGTAAACCTCTATAACGTCTTGACCTAATTCAGGATAAAAATCCTCAATTAGACAAGTGTGGAAAAGTACAACTTTAGCTATTGGGTTCTCAATCTTCTCAACCCTAGGTTTAAAGCCTTTATCAGACATCTGCGGCATTGGTGCATCTTCTTTTATTCCTAGTAATTCTTTAGTATATGGGTAAATTTTACTTACAATTTTCTTAAACGGAACATTTACAGCCTCAAATAAATAGTCTCTCAAGGATAATCCAGAGGTTTTTTTATAGTATAACCAAGCCCAATCCATTAAATGAGCAAAGTCCATGTTGAATTCGTGAGGAGGTGTGTAAGGACAATTATTATAGCACATCTTGCAGTGAAAGCAGTCCGGTACTATGGAGAATAAATCCTCTAAAGTCAACTCCTTTGGGCCTTTCTTATCTGTAATAGAAAACAGCTTAGGGAAAACGAAACAATAATTAAAGCATAATCTACATCCATGACATACGGAAGCTTGCCTTACAAATTCCGACTTAAGTTTGGAAGAATCAAAAAATGAAGTATCTTCAGGATCTAATGAATACATTACTGCTTACCTTGCAGTAAAGATAGCAATTGTTTATATCTTTCAGCATGACTTTTCTCTGCTCTAGCTAAAGTTTCAAACCATTCTGCGACTTCTTCAAAACCTTCTTCCCTTGCTTGCTTTGCAAAACCAGGATACATTTGAGTAAATTCGTAAGTTTCTCCAGCTATGGCAGATTGTATCATATCCTCAAGAGTCTTTATCGGCTTATCGGTTGCAGGATCAGTTAAGCCTCCTTGTCTTATGAAATCTAAATGTCCGAAAGCGTGAGCAGTTTCTCCTTCAGCTATACTCCTAAAAACTGCAGCAATATCTGGATATCCCTCTTCATCAGCCTTCTTTGCAAAATATAAGTAACGTCTATTTGCCATTGATTCACCTATAAAGCCAGTCTTTAAATTTTCGGCAGTTTTAGTTCCTTTTAAGTCCATTTTATCACTAAAATAACTTAGCATTCAATGTTTAAAAACTTTTCTTAAATAAGTTTTTCTTCAAATTAAGAATAATTTCAATCTAAAAGGTTCGTAGAGACATGAAAGGTATCTAAGAAATATCCAAATATAATAAAAAGAAACTTAAGAAATTAGAGAGTTAGTATAAAATATTTATTTACGCAATAAAAATAATTTGGTGGTTTTATATAAGAAAATAGAAACGCTTACGGTGGTTTTACATCTATTGCGGCAACTGGACAAACGTTTACGCAGGCCATACAGAATATGCAAGCTTGTTCGTTTATTGGATCAGCCTTCTTTTCTGATGCAGGATGTCCGGGAGTATCATACCATTGGAATACGTTTACTGGACAAGCTGTTATACAAGAGCCGTCTGCAATGCATAAGTCGAAGTCTACTCCAACTATTGTTCCGTGTATTCCTAAAACTTTAGGTGGATCTACTGGGCCATAAACCTTGTGGCCTTGATGTTCACCTACTACTTGCCTGGACGTACGATAGTTCGGATCTATTCCCAATTATTTCACCGAGAAATAAATTAGGTTAGCTATAAAAAGAATGTTATCCCGAAAATTTTCGTGAAATATCCATTAAAGAGAAAAGCTATTAAAAAATAAATACTTTTAATCAAAAAAGGTTATACTCTAGCTTGTTCTCTCCTTTCTTCTTCAACAATATTTACAGTCTTTCCGGCCATTCTATAAGCTTCTGACTTCCTTACTCTTATCCAGGCTGTATATATTATAGAGAATATTAACACGGAAACTCCTGTTATAACTGCTTGAGTTACTGGGAATACTGGTGGCCATATTGACTCGTAAAGTACGAAAGCAAAGATTATTGTGGCTATTGCTGGTAAAATGTAATGTAAGAATGGGTGAATTATTCTATTCATTCCGTAATGTCTTTCTTTTAGCCTTGCAAATAATACCATAACTGCAGTATTATTTATGAAGTGAGCTACCATAAACCCTACAAGTGCTATAGTTGTTAGATAATCGAACGTTGCACTAAGTGCGCAGAATACTGGCTTAGATGTAGCTAGGCAATATATAAGCTGAGCCGGAGAAGTTCCAGCGAAGTATCCTACTATAAACCCTGATGCTAAGGCTAATACACTAGCGGAAATTCCTACAAAGAGCAAAGACTTACTCGGAGTAATCCACTTAGGATGTACATATGAGAAGAACTTTGGTAATATACCATCTCTGCCCATAGCAAAGTACACTCTTCCAGCATTCGACTGCATTGCCACGCTGTCTGAGAATGCCGAATTAAATGCAAATAATGCTAATAAGAGACCTCCGGCAATACCAAAGAATTCCGTATAAACTACTATTCCTGGAATTCCGCAGGAAGCAAATGAAGTCATGTTATTAATTCCCCATCCTACTGTCAAAGCGTAAGCGACTTCAGTTAAAACTACACCTACTACAAATACTCCTAGCATTAATGCCTTAGTTATTGCTCTGCTACTTTTTGCCTCTTCTCCTAATGGAGCTGAGCCTCCGTAGCCGATAAAGCTTGTTAAACCGAATACCATTCCTAATCCTAAGCCTGCCATAGGTCCTCCTATTTTATTCCAGCAAGAACCATATACTGAATTCCAGGCAAATGGATTAAACACGTTTATTGTATTGTCTGGAGCCTTCAATATTATTATTAATGAAGTTATTGCAAGGAAGGCTACCTCAGTTAATGCTGCATATCTAATGTATTTCATTTGCGGTCTAATTCCTATCATAGCTAAGAATATTGGGAAGAGAATGAAGAAAGTTATGAAAGCTATCCATACCCATCCTGGTAAAGTTATCCCCCAGAAATAATGCAGAACACCTGGTAGCACAATCCCTGCTACATAAACTGGTATTGCTGCAGTACTAGCTATTTGATAAACTGGATACATTAATCCAGTTATTATTGCTGGAAAAGAGCCAAAAGCTGTAGCAACATAACCGTAATAGCCTCCAGCGCTTGCATGCCTTTTAGAAAGATGATAAAGAGTATTGACCTCAATGAACATAGTAACCATTGCTAAGAGAAAAGCTAGAGGTGTTAGAACGAAAGCGAAAGCTGCTGCGGAAGTAATGAAAGCTACCGTGTCACAAGCAGGTGCCATTGCGGCTATTTCCTGAGCTACTGCCTCCAAAGTTCCTACTACTCCTTTTTTAAGCCTAGGGATATTTACACTCATTTGGGAAACCCTAAAAATTAGGGTTAGCCTAAATTATTTAAAGTTAACTCTATTAAGAATTTGGTTAAGTTTCCTTAATTAACATTCAAATCATTTTGTACAAAAAGTATTATCAGGAAAAATAATTCGTCTTACTTAAAATTTATCTATTGGTGTACTTAACTCTATTCTACAACAAGCTATTAAACTACATACTTCCTTTTTGTCATTTCCATCTTCCTTTATTTTACACTCAAAGATGCCGTAGTTTGTGGGACAAAATGGTGTCTCCTTTACAGTAAAATATATTTTCATAATAAAACTTATGAAAATTATCTAATAAAATTATCTTTCTAAAGATGAGAAAGAATTTTAAGTTTTTATATAAATATTCTTAGAACAATCCAAGCTTATAAAAGAAAATACAAAGTTTTAAGCAAATGAAAATTCCCGTAAATGAGCTGAAGGAGATTATCGTTCAAATACTAGATAAGAGAGGAGTTGAAGACTCGAGTGTAATAGCTGAACATTTAATAGAGGCAGAATTAAGGGGTCATTCTTCTCACGGCGTACAAAGATTAATTCCTCTAGTTAAGGGTATAGAATTAGGAACTATAGAAAAGAAGTTAAATTATAAAATATTAAAATCTACTTCTTCTTCTCTATTGATAGATGCTAGGAGAAGTATTGGGATTGTACTGTGGAATAAAATAGTTAACGAACTGGAGTTTAAAGAACCTATAAGCATAGTTGTAGTGAGGAATGCTTCTCACATAGGTTTCCTTGGTTATTATACTAGGAAATTAGCTGAAAAAGGTTATTCAGCAATAATGTTCGGAAACGCAGAGCCAGCAGTAGTTTTCCCGGGAAAAGCTGAAAAACTACTTTCAACAACTCCTTTAAGTATATCAATTCCTTCTAACCCACCAGTTGTCCTAGACATGGCCTTATCTTTAACTGCAAGAGGTAAAATAATAGAGGCACAAAGAAAAGGAGAAAAAATTCCTTACGGAGTTGCAGTAAATGAGAGAGGAGAAATAACAACTGACCCTACAGAGGCTTTGAAAGGAGGTTTACTACCTTTAGGTGGAGTAAAAGGGTTTTATTTAATGTTAACGCTAGAACTCCTTACCTCATTCTTAACAGGGAGTGCTGTAGGGCCAGAAGTTAAAGGAGTATTAAATACAGAGAATCCTCCAAATAAGGGTGAAGTACTAATAGTTATTAACCCTAAATTTACTGAGAAAGATAATCACGGAATAGACTTGATGAGAAGAATTCTGGGTTCGTTGCCGGGAGATAGAGGAGATAAATTATTAAAAAGCAGCGGAAATGAAATTAACATTGATGAAAAATTATTTAATACTCTTAATGAAATGGCTAAGAAGATTCCTTATTTTTAATTTCTCTTTGTTTAATGAAAAATAAGGAGAAGAAAACCAGAACTGCAATAGCCAATGCTAGAAAGGATAATCTTATCCCTATTAAGTCGACAATTCCTCCCATTATTATTGGAACTATTCCGCCTAAACCTAGTAAAATTCCAGTAAAGTAACTATTTGCCGCACTTCTTTCTTCATCTTTAAAGTTCCTCCTAATGATTACTAGTGATGACGGGTAAGTCAAACCGTGTGGTATGCCTAAAATAAGTAAGGAAATAATATAAAGAATAACGTTGAAAGAAATGAAAGCTAGAAATAGCCCTATCAAACTGAGAGTTACGTTTAAAAGTATTATCCTAAATATGTTGCTTGGAGCTCTCAAGGTAAATAATGTCCTACCTATAAATGATGTTAAAAAATAGAGTGTAAACAAAAACGTCGCCATAGAATAGCTAGCATGAAAATATTCTATAGCATATATTCCGCCAAAGACTTCTATAAATGCAAAGGGTATATCGTACATCAAATTGTTAAAAAATGGTGCCAGAAATCTGGGAGAGAATAAAATTTCTCTAGCTTTTATGCTTATTTCTCCCTTTTCATGAGATCCAGGGAATCTAACCTTTAATGAAATAAATAGTACTAAAAACGCAAAAAATGAAAAGAACAAGAACGCCTCTCTTAAAGTAAATCTTTCAAGAATCAAAGACTCCAATCCTGGGCTTATTATTAAGGAAAGACTTAACGCTGTAGTGTATAAAGCGAGCATTCTTTCGCTAGCTCTTCTATCATTTAATGACCCCGAGAGCGTAATAATATTAGGAAACAGAATTCCCAACGAAAACCCTGCTATAAAAGATAAGATAAAGACTAAAATGCAGTTAGCAATGAAAAATAACGGAAAAACTACTGCATAAGTTGCTGAGGATATTAAAAATAATTTTTTCCTTCTCAAGTAGTCCAACTTTGAGTTAACAAAAAAGCTTGAGATAAAGGATGATATTGAAATAATTGAGGAAAGTATTCCAATTAGAACTGAGGAGAAATGAAAGACATATGCAGAAATAAGCGGAATAGTTGTTATTAACATATTGTTTGAGGCCCTAATTGCAAAAGTTAGAGTAAAAATCACTGTAGCTAGGTATAGAAATTCATTTTTGGACATTGCTTGCTTTCTCCTTTACAGATACTTCTTCTATGACTATCTGGAAGAATTTTATAATGTTACCTTCTGATCGTGAGAGAATGTCCTTTATTAAATTCTTATATCCTTGCCTAACGTTCTCAAGTTCTTCAAGCCCTTTTTGAGTTATTTTAACTAAAACAACTCTCCTATCCTTCTCATCCCTATTTCTGGTTATCATTCCTTCATTTTCCAATTTATCAAGAATTTCAACCATTGTAGACTTATTCACTCCTACAAATTCTGCCAAGCTACTGACGTTCTTTTCTCCACCCTTTAAAAAATACAGAGTGGAAACTTCGGTATAGGAAAGACCTCTTTTTTCAGCTTCCTTTTGCAATAGCTCTCTCAGTTTCCTGTTTCCCTTGAGTATTATTTCCCAATCTTCCAACTCTACCACTCTCTCTAAATGCGGAAATTAATGCTGACATGAAAAGTAAACCGGCGGAAATATAAAGTGTTAACCTTAGTGAACTCATAAATGAAGGGGCAATAGTCGCCACGAAGAATTGCGGATTATCAATTTTTACTGCTATCGAATGCGGAAGAGATGAGGAGAATGCAGATAAAGGATCGTAACCTAATAGTGCAGAGAATATTACAACTGAGGCAGGGATACTTGCATTAACATGAATTCCGTATGAGGAGAGTGCTGAAGATATTGAGGAATCCAAACTTCCTGTCATTGCTGAAATTAATATGCTAAAGTAAAATACTACGCTGAAAGCTGAGGCAGTATTTTGAAGAGCCGCTCTCATTCCCGAGGCTGCCCCTCTTTTATTAATGGGTACTGAGGCCATCATATCTGCAGTGTTAGGGGCAGTAAATAATCCCATCCCTGCACCTTGAATAAAAGTTATTGCGAAAAATTCGTACAAGTTAAAATTGTAAGGTAGCAATGTTAGTAAGAGGAAACCTATACCGCTAATTGTTAAACCAAGACTTGTAAGCATTTTTCCTCCATATCTATCTGAAAGTATACCGCTAATTGGGCCAAATACTGCAAATCCTAAAACATTAGGTATTAAATATATTCCGGCCCAAAACGGCGTATCGCAGTAAGGTACTCCGTGTAAAGGTAACCAAATACCTTGTAATAAGACTAGGAGCATCAATAGAATCCCTTGTCTAGCTAATGACGCTATCATGTTCGCAGTGTTAGAGGTAGAGAAATCTCTATTCTTAAACAAGGAAAGGTCAAACATAGGATCTTTAACTTTTCTTTCGATAAAGACGAAAGAGCTTATTACTCCGACTGAAACTAGTATCCCGGCAATTACCCAAGGGTTGCTCCAGCCAAGAGGTTGGTTATTATAAGGTAAAAGCCCGTAAGTTACTGAAATTAGAAGAATCGTAATGCCTAGGGCAAATAAAGTATTTCCAATTACATCTATTGACCTCTTAATGGGTTTTTGAATATCCTTAAGAGTTAATGCCGACCAGATAGTCCCTATAATTCCTACAACTGCACTGAAAATGAAGATGTACCTCCAGTTATAAATGGATAAGATCCCGCCTATTATTAAACCTGCAACCCCTCCTACTAAACCTGCAACTTGATTTAACCCTAAGGCTTTCCCTAGTTCTCTCCTGTCGAAGTAATCGGTAAGCACTGCAGTACTGTTTACCATTAATAACCCTCCTCCTACTCCCTGCAATAGCCTAAAGATTATCATTTCCATTACTCCTAAATTACCCGTTGAAGTAATGGATGCCAATAATGCAGAGGCTATTGCAAATATTAGAAAACCTATCGTATAAAGCCTCGCTCTACCTTTTAAGTCAGAAATTCTCCCAAAGGTTACTACTAGTGACGCAGTGACAACCATGTAACCTAAGATTACCCAAATTAAGTATCCTAAAGAGTCTGGGCTTGTTGGGTTAAAGCTCAAGCCTTTAAATATTGCAGGTAAGGCAATTATTATCATATTATAATTAGCAAATGCCATGAAAATCCCTATGCTCGTGTTAGTTAAAGCTAGTAATTTCTTCCTGTCCATTTCGGTTCGGATACAAACTTTTTGCCGTCTAACTAATAAATCTTACCATCAAAGCTTTCATAAAATATTTAATTCTCGTCGCCTTAACTGAATTGTGATTTACATACAGTATATCTTATTACCAATAGTTTATTTTGTTACAATATTTTTAATGATAAAACTAGGTTATGGTGGTTTGGCTGAGATAGTTAAATATGAGAGAAGAAAAATTGTTGTTAACCCTTTAAGTAAGAAAGTAAGATATTATTTGAAATAGGATTATTTGCATTTTTAACCAGAGGATTTTATACAATTCTTCGGCTACATATTTTGATTCTAGCAATTCTTTTTCCTTTTTTACTACTTTCTACAATTTTTCTGATATTAAGGAATAAAATCAAATGCCTAGCCTACTATGTAGGAGCGTATTTGCTTATTACAGCATGGGTAGAGATTAATTCGTTCTATTATTATGGGAGTATAATTTACACTTGGCCGCGTGAGATTGCAAGAATTTTTGGATATTCTACAGTCGTAACTAGCTCTTCCTTGTTTCACGGTATTTTGTTTTCGCTATATTCTCCGACGTTATATATAACGCTTTTAGGTTTCGTTTTTATCGCAACTACTAACACGTCAGAAGTAATTAGAGCTTTTTCTGAACTTAAAATACCTTTAGCAATAACGTTAATATTTTCAGTTTTCGTAAAAGTAATTCCTCAAGCCCTGCAAAATATGGAAACCTCATATAAAATGACTATATTAAGGGGTTTAGGTTACGGAAAACCGCTCCCAATTAGACTATTTTACCAAATTTACGGTCTAATAGCAGTCATTTTGCCCGTATTCGTGTATATAATTAAAGGTTCTAGGAACTTAGCAATAGCGTTGGAAACGAAAGGATACATGAGTAAGAAAAATAGAACTTCTTTAGTAAAAATAGGTTTTCATTTAATAGACTATTTGTTACTTTTTATTTCAATAATATTCTTCTATATTTCCTTCTCGTGAATTAATCGTTTAAACTTTGAATATAATATTTTACAGACCTTACATGATAACTGTGGAAGAGATTTACGGAGAAGATAGCTGGTTTACCTACTTCGTGAGAGGAAGTGAAGTAGTTCACGTTTCGCAAATTGGAGGAGCAAGAAAAGTAGGATCAATTTCGCTAGGAAATAGGTCTCTAGTATTGTGGGAAGTCCCAGAAAATGAGATAACGAATGGATATTATGTAAATTATAATCCAAAGCCTAGGCTCTTCAGATTCACAAGACCTAACATTTTAGGAAGGGATTTATCGTTTGATTTAATGATAAGTAAAACTTTATCACCTTCACCTTTAGTACAGCTAAGACCTAGATTATTTGGAATTGAAAGGACGACATTATTTACCTTTAGGAGAGTTGCTCCACTTGAGGAGGAAATAAAGAGTAGTGTTCAAAAGTTAAGATTAAGATTGCCTGTTATTAATACTATAGAAGCAGAAATTGACGCAATGCTAAGGCCTATACCACAGGAGAGGGTTAGGGTTCTAAATTCTTACAGTGAAGAAATATACTCTCAGTGGGTTCTAACTAAGGTAATAGAGGCAATAATAGAAATGGGAGGAAAATTAATAGACTCCTTTGTACTTAACGTTGATTCTAAAATTGTAGAAATATTATATCATCCAAATCCAGGGGTAGATATTCACGTTTTAGTATCAGATAAAAGAGAATACGTTAACATAAATAATATTCAGAGCTATAAGGATAAGGAAGTTTTGCAAATAGATACGGGTGTGAGGACGGTAGGGAAAGTAGGAATTACAGTAAGCTTTGAAGGTAATGCACAATTCGTTTTAACTCCTAGGAACGTGGAAGGAATAAAGAAGTTTAAAGAAGAAGTTCGTAACGAAATTAGGAAAAAATTATGATACTATCACTGGCACCTCTAAAGGAAAACTTGGTAGCTTTTCATCACCCTTAATTTCCCATATTTCAAAATTCTGTATTTTACCAACCTCTATTGGTTTTCTTAATAATGTGATGTCTTTTAGAGGTACCTGTAATTTAATTTTATTCCTCCAAAATATTATTTTATTTCTCTTTAGTTCTCCTTCATACTTCCTTGATTTGGAAGTGGAAAAATCATATATGACTACGATAAATTTATTTTTATTAATATAAATTCGTTCAATTTCATCTCTCGTGACAGGAAATATATTAGAAACGACTTCTGCAAGATTTATTTGCATGACATACTTTTTGCTTAAAAATTAGTCACTTAGCCAAAACAATTAGTTCCTTAAGTAGAGTAGTAAATCAGAAGTTATCTCTCTCCTCTTTCTGTAGCTTTCGTATATTTCTGGGAACTCGTTCTTTAAATATTCCTCTGGAAGCTCATCATAGGCAATCTCAACTTTCTTTGATAATGCCTTCATTCATATCACCATATATAATATACTACTGTGAAAATTTAAAGTCATCTACTAATATATAAACATAATAAAAATTAGTATATAATGTTTTGATTTGACATAAAAAGTTGCTAGAAATTTAAGGCAAAAATATTACCTTTTATTTGAAGAATATCACATGGTAACTAGATATTGGTTAAGATATTACGTAATATCCTTTGCCTCGATTGCAGTTATTGACGTAATAGTTTCTTCTATAGTTGTAAGCATACCGTTCTTTTATATCTTTCAAATTATTATGATATTTGGACTTTGGTATTTAATCTCCCCATTTACAATGATAGCACTCCTAAAGATGAGAAAAGGAGGAGAAGGATTAGTAGAAGTAGTTGATAAAGTTTCAAAAAAATTTGGAGTAAAAACTCCTAGAGTATACATATCTTATGTAGACTTTCCTAATGCTTTAGCTTTTGGCAATATCTTATTCAGAGGAATGGCAGTAACTTCGCCTTTATTAGACTTATTAAATGATCAAGAATTAGAAGCAGTAATTGCACATGAAATTTCACACTTAAAAAATCACGATCCAGAAGTACTGATATTATCAATAATAGGAATTAACTCAATATACTCCTTTTTGATATATTTATTCCCTTGTTATCTGTCAATAATTATTATTTTCTACTTCCTCGGTTTATTTCCACTGTTTTTTGCTATTCATAGAAGAGTCGAGAAAAGAGCAGACATAACTGCGGTAAAGAAGGATAGAAGTTATGCAATACCCCTAGAGACTGCACTAATAAAAATAGCATACTTAAGCGATAAATTACCTTCATACGTATTAAAGAACTTTCCTGAATTACAGATACTTTTAATGAAATATGACATTATTTCAAGCAATTACGGAAATGGAGGTTTGTTTAGAACTCATCCATCTCTTAGTGAAAGGCTGAGATACCTCAGTAGTTACGAATATTAACCAAAATTAGTTTTAATTTGAGTTATAGGCTTACAAACTTCCTTTGCCAGATCTTCTGGTGAAGAATAATATTCAACTTTCATTACTCTCCTGTTATCAAGATACTCTGGAAAAGCAGTTTTTAGCTTATCAGTAGAAAACCCCGTATCGCTCAAAACTAAAGCTCTCTTTCCCATAGCATAGGCCATGAAAATTTCTATAGTAGTACCTACTTCACCGCCTAATGAAACTAATAAATTTGAAGATCTTACTAAAATTACTGACCTACATCTATATTCACAGCCACTATTTATTCTTATAACGTCTTGAGGAAGTTCTACGTCTTCCCTTTCTTCTGGCAATATAACTACCACTTTAAGCTTCTTTTTTATAGCCTCGTCAACAACAACCTTCATGCCTCCCCAATAACCTCCAACTAAGATTGTTGGGTTACACTTGAGATTTTCTAAGAATTTCCTTATTTTATCCTCTAATTCTTTGTTTAGAGAACTGTGAACTGCTATTGCTAACTGCATAATATCCAGGAGTTGAATGTTAATAAATTTATTCCGTAAATTATTATTAATGAACTTATCCTTACAATTCTACATTCAAGGTATCCTTTTTAAACTATTGCAAAAATACTCAAGTTCAAACTGCTTTGTATATACAGTGAACACAAATTCGCCTTTCAGTTTTAGTGGAATCACCGGCAGGATTAAAATTAGAGGCGAATTTAGGAGAAAAATTAAATTATATTTTTCCTGTGGCTCTATAGCTTCTCATGTGGAATATGATTTACCAAAATCAATGGATGAATTGGCTAAAACAGTTCAAGAGATAGAAAAAGAAGCTGAAGAAAGATTACGTGAGGTTATAAATAATTGCGAGTTAATTTCGCTATGCGAAACTATAAGCGGAAAAACTAAAGTACACGTGATTAAAGGTAAAATTCTGAATTTAAATGACGAATTAAAAGAAGAAATAAGTTTTGCTCTATTCAAACATTATGGAGGAAGAAAGATATTTTTTAACCTAAGTGAAGAGGAAGGAATTCACGTAATTAACGTTATTAAAAATGATAAAAATAAAGTATACATACAGCTTTTCTCTCCTAACCAATGGAAATTCTGGTACATCAGTGAGGATTACGTTATTGACGAAGACCTTTACGCAATTATGAAGAAACTTCATAACTCCTCATAAACTCCCGCTCCAACATTAACTTTTCCTGGAAGAGAAGAAGGCATTCCATCAGTAGTAATTATAGATTTAGCTTTAATATCTAGGTACGTTTCACCAAAACAAGCTATAACTAAATATTTCTCCTTTCTCTTAATTATTATGCACTTATTATCTTCTATCCTTATGTCAACATCTCTAGAAAAGTCGTTAAACAACTCTTTTCTTAGTCTTATCAATTCCTTGTATAAGGATAGAATTTTCTCATCTACCTTCCAACTCAATTTCGATTTTTCAAACGTAGAATAATCCTGAGGATCATAATAATACTCTCCAAGTTCCCTCTTCCTACCCTCTCTTAAACCTTTTATTATTTCCGGATCAGAGAAATCAGTGAAGAATAGGAAGGGGTTAGTTTCGCCATATTCCTCGCCCATGAATATCATTGGAATATAAGGAGACAAAATGTAAAGGAACGGAGCAATTAACGCTTTTTCTCTCACTAAGGATATCAACCTTTTGCCGTCCTTCCTATTACCAACCTGGTCGTGATTTTGAGCATAGACTACGAATTTATTACTGGGTAAATTACCTACTGGCCTACCGTGAGTTTTCTTCCTAAACCTTGAGTATACCCCGTCATAAACAAAAGCATCTTTTATTGCTTTAGCTAACTTCGTAATTTCTCCAAAGTCAGCATAATATGAATCCCTTTCCCCTGTAAGTAAAGCATGTAAGGAGTGATGAAAATCGTCAGACCATTGAGCATCTATACAATAACCGCACTTATCCTTAGGTAATATTATCCTTGGATCGTTTAAGTCGCTTTCAGCAATTAATAACGCCTTAGGGTTAGCTTCTTTTACTGCGTCTCTTATTTCTTCTAAAATATGTTTGGGGGAATTATCAAATATACTATGCACAGCATCTAATCTAAGGCCATCAATATGGTATTCCTTAATCCAATAAACAGCATTTTGCACTACGTAATGTCTTACTTCGTCACTGTAAGCTTCGTCAAAGTTAAAAATAGGCCCCCAAGGAGTTTTATACCTTGTAGAAAAGTAAGGACCAAAAACTGAAAGATAATTTCCTTCTGGCCCAACGTGATTATAAACTACGTCCAAGATAACTCCAATACCCTTCTTATGAGCCTCATTTACTAATTCCTTAAGCTTTTGAGGTCCACCATAACTATTTTGTACTGCATAAAGTAATACTCCGTCGTAACCCCAGTTTCTATTTCCTGCAAATTGGTGAACTGGCATTAATTCTATTGCTGTAATTCCTAGTTCTTTTAAATAATCCATTTTTCTCTTAACTCCCTCAAAATCTCCTCCAAAGGCTCCTACATGCAGTTCGTAAATTATAGGAAAATCTATTCCTTTCCAGTTATCATCGTCCCAGGAAAAATTCCCAACTATTTGGGATTTACCTTGAACGCCTTCAGGCTGAAACCTTGATGCGGGGTCTGGATACTCTTTTCCTCCAATCATGTAAGTATACATATCTCCAGCCTTTGCGTTATCTACTTCAACTGAAAAGTAACCTCTTTCCTCGTCCTCTAATTCCATTTTTATTACTTTTCTTTCCCCATCTTTATAGAGAACTAAAAATACCTCCTTGTGATAAGGAGCCCATACTCTGAAGAACGTTGATTTTCCATCAAAATTCGCTCCTATATCCATATACTAAGGGAGAAAAAGCTTATTATAAGTTTAGGCAAAATCTAGCAGTAATGCGATCCCATGAGAACGTGATAGGGATCGAGAAGCCCATGAGACTCCGATTGTGCATTGCAAATTTGAGGTTATCACAATTTATTATCTTAGCATAAATTACTGAGAATTAAAACGAAAGTTCACGAATAATTTTAAGCGAGACTTAATTTTGATCACCATTATATTCTAGTATGGCTTTTGTGCAAATACCTACAAGACCTGGCCATCCTTATCCTTTAGGAGTATCTTTAACGAAAGACGGAGCTAATTTCGTGCTATTTTCTGAAAACGCTACAGCAGTACAACTATTACTTTTCTCTCATCCAGATGATAAGGAGCCTAAGGAAGTAATAGAAGTTAAAGAAAAAACGGGAGACCTTTGGCACGTTTGTGTTCCTGGAATCATGCCAGGACAACTTTATGCTTACAAGGTAGACGGTCCATATAAGCCTGAACAAGGGTTAAGGTTTAATAAAAATAAAACTCTCATTGACCCTTACGCTAAGGCAGTTGCAGGTTTTATAAAATGGGACGACTCACTTTTCGGCTACAAAATAGGTGACCCAAACCAAGATTTATCCTTTGATGAGAGAGATTCTACGCCTTTTATTCCAAAGTCCGTAGTTGTAAGTGACGAATTTGATTGGGAAGACGATAAGCCTTTAAGTTTAAGGATACCTTGGTCTCAAACAGTAATTTATGAAACTCATGTAAAGGGTTTCTCTATAAAAAGGGACGACATAGACGAAAAGATAAGAGGAAAATTCCTCGGCTTAGCCTCTAAATCTGCAATTTCCTATTTTAAGGATTTAGGAATTACTGCAGTAGAATTAATGCCAGTACAACAATTTGTTAGAGATAGATTCCTAGTAGAGAAAGGGTTAACTAACTATTGGGGTTACAATCCAATAGCATACTTTGCACCGGATTGCGGTTACGCAACTGACTGCTTAGGAAAACAAGTAGTAGAATTCAAGAAAATGGTTAAAGAACTCCACGCTGCTGGAATTGAAGTTATAATAGATGTTGTTTACAATCATACGGGAGAGGGAAATCAGTTAGGGCCTACATTGAGCTTCAGGGGGATCGATAATTCGTCGTATTACATGTTAAATCCCCAAAATCCTAGGTATTACATGGATTTCACTGGAACCGGCAATACATTGAACTTGAGACACCCTAGAGTTTTGCAAATGGTCATGGATAGCTTACGTTATTGGGTTTTAGAAATGCACGTTGATGGTTTTAGATTTGACCTTGCGTCAGCTTTAGCTAGAGAGCTTTACAGCGTTAATATGCTATCAACTTTCTTTGTAGCAATTCAACAAGACCCTATCCTATCTAGAGTAAAACTAATTGCGGAACCTTGGGATGTAGGAGAAGGAGGCTATCAAGTAGGCAATTTCCCTTATCAGTGGGCAGAGTGGAACGGCAAGTACAGAGATACTATAAGGAGGTTTTGGAGAGGAGAACCAATACTTTACTCTGAATTAGCAAACAGATTAATGGGATCTCCAGATCTTTATCAAGGCTCTGGAAGAACGCCCTTCGCTAGCATTAACTACGTTACTTCCCACGATGGGTTTACATTACAAGATTTAGTAAGCTATAATCAAAAACATAATGAAGCTAACGGATTTGATAATAAGGACGGAATGGATGAAAATTATAGCTGGAACTGCGGTTTTGAAGGAGAAACGCAAGATCCCAACGTAATAGCTTGTAGAGAAAAACAAAAGAGGAATTTCATGATAACCTTATTCATAAGTCAAGGAGTGCCAATGCTATTAGGAGGAGACGAATTAAGCAGAACACAGAAAGGTAATAATAACGCATTTTGTCAGGATAATGAAATTTCTTGGTACGACTGGAACTTAGATGAAAGGAAAAAGGCTTTTAGAGATTTCGTAAAATCGATGATATATTTCAGGAAAGCTCATCCTATTTTTAGGAGGAGGAAGTTCTTCCAAGGTAGGAAGCTATTCGGTTCTCCTTATAAGGATTTAACCTGGATTTCTCCTGCAGGAACTGAAATAGATGATAAAACTTGGAACTCTCCAACGCAAACAATAGCCTTTGTCCTATCAGGAGATGCTATGGACGAAGTAAATGAAAGAGGAGAAAGAGTAGCAGATGATACTTTTCTAGTGATACTCAACGGTAGTCCGAGTAGTATAAAATTCAAGATACCTAAACTAGGAGAAAAATGGGAGTTAGTAGCTTGGAGTTGTTTAAGGGAACCTAAGGAGAATGAGAAAATAGTTAAGGCAGAGCAAGAAATTCAAGTTGAAGGAAGAACAGCAATAATATATAAGAGAGTGTGAACGTGAGCTACAGAGTACAGCTAAATAAGGAATTTAATTTTTCTAACTTAATATCAATCTTGGATTACTTATACGATTTAGGTGTAGAATGGTTATATTTGTCACCAATATTACAAGCAAGGAAAGGTAGTACTCACGGTTACGACGTTTACGACTTCAAGAAGGTTAGCGAAGATTTAGGCGGTGAAGAAAAATTCCTTGAACTCTGTAAGGAAGCAAGAAAAAGAGGAATGAAGATAATAGTAGATATTGTACCTAACCACATGGCTCTAGAAAATCCTTACTTGCTCGACTTTCTAAGAAATTCGAATTCTAAATATAGGAAATTCTTTGACTTTGACGGGGATAAAATAGTCTTGCCAATACTAGGAGAG